>JAWWBX010000018.1:0-27125 GCA_033720735.1 Saprospiraceae bacterium
AACGGCTTCTTCCTCAATCTACACACCACAAGACCCACGATTAAAATCGTGAGCTATCGGTTGCTCAATGCACATCACCGCGAAACCCCGCGATTGAACCGTGGGCTATCGGTTTCTCAATGCACATCACCGCGAAACCCCACGATTGAACCGTGGGCTATCGGAATTTCCACGATCCGGACAGCGATTCCCTACAACCGCTCCGCCTCCAGCAGCATATACGTAAACGACTGATCGTTGTACGCGTTCAGCTGCAGATACCCGGCAAACGTCAGGTATTCATCAGTCTTGTACCGCTTCACAAATTCCGGTTTCATCCGCAAGCCCACGATCGTCTCGGGTCCGGCACCGCCACAAAAGAAACACGTCGCATTCGGGTTGCGCGAGAGCACGTAGGCGGTCCCCAGCGCATCGATGGGGATCATGTAGCCGGTGATCTTCACAAAAGCACTGTCGAACTGGCTGATGGTCTCGCCAAACTCGGCTTTCATCAGGTCGATCCCGTACTCCTCAGAATACTCAGTCGTAAAGGTGACATCAGCGAGGGTGCCCCAGTCGAGGAAGACCTGGGCAGTGACATGTGTCGTCCACAACAAACCCATGAAGGCAATAGCAGGTAGTTTGGTCATAGAGCGGTTACACATTCCGATTGCATCAACTCTGGTTGAGCGCGAATTGTTCAGGCGTGCTGCGCCGCATCGGGAGTACTGAATACCTGTTGCAGATCGCGATATAACGCCGGTGCACGTTGCATGAATTGACGGGGATAGACAAACCAGTGATGCACCACCACCGGCCACGGGTCCTCCTGAACCAGGCCGATGAAGTCATTGATCTTGGCTTGTGAGATACCACTGATCTCCTCGAGTGTCGTCCAGATCCGCTGGTCGAAAGCAGGCATCTTCGGGGCGTACTTCACCTGGTAGGCTTCAGCCAGGGCATGCAGCCCGACCGCGTAGTAGGTGCGCGGTGACATGAAGCTGGCAGTGAGCTGCTCGATGGAGAGAATGATCGTGCCATCTTCATGCTCAACCTCGCAGGTATGCACCCGCTCCGGATGATTGGGCGTGAGAAACGGGTGCAGATAAAACACCACCCGGTCGTAGTCCTTGAACAGGAACTCCTTCTGGTGCATCGTCAGGCGAGCAGCGTAGTAGGCGACCATGTATTTGAGGTCCTCTGGCATGGAATCGATGCCCTGCACGATAAACTCTTTCGATTGTACGAACAGGGACACCCGTGCCCGGAAAATGTCTGCCGCCTCTTTCGGCAGCCCTTGATACCATGGACTGACCTTGCGGTACAGCGCGTCGATCGCCCCCGGCAGCCGGGGCGGGCGGCGCTGGTACCACCACCAGTTGATCTGGTGCTGGAACACGTACGAGAGGATGGTCACCAGCAATCCGATCGCCATGGGTATGGCGAGGACCTTGATGTACTCGGCGAAATAGAAATAACCGCTGGTGACTGCGATCACCGCGGCAAGCGTCATGATGCGTCGTGCTGGCATGGTCACAAGTAAACGAAAAAGTGGAGATCGTCCACTCAAATAGTGCACCGATCAGGTTTTGCTGGCATGGTAGTCGGTGTGAATCACGACGAGCCGCTTTCTTGTGCAATCCTTGTTCTTTTTGTCTTGATACAAAAAGAACCAAAAAAATCAAGGCTGTGCATCTTCCACCAAGTGCCGCTACGAAATCCCCGGCGCACAAAACCAAACTCGTCTTTCGCCTTTGGTCATTGCCCTGGGCCGCTTCGTAATTGTCGTCTGATTTGTTGCTGAAACATGACTCACACAAGGTTTTGTCTTGGCCATCCCGCTTCTAGCGGCTCTAGGTGGAACCTGCAAGGCCGTCTTTTGGAATTGCGAGGCGATTGTGATGGGTGCGTTCTCAAAAACGTTGTGCAGATTGAAATAGACGTGTAAATTTGCAGTCCGCTTCAAAAGCGGCAGCTGGTACCTTAGCTCAGTTGGTAGAGCACAGGACTGAAAATCCTGGTGTCCCTGGTTCGATTCCTGGAGGTACCACGCGGAAGACGGCCGGCGCGCAAGCGCTGGCCTTTTTTTGTTAGATGTGCCATACCTCCGGGCGCGGCACATCTTCTTCTCACACTTTACGCAAACTTCATATATAATCTATCTATATTTATCATTGAAACACCCGGGAACAATGTCGCACCTCTACTACCAGTCGCCGATCGGCTTGCTCGAGATCGAAGGATCCGTTCACGGTGTTTCCGCTATCCGCTTTGTGGAGCAGGCGGGGTCTGACTCTGTGGAGGTGCCTCCCGTACTCACCAGGTGCCGTCAACAGCTCACTGAGTACTTTGCAGGTCAGCGCAATCGCTTTGAGGTCAAACTGGACTTGCGCAACGCAAGCCACTTTTATCGCGAAGTGTGGCGGTTGGTGCAGGCGATCCCCTATGGTCGCACGCGGAGCTACTCAACGATCGCGCAAACTCTTGAACGTCCGAATGCCAGCCGTGCGGTCGGGCAGGCCAACGGGCGCAATCCCGTGCCGATCATCATCCCATGTCACCGCGTGATCGGCAAGAACGGAGGATTGACCGGATATGCCTACGGTCTGAAGATCAAGGAAACCCTCCTCGCCATCGAAAATCCGAAGCGCTACGCACACCAGCCCGACTTGTTTGAGGTCAGTTGATCTTGGCCGGAGTGGCCAGGATGAAGGCAGGGATATCCACTTCAAACTGCTCCCCGGTATCGGCACGCACCATCAGATAGGTACCGTACATCTTGCCCAGGTCAGTTTCCAGGATACTGTACGAGGTATAGGCGTGAAAGCGACCCGGATCGATCACCGGCTGCTTGTTGATCACGCCAACGCCTTCCACCTCACGTACGATACCGGTGCTCTCGACAATGTACCAGTGGCGCCGCAACAGCTGCACAGTAAAGTCATTCTGATTATCAATCTGGATGTTGTAGACATGCAGGAAGCGGTTGCGGTGCGGCTCGGAGTGCGCCGGCTGGTAGAAGCTCTCGACCGAGACCTTTACCCCATGGGTCGTCAATGTCTGCATGTTATTCATCACCTTCTGGCAACTGTGGTGTTTCTCCGGTAAACGTTGCGATCATCTCTCTCGCTTCCCGCAACGTGGTTTCAAGATCATCATTGATCAAAACGCGGTCGAAGGCATGCTCGTACGTCAGCTCTTCCTTGATCCGCTGAATTCTCTTCTGCAAACTCTGTTCCGATTCTGTGTCGCGGCGGCGCAGGCGTGCAACGAGTGTCTCGAACGACGGCACCTTGATAAACACGGCCAGCGACTGATCCGGAAATTTGCGCTTGATACTGAGCGCCCCCTTGACGTCGATGTCGAAAATGACGTGCCGACCCTGGGCCCACAGCCGTTCGACTTCAAACTTGAGCGTGCCGTAAAACTGGTTCTCGTACACCTCCTCCCATTCGACAAAGGCGTCCTCGTCAATCCACATGCGGAAGGTCTCGTGGGAGAGGAAATAATAGTGCGTCCCGTGCTGTTCATGCTCGCGCTTTGCTCTGGTCGTGGCAGAGACCGAGAAGACCAGGGAGGGGAAGGTGTCAAGCAGATGCCGCACCACAGTTGTTTTGCCTGATCCGGAAGGAGCCGTAAAGATGATCAGCTTGCCTGCTGTGGGAGGGGTACTCAAAGCGCGTTGGCTAGTTGTTCTTTGATGCGTTCGAGAGCGTCCTTCATCTGCACCACGATGCGCTGGATCATGCTCCACTGGGCTTTGGCGCCGAGCGTATTGATCTCACGTCCGATCTCCTGGGAGATGAAGTTGAGTTTTTTGCCTTTGGCGACCACCGGCGTGTGCAGCTCCTGAAGAAAGTATTTGCAGTGCTGTGCCAATCGCACTTTTTCCTCATTGATATCGAGCTTCTCCAGGTAGTGCAGCACTTCCTGTTCAAACCGGTTCCGGTCAACGGATTCGGGATCCACATCGGCGATCTTCTGGGTGAGCCGCTGTTTGAGTGCTGCCTCACGCTCGGCCTCGAGCGGGTCGATCTTATCGAGCAGTCGCAGGATCTCCTGGATCTGCGTCTCCAGGTCACGGGCCAGGCTCTTGCCTTCGGTGGCCCGGAAGGTATTGAGCTTTTCGAGGGCGCGGATGGTCGTTGACTCCAGCGTTTCCCACAGCTCCTGGTCCATTTCGCCGTTTTGTGACTGAAAGACGTTGGGCAGCTTGAGGATCGAAGAAAAGATGCGTGCGTCTTCGACACCGAGATCATCGGCGATGGTGCGGAGTTCGGTGTAGTACTTGGTGATGAGGTCCGTGTTGGGAATGCTGAGATCGGCAGACTGCATGCCCTGGACTTCAACCAGCACATCGATCTTCCCGCGCAGGGCCTTTTCCTGGATCACCTTCCTCAGGTCCATTTCGCGCTGTCCGAGGTGGAGTGACGACTTGATGCGGATATCAGATTGCCTGCCGTTGAGTGAGCGGACTTCCACGATGACCGTCTTGTCCCCCAGGGGCGCCTCATGCCGGCCAAAACCCGTCATCGAATGGATCATCTCGCTGCGATTTAGGTGTCAAAGATAGGTGAATCGGGATATATCGTCTCCGGCCGTTTTTTAGGTCCGAAATCACACCCAACTGCCTGTAAAACAGTGAGAAATGACTAAATTGGTGTCCGTTTTATTTTGTGGAAAGGATAAAATTCCGAAATTTGCCGCGCTCCGGATCAAGGGGAGAAATGTTGCGCTAACTGATTCAAAACCAGTCATTACCATGAGGAAAGCAGACCTAGTAGCCACGATATCAGAGAAAACAGGTGTTCCGAAGGTTGACGTTCTCGTCACACTCGAAACCTTTTTCAAAGAAGTGAAAGAGTCGTTAGCGGAAGGGGAGAACGTATACGTGCGCGGGTTTGGCTCGTTTATCGTCAAGAAGCGCGCACGCAAGATCGGCCGGCACATCAAGAAGAATGTAGCGATCGAGATCCCGGAACACTACATTCCTGCGTTCAAGCCTGCCAAGATCTTCGTGGATCACGTCAAGAACAACACGGACAAAATCGACCAGAAGTAGGTCGGCATGGACAGGTCGCAGATCGCATTTATCGCGGGCTCATGCGCGCTGGTCCTGCTGCTCTTTTTCGGCTTCGACCGGACACCGTCGGAGCAAAAGCTCGTAGAAAAGTCACGGGCTCTCAGTTTTGAATCTGCAGACTGGACGGCGATCCTGCGCGAAGACCGGGAAAGCCTCTCAGAAAGCGAGCTGGCTTATATCAGGACGCTCGAGAACATTGTGGACAATACGGTTGTTGACAGTCAGCGGATTGAAACGCTGAAGCAATTGTCCGGCGCATGGTTCGAAAGAGGCCGCTACGCGTCGGCCGGCCACCAGGCAGAAAAAGTGGCCGAGCTTGAACAAACGGAATCCGCCTGGGCCATTGCCGGGGCGACCTATGCGTACGCCCTCAGTGCTTCCTTTGACGACCGTGTCAAGGATGCCTGCCTGGCCAAAGCGGAGACGTGTTTTCAGAATGCCCTGTCTCTCAACCCTGACAACCTTGAGCACCGTATCAATCTGGCGATCTGTTATGCGGAACATCCGCCGGCAGACAACCCCATGAAGGGGATCCAGACCTTGCTCAGGTTGAATGAGGAGCACCCGCGGAATACCTCCGTGATGTTCCATCTGGCACGCTTCGGGATCCGGACCGGCCAGTACGACAGAGCTATTGCGCGGCTGCAGACAGCCCTGCAGATCAACCCTGATGAACGTCGCCTGCATTGCCTGTTGGCTACCGCCTACCGCGAAACCGGGAGGACCGCCGAGGCGAAGACGCATCAGGAACTTTGTTCGAAAGAATAGTATTCTAACATAAAAAATGAAGGATTATGCCTTGTGGTAGAAAACGGAAAAGACACAAAATCTCGACGCACAAACGGAAGAAGCGTCTGAGAAAGAACAGACATAAGAAGAAGAATAAGTAATCATTGCATGTTCATTCCGGCATTGGGGAGCGCACGTATCTGTTTGTAAAGCGCCGGAAACTATCGATCTGCATGACACCCGCCTGCCGCATGCAGGACATGTAACGACGGTTTCCGCTCTCAAATGCCCCTGCCCCGCCTGACCGCGAGGCCCAGTACTTCCATCCCCTGATGTCGTCGACATTGACTGACGCATCGTGAACAAAGAGTTGATTATCAATGCGACACCGTCGAAGGTGGAAATCGCATTGCTCGAGGATTCGCGCCTGGTGGAACTGCACCAGCAGCGCACCAAGTCCAATTTTTCCGTTGGGGATATCTTCCTCGGACGGATCCGCAAACTCATGCCCGGGCTCAACGCGGCATTTGTAGACATCGGCCACCGCAAGGACGCATTCCTGCACTACACCGATCTGGGACCCAAGCTCAGGTCGTTGCTCAAGTTTACCGACCAGTCGATGAAGGGACGCCAGTCGGACCCGATGCTCGATCAGTTCCAGTTTGAACCGGAGATCATCAAGACGGGAAAGATCGACCAGGTGCTGGACAGACGCCAGCCCATCCTGGTGCAGATCCTGAAGGAGCCCATCTCCACCAAGGGGCCACGGCTAAGCTGCGAGATCACCATCCCCGGCCGGTTTATGGTGCTCACGCCATTCTCCAACGTCATCGCCATTTCGAAGAAGATCTCCAATGCAGACGAGCGGCAGCGTCTCAATGTGCTGATCAGCAGCATCCGCCCGAAAAACTTCGGGATTATCGTGCGTACGGCTGCAGAGGGCAAAAAGGTGGCAGACCTGCACGAAGAGATGCGTGGGCTGGCCGACAAGTGGAGAGAACTGCACCGGCAGCTGGTGCAGCAGCATCATCCTCAGAAACTGCTGAGTGAGGTGGACAAGACCTCGTCGATCCTGCGGGATGTCCTCAACGAGTCGTTCAACAAGATCGTGGTCAACGACCGCGCGATGTATCAAAACGTCAAATCCTTCCTGACGAATGTAGCACCCGATCAGGCCGACATTGCACAGCTCCACCGGTCGCGCCGGCCGGTCTTCGACGCCCACGGTGTTTCACGCCAGATCAAGGCGTCGTTTGGCAAGACCGCGACCCTGCGCAGCGGGGCGTACATCGTCATCGAATCGACCGAGGCCATGCATGTCATTGATGTCAACAGCGGGCCGAAGATGCAGCGGCGTGACCAGGAGTCCTCCGCACTCGCCGTCAATCTCGAAGCAGCCGAGGAGATCGCACGCCAGATGCGCCTGCGTGACATTGGCGGACTGATCATCATCGATTTTATCGACATGCGCAATGGTGAGCACAAGACCAAGTTGCTGAAAGCGATGCGCAGCTACATGAAGAAGGACAGGGCACAACACACGATCCTGCCGCTGAGCAAATTCGGTCTGATGCAGATCACCCGCCAGCGCGTCAAGCCGGAAGTCAAGATCGACACCGCCGAGACGTGCCCGACTTGCGAAGGCTCCGGATTGGTCAATCCGACCATCCTGCTCACCGATGCGATCGAACGTGACCTGGAATACATCCTCAATTCACGACCCAAAGTGAAACTGCGGCTCGAGACCCATCCTTTTGTTTACGCCTACCTCCGCAAGGGGTTGCCCAGCATCCAGCACAAGTGGTACCTGCGCTACAATCACTGGATCAAACTGGGCGAAAACGATGACCTCGGCCTCACGGGCTACAAGTTTTACGACGCCAATAACGATGAGATCCGGCTGAAATAACCGCAACCCTCCGGTAGCGTCTTATCTTGGATGGATGCCCAAGCCACACATCCTGTACGCTGTGCTGAACTGGGGACTGGGGCACGCCACGCGCTCGGTTCCGGTGATCAAGCGATGCTTGCTGCTTGGCTATGATGTTACCCTGGCGTCCGACGGGTTTCCGCGAAAATTTTTGAGGAAAGAGTTCCCCCGGTTGACCGTTGCCGAGCTGCCGACATATGACGTGTCCTATGGGCATGGTGTTCTGCGGCACCATGCCTGGAAGTTGTTTGTTGCGGTGCAGACAGCGACACGCCGCGAGCACGAGGCGGTGACCAGGCTGCACGAAGAGTATCGGTTTGATGCAGTCATCAGCGACAATCGGTACGGGTGCTTCCTGCCGGGCATCCCGTCTGCGCTGATCACCCATCAACTGCGGATCGTCGGCTCAAATTTCCTGGGGAATCAAATCGGCACGCGTGCGATCGGCCGGTGGACCAAGCCGTTTGACTATCTGTGGGTTCCGGACCATAGCGACCGGCTGCTCAGCGGACGGATGTCGGCGTTGAATGATGAGCGCATCAGGTGGATTGGCCCGCTCTCGGACCTCCTTGAAGTAGACACCCCCCGTCCCCATCGCGTAGCTTGCATTCTTTCAGGTCCCGAACCACATCGCACGGAGTTGGAGCAATTGCTGCTGCCACAACTGATCGCGACGGGTTTGGAGGTGATCCTGGTGCGTGGGGTGGACGGTCCGAACACTGTTCGGATGAAGAAGAACGTCAAGATCGTGGACCATCTCAATCGAGCCGGGATCGCGGGACTCCTGTCATTGGCAGGCGTGGTGATCTGCCGACCCGGTTACAGCAGTGTGATGGACCTGCACAAGATCGCCCGGCAGGCGATCCTGATCCCGACACCCGGGCAACCTGAACAGGAATACCTCGCCGCGCATCTCCAGGGATTCCCCTACTTCGATATCCAGGAGCAAGACAAGCTGGATATCCGCGGCGGATTGAAGAGGTTGCGTGAAGTCAAACAACGTCCTCCCAATGTACCAGGATCTCCACTTGCGATCACCTCTGCCTTGCGCGAGTTGACGGGTTCCTAACCGTTGTGCAGGTTCATGGCCTCCCGCAGGCCACGCGAGGCAAAGTCGTACACCGCCTCGCAGGCTTTGCCGATCATGTCGGGCAACTCGGCCAGCTCCTGATCGGACCAGGGACCGAGCACGAAGTCGACATGCTGCCCCTTGGGGGCATTACCAATACCGATCCGCAGACGGGCGTAGTCGCTGCCGATCATCTGGTTGATGTCCTTGAGACCGTTGTGACCGCCGTCGCTGCCTTTCCCCCGCAACCGGAACTGCCCGAACTCAAGGTTCATGTCATCGACGACGACCAGCAGGTTCCGCTTGCTGATCTTCTTTTTCTGCAGCCAGTAGCGCACGGCCTTGCCGCTGCGATTGACATAGGTGGAGGGTTTGAGCAGCACAAAGGTGCGTCCCTTGAACCGGAACTCACTCAGATCACCCAGCTGCTCATGTTTGAAGGTCACCTCGTGTTTGGCGGCCAGCGCGTCGATGACGTCAAAGCCGATATTGTGACGGGTGCCGTCGTATTCAGCGCCCATGTTGCCGATGCCGGTGATCAGGTACTTCATAGGATCAGGTTCCTCTGCTTGCCGGGAAAACCATCGTTTCAGGAATCCAAACATTGCCTCTGAGCATTGCGCGGGCAAAGATAGGCGATTCCCTTCTGCTCAGTATTCTTCCCTGACCCCCTGCAGATCCCGCAGGTACACCGGGCCTGAAGATACCTTACCGGGTGTCGCCAGATCAGCAATGCGCACCGTGATGGGTCGCGTGTAGTCAAACAAATAGTAGGTGTGTACCACCCTGTTGGTCAGGTCGTACACATTGGAGTACACTGTTTTGACCTGCTCGCCATCCTGATGCGTCGCGTCGAGGATCTCGCGAAACAGCTGCTCGGTGATCTGATCGGCAGACTCCAGCCGCTCGTGCGCCTGATCGTATCGTGCGCAAGTGTAGTTGCCGGTTTCCAGATGCGAAAGATGAAAATTGGTGATGACCGCAAAGCGCTCCTCAGGCTCGCGTCGTCGCACGACACCATTCGCATGCACCACCGCATAGTCCCCGGTTTTGTCGGCGATGACCACCTGCGCCGACCGGATAAACGGGATAAAGAACTGATCCAGGTACTGCAGGGCCTCTTCCACGCTTGCACATCGCTTCAACATGTGTTTGAAGATCTGCGTCTTGGCGGCCTTGCGCCCTTCCCGCATTTGCGGATCGAGCGGGATCTTGTCGATGTAGGTCCCGTCAAAAAACAAGCCTTCTGTGTTCATGCCACCCTGCCCAAATGTTCCGTTGCCGCGAAACCCGAACAACAATGCGCCATACCGGTCATCTTTTCCCGGCTCTTCATACCAGTACTTGGCGTCATACTTCAGCCAGTCCTCGTTGTTGCCAACAAGGACCCGATCTCCATCCCAGCCGATAATTACGGTACAGGCGTGGGACAGGTTGATCCCGACTGCAACCATACAACCGGTCAGAAAAGCGATGAGTTGTTTCGATGTCTTCATCTCAATCAAAATGCGTAATGACGGCAATACCTTGTGGCGGCTGGATATCCATCGACTGCAAGATCCTGATCCCTTCTGAAAGTGACAAGGTATCACTGATCAGCTGACCGACATCCAGGTGTTTTGCAGCAATGAGTTGAAACATGTCTGGATAACGATGGGCTTGAATGCCGTGGCTCCCCACGATCTCGATCTCGTCGGCGATGACACGGGCCATCGGGATGGTTGGGTAACGATGATCACCCTCCATCAATCCCACCTGTATGTGTCTTCCGCGCTTGCGTACGCTCAGGATCCCGTCGGCGACCAGCTGTGGATGCCCGAGCGCGTCGATAGCTGCATGAGCTCCACCATTGGTGATTTCTGCGACGGCCTCCGGAAGAGACGATACCTCGGTGCTGTTGATCACCGCAGCGGCACCGAGTTGTTCGGCAAGATCCAGTTTCGTTTGGTCAATATCGACCGCAATGGTACGGATGTCGAGCGCATGGGCAAGCTGGAGGGCAGACAGGCCCACCCCGCCACATCCGAGCACCAGGAGCCAGTCTCCGGGCCGCAGGTTGGATTGAGCAGTGACCGCGCGATAGGCAGTGCCAAACCGACACCCCAGACTTGCCGCCTCCTCAAAGTTCATGGCTTCGGGTAGTCGTACCAGATTGACGTCGGCATGCCGCACCACGACATACTCGGCAAACGAACCCCAGTGCGTGAATCCCGGCTGGGTCTGATTGGGACAAACTTGCTGGTCGCCGACATGGCACTGCGGACAATCACCACAAGCACAAATAAAGGGAGCGGTCACCCGGTCGCCTGCCTTCCAATCGTGGACGAGACTTCCGGTTTCCAGTACGATGCCCGCCCATTCGTGGCCGGGCACATGCGGCAGGGTAATGTCAGCGTCGTGTCCCTGCCATCCGTACCAGTCGCTTCGGCAGATTCCGGTTGCTCTCACTTCGATCAGTGCGGCATCCTCGGGAACCACGGGGTCGGGGACCTGCCCGATGGTGATGTCTCCCCCAAAGCGATGGTAAATAGCTGCCTTCATTCGGGCAAAATAGCCATTCGGGCGGTCTGACACACTTTCAAAGGGTGGCCACCTTGCAAACCGTGATTTGACTATTTTCCACACCGTATGAGAATAGTCGTCCAGACCGCAGTCATGCTTTGCATGATTCACGCGTGTCAGACTGAAACCCCTGACACCAGCGCGACAGAGATCAGCATCCGCTGGCATCTCGAATCGGTTGATCTGCAGGCATACCAGTCAAGCGCCACTCTGACCATCGCTAACCAGAGTTCAGACACGTTGCGCTCCGACTGGACACTGTATTATAACCAGTTTGCTTCGTTGAACGCGGCCCGGAGTGACAGCACGTTAGAAGTGGAACACATCACTGGCGACTACCACCGTATTGCGCCGAGCGCTTCCTTTGCGCCCCTGCCACCGGGTGCAGGACGTGCATTTCGTTTGCGTTATAACGGGATCATGCGCCGGATCAGCGATGCACCACACGGCATGTACCTGGTGGATGCGGATGGAGACGTGCAGCAGGTTGCTCTTGCAACCAGCGGCGTTGACGCCTCCACGCTGGCGGCACTCAATCCGCCTACGCCGGCCACGCGCTTCTCCGAGAACGCGATGGTGGACCCCGACGCCTGGGATGCCGGTATCGGGATCATTCCGCGACCCGCCGCCTACGCGGTTGGCCCGGACACACTGCGGCTGGGTGGTACGATCCGCATCAGTTTTGATCCCTATCCCGGATTCGAACCGGAGGCGCGCAAGTTGCAGCAGGCGTTGAAAAGGTACTATGCGGGTACGGCTGAAGTGATCTTGGACAATACTGGTGGTGAAATACACCTGGCGCGGTCAAGGATGGCGGGTCAGTACGCGGTCGAGGTGAACACGGACGGAGTCAGGATTGCCGGAGATGCGCCGGCAGATGTGTTTTACGGTATCCAGTCACTGCTCGGGTTGATCCCGCTGAGACACCTCACATCACCTTCAGCCTCACTGACCCTGCCGCACTGTAACATCACGGATGCACCACGATTTGCCTATCGCGGACTCCATGTTGACATTGCAAGGAACTTTCACAGCCTGGACAGGCTGAAGCGGATCGTGGACCAGATGGCTTACTTTAAGCTGAACCGACTGCACCTCACGCTGACCAATGACGAGGGGTGGCGCCTCGAGATCCCAGGTCTCCCCGAACTGACAGAGGTCGGGGCCTATCGCGGACACACACTAGACGAGACCACACATCTTTACCCTGCATACGGGTCCGGACCCGATCCTTTTGCCCCGGACAACAATGGCTCGGGCTTTTATTCCCGGGAGGAGTATATTGACTTGATCCGCTATGCAGCTGAGCGCTGGGTTCAGATCATTCCCGAGATCGACGTACCGGGGCATGCCCGTGCTGCCATCAAGGCAATGCAGGCGCGCGAGCAACGCTTGATGCAGGAGGGCAAGCCTGAGGAGGCCCTCCGGTACCGGCTGCATGATCCACAGGACACGTCAGTTTATCGATCTGCCCAAAACTACTCTGACAACGTGATCTGTGTGTGCCAGGAATCGACCTACGCATTCATCGAGCATGTCGTGAATGAGGTGGTAAAGATGCATGACGAAGCAGGCTTACCCCTGCTGGCTATCCACAGCGGTGGCGATGAAGTACCCGTTGGTGTCTGGCAGGGCTCACCGGTCTGCGCCGCATGGATCTCAAACAAGCGGCTGGCCGGGCCGAATGCGTTGGGTGCCTACTTTCAACAGCGCTTTATTGAGATCCTGCAGCAGCACGGATTGACCGCCGCAGGGTGGGAGGAGATCGTGCTGGCCATGGACAATAAGGGGCACAACACCACTGAGATCAATGACAGATTTATCGGGCAACCGGTCTTGCCATATGTCTGGAATGCGGTCTGGGGGTGGGGGCGCGAGGACATGGCGTACCGTCTTGCCAATGCTGGCTACGAGATTGTCATTTGTAATTCCGCGGCACTGTATTTCGACCTGGCCTACGACAGGGATCCTCTGGAACGCGGACTGAGTTGGTCAGGCTATGTCGACACCCGCACGGTGTTTGATTTTCTGCCGTTGGACATGTTTGCCGTGGCGACGGTCGACATGTATGACAATCCCCTCGACCCCGATCATATTGCCGGAATGGAGCGCATTACTCCAGAGGGAGCAGGTCGTGTACAGGGGATCCAGGGACAGTTGTGGGGCGAAACGATCGTGGATTCGGAGCTGCTCGACTACTATCTCTTTCCCAAAATGCTGGCCCTGGCGGAGCGCGCCTGGGCGGCTGCTCCTGATTGGCGCAGTCTGCCGACACGTGAGGAGCGCCTCGCCGCTCTGGAACGGGACTGGGCACAGTTTGCCCAAATTGCCGGCCGCCAAGTCCTGCCGAGGCTGGATGTCTTGTTTGGCGGCGTGGCATACCGCATCCCACTGCCTGGAGCAATCGTCAGGAACGACACATTGCATGCCAATGTCCGCTTTCCGGGCTTGCAGATCCGTTACACCAGTGATGGTGCACGCCCGTTCGAAGAGTGGAGCATCTATGCCGAGCCGGTAGCCATCGGGACAGACTCCCTTGTTTTGCGCGCTTTCAATACGACTGGCAGGGCAAGCCGACCGGTCATAGTCAGGCATTAGCGGTGGTCACCTCAGTCGCCCAGTTCTGCCAACAGGGCGTCTGCCTGGCTGGTGAAAGCCGGGCCCTCGAGCTTGCTCAGTTGCTCCAGAGTGCGCCGGGCGAGCACATTGCGCGAGACCTTGATCTGCGCCAAAGCGAGATACCAGAGTAGCTGCGGACGCATGGCTGGTGAGGCCATTGCCTCGGCCGCTTCCAGAAAGCCGAGGGCGCGTTCATTTTCATCGAGGGCCATTTCGCAGACACCGATATAGAAGGAGAGGGTATCGAACCCTACGGTGGTCTGATCGACCTGCAGGAAGAAACTGACTGCGGGCAAGTACTCTTGGGCCCGGTACGCCGCCATACCCTCTTTAAACAGGAAGTCTCCGGTCTTGATGGAGTCTGGCAACGCCTCGGGCATCGTAAAGTATCGCTCCGCCAGGTCAGGTGATGAGGTACACCGCACCAGTAACAGTCCGCACAGGCACAGAAGAAGGCCGGTATATCCCAGTGATTTCACGACAGGCGAAAATACAATGCAAGTCAGAATCAGCGCGTCCGGATCTTCAAATTCCGGAAGCGCACCTCATGACCATGATCCTGAATGCCGATATGCCCGACATTGGCCTGCCCGTAGTTCGGATACTCGTTGAACTTGCTGTTGGCGACCAACGTGTTCCACTCCGGTGACCGCAGGTGGTATTCGATCATCAGGTGGCCGTTGAGCCAATGCTGCACATGCGTACCCGACTTGCGGATCATCCCGGTATTCCACTCGCCCGGAGGCTTGCAATGATCTTCCTCTGCGGCGTGCAGGTCGTAGTTTTCCGCTGTGCGGTGGGTCGGCATCCAGTCGGCACCGAGCATGCTGGTATAGGTCGGGTTGTCGAGGATCTGATACTCCGGCGCGTTGTGCCAGATCGGTGTGTCATCGACCTCCTGCACCAGGTACAGGATGCCGCTGTTGGCCGAATCGGTCAGCATGAAATCGAAGGAGAAGACAAAGTCCTGGTACTGCTCCCGCGTGATGATGTCTCCTCCATAGCCTTCTTCTTCCGTACCGGATTTTTGCACCAACAGCTCACCGTTTTCGACTTTCCAGCCGCGCGCAGGGAAAGAGTCCTGGTTGTAGCCGCGCCATTGTTCCGTCGAGACCCCGTCAAACAGGAGCATCCAGCCCTGCTGGATCTCTACTTCGGTGAGGGTGTTGTGTATTTCGAGTTGGGTGGAATCGACACTCTCGGTTTCTGCCGGGGTATCATCGCCATCAGCCCCACAGGCCCAGAGAGCTACGACGAGAATGACGAAAAGAGCATGGATACGCATGGTTACAGGACTTTCATGGCCTCGGGATCCCAATGAATGATCTTGTCGCCAAAGTAGCTGTCATTGCAGAGGAGTGCCGGCGCCGCCGCACGATAGCCAAACACAGCATCTTGGGCAACCTGTTTGCCCTCCCTGACCCCGGTGATGAAATTGTTGAGATGATCGTAGTGGGCACCCCAGTAGCCCGGCTCGGCACGGAACACGATATCCTGGTTGTCCTCCACCATTTTCTTGCGGGCGGGTTTCGGGGGTCGGGCGGCGCCCTCAGCCTGCTTGGACATAGCGAAGGCATCCATGGGGTCATAGGCCTCATTTTGCCGCAGGGTGACCTTGCGCCATTCCACATCCATCGCGCCTTCAGAGCCAACGAGCTTGAGATACGTGCTACCTGATGTGCCGTCGACAAAATTGACGCGCAGTGACAGATTGAATGCCGGGTGGCTTTCGGTCTCGGGGTAGTCAAACATCCCCAGGAGCACATCGGGCACCTCGCGCCCGTCCTTCCAGTAGCGCAGCCCGCCCGTAGCCTGGATCTTGTTGGGTCCGTTGGAACTGACGATAAAGTGCAGACTGGAAAACAGGTGTACAAAGAGATCGCCGCTCACCCCGGTCCCGTAGTCCCGGTAGTTGCGCCAGCGGAAGAAGCGCAGCGGATCCCACGCGCGTTTGGTTGTGTTGCTGATGTAGCGATCCCAGTCGACAGTTTCCTGCGACGCATCAGCCGGGATTGGGTACTGCCAGGCGCCGATCGGCGAATTGCGGGCCCAGAAGCCTTCGGCATAAATGAGTTGCCCGATGGCACCACTTTCATAGAGCGCCTTTGCGTGTTCGTTACCAAGGGAACTCATCCCCTGGCTACCTACTTCAAAGGTTTTGCCTGATTGTTGTTGCGCCGCAATAACGGCGGGTCCTTCCTCTACACTGTGCACCATCGGCTTTTCACAGTAGACACCTTTACCACTCATCAGGGCATCGACCGAGATCTGCTTGTGCCAGTGATCAGGTGTACCAACGATCACTGCGTCGATATCACTTCTTTGAATTATTTCCCGGTAGTCCATTGTGGTCATGATATCCCTGCCCCAACGGACCCTGGCTTCTTCCAGCCGGCCCTTGTACAGATCACACACTGCCACGAGTTTAACACCCGGAATGCGCAGGGCTGTTTTGGCGTCCTCGACGCCCATGCCGCCGGCACCAATGAGCGCTATTTGCACCTGGTCATTGGCCGAAAACCCTTGTTTGCGATATAACGTTGACGTCTTGCCCGCGGCAGTCAGGACATGGGGACTGGCCGCCACGCCTGCGGCACCCAGTGCCATTTGGCGGATGAAGCGGCGACGTGATGCATGTTTGTCAGACATCTTGCTTGATTTAATTTATGTCAGGTATCGATCACCTCGTTCCTGAACGCAATCGTGTAAAATACAAGAACCACGGCAGCGATACCGGCCGGGATCAGCCAGATCATGTTCCAGTCGTGCGACCCGTCGGCAAGTTGGTACGCATCGTAGATCTTGCCTGCCAGCCAGAAACCGATCAGCATGCCCACGCCGTAGGTCGCCAGGGTGATGAGACCCTGGGCTGAACTCTTGACCTTTTCACCGGCCTTGAAGTCCGTATAGATCTGTCCCGAGACAAAGAAGAAATCGTAGCAGATGCCATGCAACAGGATACCAAGGAACAGCATGGCGATGAGGCTGTCGGCATCGCCATATGCAAAGAGTACATACCGCAGCACCCAGGCCATCATCCCCACCATCAGCGTGAGTTTCAGGCCAAACCGCTTCAGGAACACCGGCAGCAGCAACATGAAAAGCACTTCGGAGATCTGCCCCCAGGTCATGTTGCCTGCGGCATTGCTCATGCCAACGTCGTTGAGGAAGAGATTTGCATTCTGGTAATAAAAGGCCAGCGGAATACAGATCAGGACCGAGGCGACGAAGAAGACCGTAAAATTCTTGCTCTTGAATAAGGCCAGGGCTTCGACACCGACAATGTCACCCAGAGTGCGCTTCTCGCCGGGCTCGATCTTGGGGGGCGTGTGCGGGAGAATAAAACTGAAAATGCCGAGCACTGCGGAGGCGCCGGCGGCCAGGTAGAAGGTATACCGCAAGAGGCTTGCCGCCTCCCACTGCAGCACATAGCCGATGATCATACCGGCGACGATCCATCCGACGGTGCCCCAGACCCTGACACCAGCAAACTGCCTTGACGGATCGCTCATTTGCCGAAAGGAAACAGAATTGACCAGGGCCAGGGTCGGCATGTAAATGATCATGTAGATCAGGATGTAGGGATAGAATGTGGAGAAAGTGTCAGCCTGCGCGGCCAGATACATGAGGACTGCCCCGGCCAGGTGCAACACACCCAGTACGCGTTGTGCCGCAAAGAAACGGTCTGCGATCAGGCCGAAGATAAAGGGGGCAATAATCGCACCGAAGGCCTGGGTCATGTAGGCCTGTCCGATCTGCCCGCCGGTCGCCTGCAACTCGGTCGAGAGATACGTGCCCATGGTGACAAACCATCCTCCCCAAATGAAGAATTCCAGAAACATCATGGTCGAGAGGAGGCTTCTGATCTTAAGGCTCATACGTACGTGTTCTGATGCTGAAAAAGAAAAATACAAAAGAGTGTGATCTCTGTTCAGACCGCAGGTGCAGGCGCATCCTCCTCATCATTGAATCAGCAAGAAGAACACCAGCCAGAAGAGGATCACAGCGGCAATGAGAATAAATAACAGCTGACGTTTGCGCAGGCGTTTCTGTTCCCGGGCGACCGTTTTCCGCAGGGTTTCGCCGATGGCCTCCCGGTTGTTGTCACTCAGCTTGCTTTGCTGCCTTTTGCGTGCACCAGCCATTGGCTATTCAAACTCGCGGATCTTGATATCTCGGAACCACACCTGGGCATCACCGTGATCCTGCAAGGCGATGTGTCCCCGGCGGGCCTTGCCAAATCCCGGCATGTCACGGAATTTGGACTCTGCGACCATCTGGTCCCAGGCGTCATTGTACATTTCGTATTCGACGACCTTGATCCCGTTGAGCCAATGCTCGACCTTGCCGTCCCGCTTGATCAGGCGCACCCGGTTCCATTCCCCCGCGGGTTTGACGGTCACGTACTTGCACTCAAGCATGTCGTAGAGGTCACCTGCGCGGTGCGTGGGGTAGCGGGCGTCCGGATGGCACGCATTGTCCAGGATCTGGAACTCCGGTCCGGTTTGCCAGGTCTCGGAATAGTCCTCCGACTCCACCACGCTAAACATGATCCCGCTATTGCCGCAGTTGGAGATCTTCCATTCCAGGGTCAGCTCGAAGTTTTCGTAGGTATCGGCCGTGATCAGGTCGCCGCGATCCTCGACATACCATTGGCCGTCGGCATTTTTCTTTGCGTTCAACTTCCAGGCACCATCCTCGATGACCCAGCTGGTGCCGACATCATCTTTTTTGAACCGCTTCCACCCTGCGCTCGTCTGGCCGTCGAACAGCAGTTTCCAGCCGGCTTCGCGTTCGGTTTGGGTCAAAATATTCGGGCCGTATTCCTGGCTGGGCTGTGTGCGTTGGCCGGGACTGTTGGCCGGGATCTGGTTCATCGTGTACCAGGCTTCGGTCGACCACAATTGGCCGCCTTCGGCACTGACGTACTGGTCGAGCAGATGTACGTACACCACCCGGTCAGGCTGCATCCCGGCGAGCTCGAGAAAGACGCGTTTGCGGTCTTCCGAAACGTTGGCTGACAGGATGCGGAGACGTTCTGCACCGACCTTGGGGCCACCGTATTCCTCTGTGGGCACGTACTGCCATTGCCGGACGTCATAGTCGTTCGGGTCCCAGCCATCACCTTCCTGCAGGGGCTCGGTAAACTCCAGTTCAATTCCATCGGATTTGGCGCGCACAGCGAGTATTTCAAAGGTGCTTTTCCCGTTGTACTTGAGGCGCTGCAGTCCGTACCACAATTTGCCGGTATGCGACCAGTTGCCCGGGTTGCCGATCCCTCCAACATAAAGCGCGCCGTCTGGTCCCCACACCATGCGGTTGACACCCGCCTCCAGGCCCTGGGTAAATCTGAGCACGGCACCCTGGTATTCTCCATTGACTTTCTCGACAAAATCACGTTTGACCCCACCGTGGGTGACCTCACCATGGATCATTTGTCCTGCGTAAGGTCCGTCGTTGATGTACAACGGCGTACTCGGCGAGTTGCCGATCTCGTCCTGGGGCAGCCAGACCACCGGCTTTTGTTCGGTCAGCCCGGAAGTACCTTCAAAGTCGACCGACCGCGATCCGTACCATGCGTCAGGTTTGACGTGCACGATCTTGCTCGACGGTAACCAGTCGCCCTGGTTGTCTGCGACGAAAAGTTCACCATCCACTCCGAAGCCAATGCCATTGGGCGTGCGCAATCCGTGGGCAATAAACTCGATCTTTCCATCATTCAGCGCGATTTTGGCCACTTTACCCCGGTCGGGGATCTGTGGATCGGTACTGGCACCGCCCGGATCGATGGCCGTGGCCAGGGTGGCATAGAAATACCCATCCTGAAATTCGAGGCCGAAGGCAAACTCATGGAAATTTGAAGAGGTGCGCCAGTCGTTGGAGACCGTCTGGTATTCATCGATCATATCGTCCCCATCGGTGTCGAGCAACCGCGTCAGTTCCTGCTTCTGCAGGACATAGATCACGTCATCCACCACTTTCAGGCCAAGTGGCTCGGCCAGGCCGGCGGCGATGCGTTGTACAGCAATATCATTGGGGTCTTCGGTCTCGAGGTTGCTGAGAAGGTACACAGCACCGGACGGATCCCAGGTACATACAGCGAGCCGTCCGTCGCTCAGAAAATCCATGCCGCCCACCTTGGGGAGGAAGTCATACGGGCGGGCCATGCTCAGATCATAGCTGGGATGCACTTCCGTGAGAGGAACGCCGTCACCGGGCGTCCGTTTGACTGAGGACATCGGCAGCGTGAGCCCGGCCAGGAGCAACTGTTGGTTGGGGTGATGCAGGTACCGACCTTGCGGGATCACCTCAAACACTGCTTCACCCGGACGCTTCCAGTTCATCGACAAGAACTTGTCGCCGCCACCCTGGTAGTAGGAGATCTGGAAGGGATGGTACCCGGCATGGAGCCCGACTGTCACATCTTTGGATGAAGTTCCGTGTTCCCCGTCATGGTCGATCAATTCATCGCCATTCAGGGTAAAGCGGGACCCGTCGTCACTCCAGATACGCAGGGTATACTCGCCCGTATCGGGCACGTGCAGGTATCCCGAGGCATAGAGCGCGAAATTGTCACTCAGGTCAACAAAGTCGCTGTTGCGGAGGTTGCCAAAATGGCTCATCACCCCGGCCATGTCCGGTTTGCGCGCAGGGGTGGGCGGAATGTTGCGCGGGTTGGACCGCAGTTGGTAGACCTGGGTGATCGCACCGGGGATCAACTCGCCGGGATCAACGTCAATCGTGGGTGAAATATAGTCGGCCGCAGCGATCGTGCCTGATGGGCCGCTGTCGCCTGCATCATCTTTATCCAGCCCGAGGATGTATTCGACCATGGCCCGCGCGTCGGTTTCCGACAGGTCAGGATGCGGGCTCATCACCTGGATACCCCAGATCCCGGCGCCACCGACGATGATCTTGTTGATCAGCATGTTGATATTCGCTTCATTCGTTGTATAGCGTTCTGCGATCTCAACGTAGGATGGGCCAATGGTTTTGACATTGGTGTTGTGACAGGTCTTACAATCGCTCCTGGCAATGAGCCGGTACCCAAGTGGCAGCTCTTCATCTTCTCCTTCAGACAGCCGGTACTCGTTTTTGATCGTGGGCCGGCCAACGAAACGGACCGCCAGACGGGTCTCGGCATTGGGGTTCAGTTCCAGGTGACCTTCCACTTCGAGCACCTGCAGGTTGTCAAACTGCTGGGTCTCCTCCTCGTAGATCGTCAAGGTGCCATCGGTCTCCACACTCTGACGTGACACAATGGAGTTGAGGTTGAGCTGCAGGAGAACGCCATGGCCCTCAGGCACGTTTTCGGTCGTAAAGACCCGCTCGATGCCCATTTGTCCATCGGCCTCGATCGCTTCCACCTGTTCGTAGACCCTGACTGGTCCCACCTCTCCGGCATACAGGTCGTACATCAGTTCTGCATGCCCGTCGCGGATCCGGTGACCTGCGTATTGCGCCCTGGTGTCGAGTTCACTCGTGCCAACGGTGATGCGCCAGGGACGGTTGAATACATTGACCACGTAGGCATCACCAACGGAGCGTGGCTGCGGCCCGTGCTGGGTGTTGTAAACGGCGCCCTCAAAATTGACGTAGCCTTTCCAGACCTTGTAAAGCGAACAATCTTCAGCACTGTAGGCGGCCCACAGGTCCTCATGGAGGGCAATGGTGACGATCCGGGGTTGATCATCAAGCACGGAACGGACGATCCAGGGATCGTACGGGCGATCCGGCCCGTCGGCAGAAATCGATCGGTCGGGAGTGCATTGGGCGAGCAAGGCACAGACGGCAAGGAGTGTCAGGATTCTGGTCATCAAGTAAAGACTTGTTCGTGTAGAAGTGTCCTAAAGGTATGGGAAATTTGGATCAGCGCCGGGCGGCCGGGGCTGGCTTCCGCGCGATAAAATTGATCCCGAAAGAGAGGTATTTGCGCAAAACCGGGTAGCGTGCGATGATCCGCTGCTCGCGTGCGATGACTGCGTCCTGGTCATTGTCGCTGAATGCACCGGATGGCAGGATGCGGAGATATTCAAGACTGCCGTCGTCCCAGACAAACCCGGCCTGTTTGAACGCATGTTGCCACGCGCGTACCGACCGGATGTTCTCATTGCCCATCAGGATCTTCTTGCCGAGACGTGTGTCATCGATCTCGATCACACGCCGGGTGCCCCGTTGCCTGAAGAGCTTCAATTGTTGAATGATGTTGGAGCCATTCTCCTCGATGGCGACCAGCTGTCCGCCGGGTTGCAGGCTGCGGAAGAACAACAAAAGGGCTTTGTCAAGCGGTTCGAGATGGTGCAAAGTGTCCTGCACGATCACGGTGCTGTACGTATTCGGGGCAGGATCCAGGTCAAAGGTGTTGGCATAATCGCATTCGAACAGCGAGACGTCGCCATATGCCGACCAGTATTCGCGGCGACGCGGTATCTGTTCGTAATAGTACTCGAGCGTATTGCCAAATGACCGGATGCCATTGAGAGCAAGGAAGAAGTTGGTGGTGCCGTAGCCGCAGCCGCAGTCCCAGACATAGTCTCCGATGGTCGGAAGTGCCCTTTCGATGTACCTCAGCCGTTGCAGATAATAGGCCGTGCGGAAAGACTGTTTGTGGGGATCATTGAGAAAACGGTAGTACCCTCTTAGCTCCGGATGGACCTCCAGTTCCTTGTGCAGCAGGGATAGGAAACGTTCTGAGCGCATGCAGAATTTCGGTGCGTCAAAGGTAAGATTTCGGAGAATGCCGTATCTTAAGGTGAAACACCACGTACATGAAATTTCTGCGCGTACTTCTGATCATTCTTCTGATCGTGGTGGTTGTCGTCGTGATCCTGGGCATGGTAGGCCCGAAGAGTTACGATGTGAGCCAAACGAGGACGATTGAAGCGCCGAAGGAGCTGGTATTTGCCTATCTCAAGTCACTGAAAAAAGGCAATGAATGGGGGCCGTGGCGTGATCAGGATCCGGACATGGAAGTCTCCTATGAGGGTGATGACGGTACGGTCGGTTTTGTCTCCAAATGGGATGGACCACTGGTAGGCAAAGGGGAGCAAACGATCACCGCCATTGAAGACGACAGTTCCATCGAGACGGATATCACCTTTTATTCGCCGTTTGGCAAGATGTATTCCGAAGGGTACATGCGTGTCGCCGATGCAGAGCAAGGGACGGATGTCACCTGGGGCTTTAAAGGTGAGAACAACTTCATTGCCCGCGTCTTCAGTGTGTTTTCGAATATGGAGAAGAATACCGCTCCGATGTTTGCCAAGGGGCTCGAGAATCTCGACTCACTGGTACGGGCCGATATGAACAAAGAGTATAACGGATTGAAGGTCCAGTACAAGGACGTGCCCGAGCGGACGTTCATGGCCAGACGGGCGGTCGTCAAGTGGGCCGATATGCAGGCGTTCTATGCCACGCACCTGCCCCGGATCGGTGCTGCCGCTGCGCGCGCCGGTGTGCAAATGAACGGGATGCCCTGCGGGCTGTATTATTCATGGGATGAGGAAAATGAAGAAACCGATATGGCAGCCGCCATGCCGGTAGCCCGTGCCTTTGAAGGCAAGGATATGGAGGTCATACGCTTGCCGGCGGCCAAAGCTGCCGTGGTAGATTACTATGGCGACTACGACAACCTCGGTGCAGCGCATGAGGCGATCGACGCCTACCTGCAAAACTTCGGATTGACCTCCGCCCCTCCGGTAGTTGAAGAGTATGTGACCGATCCCGGGACCGAGCCTGACCCTGCCAAGTGGCTCACCCGGATCGTGTATCGCATCGAATAGTGATTCTTTGAAGGGATCATTCGTAGGCGACAGCTGATATCACCCGATGTCAGCTGTTCGTCTTTTCAGGCCCTCGGTGGATGCCCAAGGGTATGCCTTGACGACAGCCATTCACGGCAAAAGAAAATGCAACGTAAGTGAAGAAGAATGCTAGTGCCCCTCGGTGCAGCACGGGCTCTTTCTGGCGAGGCGCCAGTTGAGGATGTGTCCGGCAGCAACCGTGAGCCCTCCCAGGGCGGCCATCAGAAAGTGCAGGGAAGTCTCATGCGGCAAAAACCGGCTGGCAATGATCAGTACAAAGCCAAGAGCGACTACCTGGATGGCTCGTAGAATGTGTTTGTGGTTGCGGAAGTTACGCCCCAACGCAATGATGGCGATGACAATGCTGGTAGCCAGAAAGGTCGTTTCGATCCAGGGCTCGGCAAGCCACTGCAAGCCGTTCAGTACGGACAATGTAAGGATCACCGGGAGCAACCCACAATGCACGGCACACAGCATCGACGCTGAAAAACCGAGCAGATCGGTATGTGCGTATGTAAAGAATCGCCGCATGGGCTACATATAAAGATAAGAACTTATACGGCAGTTTCCTGCTTTTGCATGGCGTTCGTTTTCTTTGGCATGGTGCCGAAGATCACGTCCCACAACGGGGAAGAGACGCCAAATGCCCGGTCCGGATCCTGATAGTGATGGATCGCGTGGTGCACCCACAGGATCTTCAGGAAGTTCTTGGGCGGACGAAAAGCATGGACTGAGTAGTGCACACACAAGTAAGTGGCGTAGCCCGCCATAAACCCGCCGGCAAAGGGCAGTCCGTAAAATCCGAGGATCAACTTGTAAAAGAAAAAGAAAGCCAGCGCAAGGATCACGCTCATCAGCGGAGGCATCGCGAGCCGGCTCTTGTCGCGCGGGTAATCGTGATGCACACCGTGGAAAGTGTATTGAAACTTGGCTTTGCCCGGTGTGTCGGTATCAATATGAAAGGCGTAGCGATGCACGAGGTATTCCACCAGTGTGAAAAAGAGAAATCCACCCACGAACATCCACAGGTTGGAGAGTGGTGCAATCGTTCCGTAGTACAGGCTGTAGCCGATCAAAACGGCTGCTGCACCGTAGAAGATCGTCAGCGGCACTGCAATATGCGTCCGGGTCAGCGACTCCAGAAACTTGTTCTTAAAGATCCGTCCTGTTCCTTTGTTGTCCATGTGACTCCAAATTAGTCCACAAAAATACGAAAGAGATCAACACCAATAAAGACCTGATGGTCTTCGGTGGCTATAACATGTTGTGTGTCAAAATGGTTCGGTATGCGTGGTCATCCGGACAACGAGCATCAGACGGGTGGCTCAACGGTCAATTTCGCTACCTTTGGCGCTCACTTTGAGACCATGAGTTTACTCACAGTTGGTACCGTCGCATTTGATTCAATCGAGACGCCGTTCGGCAGCGTCGACAATGTGATCGGCGGTGCCGCCACCTACATTGCCTGGGCGGCTTCCTACCTCACGCGCCCGATCCAGATCGTCTCGATCATCGGCGGAGATTTCCCCCTTGAAGAGCTGACAGCACTGCGCGAGCGCGGTGTCGACCTGACCGGGATCAAGCAGGTCCCGGATGGCAAGTCGTTTTACTGGGCGGGCCGCTATCATGACAACATGATCTCGCGCGACACCCTGACCACCGACCTCAATGTGCTGGCGGATTTCGATCCGGTGCTGCCCGAAGCCTACCGGTCGGCAGAGTATCTGATGCTGGGCAACCTGACCCCGGATATTCAGCGGAGCGTCATCGAACAGATGTCAAAGCGCCCCAACGTGATCGCCCTCGACACGATGAACTTTTGGATGGACACCGCCCTGGAAAGCCTGCTCGAGGTGCTTAGGCTGATCGATATCCTGATCATCAACGACGAAGAGGCCCGGCAGCTCTCGGGGGAGTACTCGCTGGTCAAGGCCGCTTCTGCCATCCAGGAAATGGGACCCCGCTTCCTCGTGATCAAGAAGGGCGAACATGGCGCACTGCTCTTCTCAGACAACCGCGTCTTTTTTGCTCCCGGCCTGCCTTTGCTCGAAGTGGTCGATCCAACCGGTGCTGGAGACACCTTTGCCGGTGGGTTTATCGGTCATATCGCCCGTACGGGAGACACGTCCTTCGAAAATATGCGCCGCGCCGTGATCTACGGTTCTGTCATGGCGTCATTCTGCGTGGAAGACTTCAGTCTGGCCAAGTTGCGCAACCTCTCAGATGATGAGATAGAACGACGGTATCAGGAGTTCCGGGACCTGGTCCATTTTTAGCAGTTGGCAAGGGGCAAAAAGACAAAGCGAATTTCTGCGCAATTTGCGTAATCTGCGAGAATCAATAGAGCTGGCAGGCCTGCGAGACGCGGGCGCTTTGGATGTACTTCCAAGCCAGTACATGCGTTGTGATAGAAACGATGCGCACAAAGTACCAGATTGCTTTTTACCTGTTGGCTTCCGGCATCATGCTGTCGGTGGGTTGCCATCGCCAGATCGAGGTACTTTCCTCTACGGATGTCTGCCCGGCGCAGCTCGACTTGCCGGATATCCCCGGTTGGAATGTCGAGGCGATCGAGATCCCCGGCAGCTATAATCGCAGTTGGAGCCCTTACTTCGTCAACCGTGACCTGGGCTTCCTGTATGGATCAGATCGGCACCTGTACCGCACAACGGACGGCGGTCTGTCCTGGAGCGACACCAGCTGGACTGCTTGGTCTTTCAGGTCTATGAGTTTCGTGAATGACAGCGTCGGCTATTTGGCGGTGATGAGCAGGAGTGACGGAAACGGATATCTTTTTGTGACCTCAGATGCCGGAAAGAGCTGGACCAGGAAGCTCCATCCACAAGACGGACTGCTATCGTATCTCAACTTTCTCGACGAACAACGTGGTTTTGCCCTGCTCAGGGAGTCCTTTGGCAGTACGCCACCCACTGGTGTGCACTTTGTAGAGACAACGGACGGTGGTGAATCCTGGCTGATCAGACCAGTGGCTGAGCCTGCTCCTCTGAGTCTGTCGAAACTCAGGATGCAGGACAATGGCTTCGGATATATGAGTGGGCCTGATGGCAGTGCGTTCCTGACCACCGACTATGGGAATGCCTGGCATCGGATTGAAACAGGGATGGACTGGTTTTCATTCATTCAATTCACGGACCGGGATCATGGGTTTGTGAGCAGCTATCGCCAGTTCCTGAAAACCAATGACGGGGGTGTCACCTGGAGCCAGATCTCCGACCTGCCCGTCGAGCGTGTTCATTTTTTCTCAGCTAGCGAAGGGATGACCCTCCAGTCAGTCCACACCTTTGATCATGGAGACTATCATGATTACTGCCGGGCATTCCTGATGACCGA
>JAWWBX010000019.1:0-26074 GCA_033720735.1 Saprospiraceae bacterium
CAGATCCAGATCAACGTGATCCCGTTGGATAGCATGGACCGCCAGGAGGCGATCTGTGCAGGTGACACCATCATTGTGAATGGCGTCGCATATACCGAAGCAGGCATGTATGTCGACACGATTGCGGCACTTACGGGTTGCGATACGATCCTCAATCTCTCAGTGACCGTTTACGATATTCCCGAGGAAACCGTGACCACCGAAGCATGCTTTGGTGAAAGCGTCACCGTCAATAATGTCACGTACAGCGAGAGTGGCACCTACTACGATACCATACCCGGAGGTGCCATCACCGGCTGCGACAGTACACTCGTGATTGAAGTGACGATCCATGATTCGATTCCACTCGATATTGCCGGGGTTCAGCTGGTATGCGATGGCGACAGTACTGTTTTCGATGCCGGCCCGGGATACGTCAATTATAGCTGGTCGACGGGTGCGACGAGCCAGGCGATCACCGTTTCAACCGAAGGCTCCTATTCTGTCACGGTTACTGATTTGAATGGATGTACCCAGGAGGCCACGAAGGATCTCGAAGTCACCGGCAATCCGGTTGTTGACATCGGCGGCCCGGACGGGTTCTGTCCGCTGCAATCGATCGTCCTTGACGCCGGATCTGGGTTTGACGGATATACCTGGACCACAGGCGAGACATCGCAAACGATCACGGTTGATACGCCGGGTGTGTACGGGGTAACTGTTACACTGGCAGGGTGCACAGGCGAAGACAGCAAGGTGGTCGAGGCGTTTGAAGTGCCACCGCTGGTTGTCTCTCCCGACACGTCGGTGTGCATTGGCGAGACTGTCGTGCTGCTCGCCGGTGATGGATTCGCAACCTACGAGTGGTCAAATGGAGACGTTGGGCAGGCCACGACGGTGACCAATCCTGGCACGTACATGGTGACAGCCACCACTGCTGATGGCTGTGAAGCTGTCGACCAGGTCACAGTGAACAACTTTGCGGATCCGGCAGTCGATATCACAGGACCGCTGAGCATCTGCCCTGGAGATACCGTTCTGCTTGAAGCCTCCTCCGGATTCGTCGACTATACCTGGTCGACCGGCAGCACTGATTCTGTGATCCAGGTCACGGCACCTGGTGCCTACTCCCTCACTGTGACTGATATCAACGGCTGCACGGCCATTGACGGGGTGCTGGTGCAAGGTCTCCAGCCCGAGCAACCCGCGATCGCTGGTCCCACCCAGATCTGCGAAGGTGCCTCTGGTGTGCTGACGGTGGCTGGCACGTTTACAGCGTACAACTGGTCGACCGGCGAGACCACCCCGACGATCACTATTACCACTGGAGGCGACTATTTCGTTACAGTGACCGACGACAACGGATGCACCGCCACCGATGGTATTACGGTGGAAAGCCTGCAAGTGTTGCAACCGGATATTACCGGGCCGGATGATTTCTGCGAGGGAGAATCAGTCATCCTGAATGCCGGGCCAGGGTTTGGTCTCTATGTCTGGAATACCGGTGACTCCGGGCAGATCCTGCAGGTCAACACCGGTGGGCTGTATGTCGTAACCGTGACCGATGCCAATGGTTGTACAGGAATGGATAGCATCGGCGTAACTGAAAATCCATTGCCGGAGGTGACCCTCACCGGACCTAACGACCTGTGTACTGGTGACTTCCTGCAGCTTTCGGTGCTTGAATCATATCCGTCGTACTTATGGTCAACGGGGGCAACGACCCAGTCGATTACGGTGACTACTGGTGGGCTGTATGTCGTGACCGTGACCGATGCGGAAGGATGTACATCGGAAGCACTGCATCTCGTGTCGGAGCACAATCCCGAAGTGACGATCAATGGCGTATCGACGATTTGCCAGGGCGATAGTGCAGTGCTCATCGCAACCGCAGGATTTGTCTCATACCAGTGGTCGACCGGCGCGACCACCCCAAGCATCGAAACAGACGCTGCCGGCAACTATGGCGTGACCGTAACAGATGCCTTTGGTTGCACGGCAACTGCCGAACTGGACGTCACGGTCGAACCAAATCTGAACGTCATCATTGCCGGCAATGAAAAACTCTGCGAAGGTGGCGATGTCACCCTCTCGGTCCCGACCGGATTTGCGGGTTACAACTGGAGTACCGGCGAGACCACCAACGAGATCACGGTCGACGAGGTGGGCACCTATTCCGTGACGGTCACCAGTGCTGCGGGATGCACGGGAACGGCGTCGGTGGAAGTGGTTGAATCCACCGAGGATCCACTCGATCCGGTCATCGTCAATCCTCTGTGTGGTGAAGATGCCGCTATTCTCGATGCAGGACCAGGTTACGCCTCGTACCAGTGGTCAGATGGGAGCACAACGCAAATTGCGCTCGTAGACCAGCCGGGCGTATACGGTATCACCGTCACCACGGCCGACGGTTGTATTTACGAAGACCAGCTCGACGTGGTCTTCTTCGAACCCATCGTCCCGGTGATCAACGGGGCGAATATCCTGTGCGGAGGCGAACCGGTCGAACTCTCCATCTCCGGACCGTTCAATGAAATACTGTGGTCTACAGGCGAATCGAGCTTTACGATTGAAGTGACTGCCGGAGGCACTTACTCTGTGACGACAACCGATGTCAATGGATGCACGGCTGAAAGCGCTATCGCGATCAACGAATCACCTGTACCGGTGGTAGAGATTGAGGGCAACCCGGAATTCTGTGCCGATAGCAGCACCACCCTGGATGCCGGACCGGGATTCGCCTCGTATACGTGGTCCGACGGCAGCAATGGACAAACGCTGGTTGTTACCGGATCCGATACGTATTCGGTGACCGTCACCAATGCTGCCGGTTGTTCAGCGGAAGATGTCTTTGAAGTCACCGAACGGCCCCCGGTCGAGCCAGAGCTCGATCCGATCGCAGAGGTCTGCGTGGGAGGCACCGTTGAATTGGACGCAGGACCAGGTTATGTCTCGTACCTGTGGTCGACTGGTCAGGCTGGCCAGGTCATTGAAGTGTCTGCTGCCGGCACGTATACGGTCACCGTCGTGGATGACTTTGGCTGTGTCGGTGAGGCGTCGGTAGACGTCAGCGATTATGAGATCTCCGCATTTATTTCGGGGCCGACCGGGGTTTGTCCTGGCGAAAGTGCCGTCCTGACCGTGCCCGGCGTGTGGGTGTCCTATCTCTGGTCAACCGGGCAAACAAACTTCGAGATCACAGTATCCGTCGAGGGGATTTATCGGGTGACGGTCACGGATCCTGACGGCTGTACTGCCACGGGTGAGTATGAATTCTTCGAGGTACCTCTCCCAACACCGACTTTGACGGGCGATACGGTCATTTGCGATACGTTTGAGGTGACGACCCTGGAAGTCCTCGAAAACTACTTCCAATACGCGTGGTCGACCGGTGTCACAGGCGATGACGAGGAAGCGAAATCTATCGAGGTCAACCAACCGGGGATCTATGTGGTAACGGTCACCGACGACCGGGGCTGCACTGCGACGACGTCAATCCAGGTCGTGGAAGCAGTCGATGATCTGGCAATCACCGGACCGCAGAGCATTTGTATTGGCAGTGAAGGCACACTCGATGCAGGTACGGGATACGCCTCGTATCAATGGTCAGATGGATCCTCCGGCCAGACTTTGATCGTAGTGGCAGCGGGCATATACAGTGTCACCGTCACCTCCCAGGATGGGTGTACGTATGTCGATTCGGCCATGGTCGATGTTAGCGACGAGCTGGTGCCGGTGATCAGTGGTCCTGATGTTCTATGCGCAGGTGACGTCATCGTGCTCGATGTCGGTGGCGGCTATACGACCTATAGCTGGTCAACAGGCGCCAGCGATCGGGATATCGACGTAGATAGTGCCGGCGTTTACAGTGTCACCGTGACAGATGCTTCGGGATGCTCTGGAGAAACGTCGATTACCGTCGGTGAGGTTGATCCTGTCGTGGAGATCGACGGCGACCCCGAGATCTGTGTGGGTGATACCAGTGTCCTGCTGGCCTCTCCTGGATTCGTGAGTTACGCCTGGTCGAATGGATCGAATGACAGCATCACGATCGCAACAACAGGTGATCTCTACCAGGTTACGGTGACAGATGCCAACGGTTGTACGGCGACGAATGCGTTTGCAGTGACGGCCAACCAGGCAGAGGTGCCGGTCATCTCGGGCCCCAACCAGATCTGCGACGGGGATGTGGCCATTCTCGACGCCGGCAGTGGATATGTCCTCTATCAGTGGTCGAACGGCGAGACAGGCCAGGTGATCGATGCCGATACCAGTGGAGTGTATCAGGTCGTCGTCACTGATGCCAATGGCTGTACCGCAGACGCAAGTTTCGTGCTTGCCGTCATCGGCAGCGAAGCATTGAGCCAGGAGGTGGAGATCTGCGAGGGACAGACCTATACCATTGGCAGCTCGGTCTATGACTCGCCCGGTATCTACTACGACACCCTGACCTCCGTAGCTGGTTGCGACAGCATTGTCGAGACCATCCTGGACGTAGTTCCCGAGATTCGTGATAGCACCTATGCCACGATCTGCGACGGAGAGTCTTATCCATTCAGCGGTGGATTCGTGAGCATCGCCGGGTTCTACAGCGACACGCTGATGAGTTCCGGAGGTTGTGACAGTATCATTACCCTTGATCTGGATGTCATCATCGCAATGGATACGACCGTAACTCCGCAGATCTGCGAGGGAGACAGCATTTTCCTCGGGGGCGCCTGGCAGACCGAGTCCGGGACGTACGTCGATATGCTCATGTCACAGGAGGGCTGCGACAGCCTGTTGGTCACCTCCATTCTCACGGTCTCTGATGAGATCGAGATCGATGTCTTCCCTGTGCTTTGCCCGGGCGATTCTCTCTACGGCATACCGATCTTCAACGACACACTGATCACTCGGACATTTATGACCGCCAGCGGGTGCGACAGCACGGTGCACAGTTACGTAGAGGTCGGAGAAGTGTACTTTGAAGTGATCGACCGCACGATCTGCGAAGGCGACAGCGTCTGGACCGGTTCACAGTGGATCACCCAGACCGATACGATCACCGAGTCATTCCTTACTGCGGATGGTTGTGACAGCACGATCATGTACCGTGTCCTGGTAGTCGACACTGTGCTGCAGATCATTGAGCGGACCATCTGTGCAGGAGACAGTATCCTGATCGACGGGGTCTGGCAGACCGATCCGGGCATCTACTCCACCACCTACCTGGGACCGAATGGCTGTGACAGCACCGTCGTGGTGATGCTGGAGACCCGCGCCTGCCTGGTCAATGTGATCGGCTCGTCCGTGCCTTGTCCGGGCGATACTTCCGGAAATCTGACGATCGAAATTGCTGGTCTCGACCTGCCGGTCTTCTTTACCTGGTCATCGGTGGATAGCTCGGCAATGGGCGATGGCGTGTTCGTCAACTACGATCCGGTGACGATCAATGGTCTTGGTGCCGGCTTCTATGTGATCACTCTGCAAGACACGACCGGGTTCTTTAGCCAGGACACAGTCCAGATCACGGAGCCTTCTGCGATCATCGCGACGATCGACGTAAATACGACCATAGATTGTCCGGGCTCGGGTGTCGGCTTTGTCGAGGTTGATGTGAGCGGAGGCACCCCTGGCTATACCTTCACATGGTCAAATGGTGCGACAAGTGAAGATCCCGGACCGCTGGGTATTGGCACATACACGGTGACCATCACCGACCTGTTGGGTTGTAACGTGATCGATACAGTCACTGTCGATGACTCCCCAACTCCGGAGTTTGAGCCGTTTGTGCTGGATGTATCATGCGGAGGTGAAATGGATGGCAGTATCCTGGTTGAGACCATCGTGGAGGTCAGACCACCGTATCTCTATTCGATTGACGGGTTCACCTTCCAGGAGGACAATGTGTTCAACAATCTCGGTGCGGGATCCTATACGATCACGATCCGTGACTCCCTCGGATGTACCTATCAATTGTCTTCGGTGATCGTTGAGGAGCCGGACGAACTGGAACTGTATGTGATTCCGCGCGACACGATCGAGCTGGGGGATAGTGTGCAACTCTTCGTCGATGCCAATTTCGACATCGTCGCCATCGAATGGGAACCGGGCACGGGGCTGAGCTGTACGGATTGTGTCGATCCGTGGGCTTCACCGAAAGATGACCAGGTCTATATGGTGACAGCGTGGGATGAAAACGGTTGTTCTGCCCAGGCGATCGTCGTGATCAATGTGCGGAAGGACCGCAACATCTACATTCCAAATGTCTTCTCACCAAATGGAGATGGTATCAACGACTTCTTTACCGCGTATGGCGGCGAGCAGGTCAAGGAGATCGTCGAGCTGGAGCTGTTTGATCGCTGGGGTGAGCTGGTCTTCCGCACCGAACATATTCCGATCAGCGAGCCTGAACTCGGATGGGACGGCTTCTTCCGAAACGATATTATGAATCCCGCTGTGTTTGTCTACGTGATCAAGATCTGCTGGGTCGATGGGTACGAAGGCATTTTTGCCGGGGACGTCACATTGATCCGCTAGCACCCTTGGAGGCACGGACAATCGGTATCTTGCCGTAAACGATCTCCTGATGAAACACATCTCTCTGATCTTCGTCATGGCCTGGGCATGGATCCTTCCCGGCACGTATGCACAGCTGGATACCGAGGCACTGGCAGAACTCGATGCCTATGTCAATCAAGCCTGTGAGGACTGGCGCGTGCCCGGCCTGAGCATGACGGTCGTGCAAGACGGCGACGTCGTGTATCAAACCAACTATGGAGTCCGAGCCGTGGGTGGTCAGGAAGTCAATGCACAGACCATCTTTTGCATCGGGTCGACGACCAAGGCGATGACGGCCATGGCAATGGCCATGCTGGTGGACGACGGACTGCTCTCCTGGGACGACATGGTCGTTGACCATTTGCCCGACTTTCAACTCTATGATCCCCACATTACACGGGAGATGCGCGTCCGTGACTTGTTTACTCACAACCTCGGGATTGGCAATGCAGATCTCCTGTGGACCACCCTGGAGCTGCCGAGCGACGAGATCCTGCAGCGCATGCGCTATCTGGAGCCCTCCTATACCTTACGGGGTGGCTACACTTACCAGAACATCATGTACCTCGCCGCCGGAGAAATCATCGAGCGGATCAGCGGTTCGAGCTGGGCGTCGTTTATCGACCGGCGCATCTTTCAACCGTTAGGGATGGATCGCTCCTATCCCACGCGCGCCGCCTCATTGACGGAACGCAACCGGTCTACGCCGCACTTTGTGGTAGACGGTAAGATCCAAGTGATCACGGACCTCGATGCTGATCAAATCGCGCCCGCCGGTGCTGTGTGGTCGTGCATCGAGGATATGGCCAAGTGGGTCCAGTTCCTGCTCAACGATGGGATGGTCAATGGTGAGCGCCTGGTGAGTGCCAGGAATTTCGCTGAATTGTTTACACCGCAGATCATCATTCCGAAAGAGATGTTTTACCCGACCCATCGCCATACCAATCCTCATTGGACAACTTACGGGCTCGGATGGTTTCAGCATGATTACCAGGGCAGGGTTGTCCAGTTTCACACGGGCAGTCTGCCGGGCACGATTGCGATCATCGGACTCATCCCGGAGGAAGAACTCGGGGTGTACGTCCTGTCTAATCTCGACCACACTGAAGTACGGCATGCACTGATGTACAAAGTCTTTGATCTGGCAGCCGGTCACATGAACGGCCCTGACTGGAGCGCCCTTTTTCAAGACATGTACGAAGGGATCCGTACACGGCGTGACACGCGCAATGCACAACGCGCCCAGCGCCGCCTGGCCGGCACCACTCCACGGTTAGACCTAGAATCGTATGCCGGAGATTACTATCATGACTATCTCGGAACGGTCAGTGTGACTGCGGACGATGGGCGTCTGACCATGTTTCTGGGCACCCGCTCTCTGCCACTGGAGCACTGGCAGCATGACACATTCCGGTGGAAGCTGGCCTCCTGGTCGGGCGATCTGTTTGTCAGCTTTGAAATCGACGCTGAAGGCAGGCTCAGCATGTCCCTGTTCGGTCGCGATCTGCGCAAGATCACGGATTAGCTGTGGTCGCATCGTAGCGCAAGACCAGTTGCATATACTGCAGAAGCCCCTGCTGATATGCGGACTGACGTGCGTTGCCACCCACCAGAAAGGTGCAGTAGCGTGACACTGGTGCCAGCAACCGGGCCACCGGGGCAATCAACCTGATCCAGCGATCGCGCGGCCGGTTGAGCCGCAAATAGCCGGTCAGGTCCCTCTGATCGAGCATGGAAAAGCCGTGTCGAACAGCCGTGTCGATGAAGTCAGCGACGCTGCACAGGCCGTAGCCCTGCCACCCATTCCTGAAGCGGTGCAGGATCTGCTTCTCGCGCTGATTGCCGGCCGGACGTCGGAGAAAGTCATCAAAGATCACCAGGCGTCCGTGGTGCGCCATCCGGCGTGACAACTGGGTGATGACTTCCGGCAAATCGGTGGCATGGATCAGGGATTCGATCGCAAATGCCAGGTGTACCTCGCCAAGATCTGCCGGCAGATTCAGAAATGAGCCAACCCGGATGGTGATCCGCCGTTCCAGCCCCGCACGCCGGACAGCCGCATGTCCCGCCACGGCCTGACGCGGGCTGAGGGTAATCCCGGTGAACGTGACCGGTTCCCGTGTGTTGTCAGCAAGGTAGAGCAAACTCGCTCCAACGCCACATCCCAGATCGAGGACATGACAGGGCTGCCCCCGCGGATCCAACTGGTGCAGGATCAGGGCGTGTTGAGCATGCATGGCCTCCGCGTAGGACATCTCAGGCCGCATAAACAGAGGCTGATGGATACTGCGCGTACCGCCGCCAGCCCCCAGCTTGAGAAATAGTTTCGTATTATCGTCGTAATAATCTCTTACCTTTTCCTCCAGCGCATTTGATCGTTCACGTTGCGTTTTTGGTGACTCCATTGATGGCTGAGAAATATTTGCGACCTGCTTTCTTTATCATTGGGGAGCGCAAGTGTGGTACGTCCTCATTCTATCGCTATCTGCTCGACCACCCACGCGTATTGCCGTGTAAAATAAAGGAACCCCAGTTCTTTTCACGCTCCTTGCCATACCGGTTGCTGTGCTACGCCCGGTATCGGGCACTCTTCCCCAAGGCGGCTGATACGAGCCCGGCGCGGCTGGAGTGGCTCACCTGGAGCCCATCGGGGAAGCTTGTTCGTGAGGAGCTGACCTTCCCGCGCACAGCTGAAGATCCCATGACCGGGGAGGCCAGCGCCAACACCTTCGCGCAGGTGCCGCCCCGTCGGCTCAAACGGGCGTTTCCGGAAGCCCGCCTCTTCCTCCTGTTGCGCAATCCTGTTGACCGCGCCTGGTCGCACTACCGGATGTTTCAGCGCTTTGCGGACGCGGGCCGGCGCATGCCAGTCGACTTGCACAACTTCAGCACTGACCTGCGCCGCGAAATCGCTGCCACCAATCAGGGAGGCCGGTCCTATTTCATTGCGCCCGGCCTCTATGAGCGCAAGTTGCCTGCCTGGCTGGAGGTGTTTGGTGACGCACTGAAAGTCGTGCGCAGTGAAGACCTGGCGGATCCGTCCCGGGCGTGCGAGGTCATGCTCGATGCCTGCCGCTTTCTCAACCTTGCACCACATGCCTTTGAGCAGGTTGTCGCTGCACGGCATAATACGACCCCTGCCAGTGAGATGAGTCACTCCGACCGAAGTTTGCTCAGATCATTCTATACGCCATCGGTCCGCCAGGTAGAGCACATTCTGGGCCGTCAAATGCATTGGACATGAGCGAGGTCATCGTCTTCTGGCTCTTGCTCTTTGTGATCAACAGTTTCTACTTCATTCCCAGGTTTATCCTGGATTTCAGCAGGACGGAATGGGTACCCGTGTCCGGGTTGTTGCAAGGTTCGTGGTACCGGCGGGCGCGGCATCTGCTGATCAGGCTCAACTACGATGTCTTTCGCGTATGCATTGACTTTTTTGTCCTGTCATGTGCTTACGCCTTCTGGCTGCGTGCATGGATTGCCCCGGTACCCTTTGGCCTGGCCCTGACGGTCTATTTCGGAATCAGTTTTCTTTATCAGCTGTACCATACCACCTTTGACAAACTGTACCACCTGGAGCCCGTGCTCTACAACGATGCGCTGATGCTGAAGAATGGTCTGCAGATCTTCGTCCATGAATTTGATCTCCGGAACTTCATCATTACACTCACCGCTCTGGCAGCTGCAGTGCTGTCGACTGCCCTGATCCTGTTGATGACATCGGTTGGTGCGTCGGCACCGTTTGGCAGTGGGTCATGGATTGGCGCCGGCATCATCGGTGCAGCATCGCTTTTCAGTATCCTGCATTACCCGTACAAGAAGTATCCACAACTGACCTTCCAGTCACCACTCCAGGCACTGGTGCGCAACCTCCTGATGACCCGCCAGGTCAAACATGACATCGCCAATTTGACGGTCAAACGCATGGTGCGCTACAACATCGATCCGGCTGTCTCGCTGCGCATCAAGCCCAATGTGCATCTGCTTGTGATAGAATCGTACGGCAGGATTGTCATGGATCATCCTGCTCTCGCCGGGCACTACGAGACCAGGGTGATCGCGCTTGAGCGCCAACTTGCCGAAGGTGGCTGGCATGTGTGCTCCCAGCTTTCCGAATCACCGGTGACAGGTGGCGCCTCGTGGATCAGCTACACCAGTGTCATGTACGGGCTGAATGTGAAGAACCAGGGCATCTTCCGCACGATGATGAAAAATCCCCACATTGCTGCGTATGACAGCCTCTTTCACTGGCTGAAGCGGCAGGGATATACGACCTATCGTCTGAGCAGTCTCGGTGGTTATGAGAAGATGGAGATCCCCTACTCCGAATACTCGCGCCTCTACGGCATCGATCATTGGATCCTGCACAATGACCTGGATTATTGCGGTCCGCTCTATGGTTTCGGGCCCTCTCCGCCGGACCAGTACGCCCTGAATTTCGCCATCGACCGCATTCGCTCGGAAAAGGGTATGCCCTACGCTTTGTTCTTTATCTCGCAAAACTCACACACCCCCTATCACACTCCTGAAGAGGTCGCCGAGGATTGGCGCACTCTGAATGACGCCGGTGCCAGCGCCACCAACCGGTCGCTGTTCTGGTCAAAGCCCCGCTTTGAGGATTATGGCAAAGCGATCGCTTACCAGCTCGATTACTGTATCGATTGCATTCTCCGGCAGGGGACGGAGCAAGATCTCTTTGTGCTGGTGGGAGATCATCAGCCTGCCAGCCTGAGCGTTCCGATCGACACCTTCCAGACACCGGTCCATCTCATCAGCAAGGATCCGGCACTGATCAAGGCCATGCAAGGCTACGGGTTTCAACAGGGGCTGCGTGCACGTGATGACCAGGTCACGCGTCATGAAGCCCTGTACTGGGCATTGATGCGATCTCTGCTGGCCACCTGTGCGCAACCGGCTGATCGCCTGCCGGAATTTCTTGAACAGGGAATCCCATACGCATGATTCAGCAGATACGCCGGTGGAATGAGATCCATGCCATTCTGATGCTGGCCGCAGCGATGGTGGCCATTGCTGTCGGTACGCCTGATCCCATGCTGATCATGGCCGTGGGGAGTTTTGCATTGTTGTTTGCCATGGGCTACCGTCATATCGCACATCTTAAACCTTGGGGCGGACTCGCCAATTGGGTCACAATGTTCCGGCTGATCGCCTTGCTGCTCGTGGTTTGGCAGGCAGCCCGGCTGGATGCGGTCATCTTTGTCGCCGCGTGTGTTCTGATCATTGCGGGTGACGGGATCGACGGGTATCTGGCGCGCAAGTATCATCAGGAGACTCCATTTGGCGCAGCACTTGACCTGGAGGTAGATGCGCTTTTTGCGGCATTGATCGCACTGCTTGCCTGGCAATGGTATAATGTGGGCATCTGGGTGCTCGTGGCAGGTCTGTTGCGCTACGGGTTTGTGATCCTGCTCCTCGTGCTGGGCTGGAACCAACGACCCAAAGTGCACTTGCGCGAGGGCAAAACCATTGCCGTACTTTTTTTCCTTGCCTTGCTTACACCGTTCTTACTTCCGCTGGCGGTGTCCTGGTGGATCTTGTTGGTTGCCTCGCTGGCCATCATCTATTCGTTTGTCCGTGAATTTGTTCTGCTCGCGCGCCGTTAGCGGTAAAAGGCAAGAGGCCGGACCTTGCGGTCCGGCCATTCCCCGTCGCTAACGGGGCAGGATTTGATGAAAAACCAAGCATTGCGTGTCTTCGCTTGCGCGAAGCAGGGTCTCCGGGTAAGAGTGATTGGTGTGTGAGACCCGAAAGGAATATCTGTTAGCAGCCGCCCTCATCCGTGATGACCACCGAGGTCAGGCGGATCAATCCATGTTCGTCAGTCAGGGTGATTGGATTCGGATAGAGGTGGATCCCCACTTCCTCGACATGCCCATTGCGCCCGGTATGGAAGATCAAGGTGTCCTCAAATGACTGTCTGAGCCGATCGTCGACGACCATCGCACGCAGCAGGTTCAGGACCTCACAGATCCTTCTTCCGGTAAACTCAACCTCCAACTGATACCATCCTTCTCCCGCCGTGCGTGTTGCCGTCATACCCTCCTGGTAGGTGGTGACAAACTGGCTCACATCTTCACGATGGCCGCTTCCCTCTTGCATATGCACGGCATGGTAGTTGTCCGCGAGGTAGCGATCGAGCGGGAAGATCACGGATGGGCAGTCGATACATAACTGATTTTCGTGCGTCGGGGCATGCAACGTGCTCAGAAAACTGTCAAACACATACCCGGAAAGATTACCGTGGCGCACCTTGATCCAGTGACCATCCATCCAACCGACCCGGGCGGCATAGGCAGAGGCAAACCCGTGGGTATCCGATACTACCACGGTATCTCCAAAGCGCAGGATGTGTATCGTGGCGGAAGTCATCTCGGGTGACATGCGCAGCCTGAGTCCCGAGGTCGCCATCACCGTCAGGGACTCCCCTTTTTCATAGTTGTGTGCGTCAACATCGGCCACACCCAGGATACTCAGGGCGCAGGCGATCAGAACAAGTCGTTTCATGATACCGTCGTTTTTGATGAAGTAGCTGTGCAACATGGTGCCAAGATGCGGGCGTGGCATGATGAAGTCACGGGCCGTCGATTAAGCGTATCCCGGCGTTGATCAGGAGGGGCCTGGTTGCGAGCATTCGTGCACGGCCTGTTGCGGTTGACGGCTGATGTAGCAGTTTCAGTATCTTCGATACGTGCTCACTATGGCCTCGTTGTGCGTTCGCTCCTTGCTGGTCCTTGCGATCGGATTGCTCCTGCCCATACCTGCCGGTGCTCAGGACATTTTGTTTGAACGCATCACCACCAATTATACCAATTGCATCATGCGTGATGCGGATGGGTTTGTGTGGATCGGCACACAGGACGGACTGCTGCGTTACGATGGCAATGACTTCCGCGCTTTCCGCAACGACCCCGGGGACTCACTGAGCCTGTCGAACAACTTTGTCTGGAGTTTGCTGCAGGATGCCCGCGAGCGGATCTGGATTGGAACCTTCGGCGGCGGCTTGAGTATGTGGGACACGTATACAGAGCGCTTCCAAACCTTTTACTGTGCGCCCCCCGGCACCGAAACCATGGAGGTCAATACCATTCGATCGATTGCAACGTATGATGACAGTACGCTTGTCCTGGGGACCGAGCACGGGGTCTGGGCCTTCAACACGGAGCGAAAGCAGTTTCTGTCCGAAGGCCTCTGGGACGACCTGAGAGCAAAAGACTGGTTTACGTATGCGGTGACTGTCTTGCCCGGCAAAGCATTGCTGGTAGCGTCAGAGAATGGTTTGTTTCATGTCGACCTTGCTCGCAAAGCGGTGGCACTGGTCGACGTGCCGGGCGACGATACACAGACCATCACCGACCTGCTCAGACACCAGGATACGATCTATGTCGGATCCGAGTACGGCTTGTACGTGACCACGGACCTGCACTCGTTTGATCAGCACCTGACCCGTTACCATCAACCCGCGACACGGATTGGGCGGATTTACCGCGATCACAACGGTGTCATCTGGCTGGCCACGGAAGAGGGGCTCGCCCGCTTTCAACCGACCGAGGGTTATCACTGGTTTCGCGCCGACATTTCCCAACCCGCGTCCCTGCGCACCAACATTGTCCATTGCGTAGCGGAAGTTGAACCCGACGTCCTCATGGCCGGTACGCGCCAAGGAGTGCACCTTTTTACGACTGAGCCACCACTCTTCCACAGCGTGGTTGACCCGGCAGCCGAACTCGGATGCTCCCGCGCTATCCTGGGCATGACAGAGGACCACAACGGAAATATCTGGATTTGCAGCAGGCAGGGCTTGATGTTTGTGCGCACGCATGAGGATCTCGCCCAGTGGTCGGCTGAGTGCTATCATACGTCGACCACACCCGGCATGCTGAATGACTATACCTTGAATATTACGAGAGACGACAACAACGACCTCTGGCTCGCATACCGGGCCAATGGATTCTCAAGAATTCGTGTGGTGGATCAGGCGCTGACCTGGCATCAGTATCCGAAGACCGTGGCGTTGTTTGACGGCGAGGGTGTCAATCAGATCTTTCAGGACGCTGCCGGTCACTACTGGATTGCCACGCGCGGATTTGGGCTGATGCAGTTTTTTCCGGAAGCGGATTCCGTAAAGCGCTACGGGCGTGAGGCAGGCTTGTCTCATCCGTACATTTTCCGGATCTACGAGGACAGCCAACAACGCATGTGGATCGCCACGGCCAATGGAGGCCTGTGCCAGTTCGACCGCGAGCAGGAGCGGTTTACGTGTTATGTGCTCGATCGCAACAAGCCCTACAGTATCTCGTCGAATATGGTCCTGGCGGTGTCGGAGGACTCAAAGCAGCGCCTCTGGGTATGTACTGTCGACAGACTGAATATCATGGAGGCCGAAGAGGGCGTGTTTACCGTGATCTCGACCGTAGATGGCCTGCCCAACAACGTGGTGTATGCGGCCCTTGAAGTCCCGGATAGTACGGTCTGGCTGAGTACCAACGAAGGCATCGTCCGCATGCGGTTTGACGGTGGGATCCGTTCGATGGATCTGTTCGACACGCGGGACGGACTGCCCGGACCTGAGTTCAACCAGCATGCGTTCCTCAAGCATTCCTCGGGGCTGCTGTTGTTTGGGGGCACAGACGGGTTTACGGTATTTGATCCGCTTGCGATGCGCGCTTCCAACTATCACCCGCCCATCGCTCTTACAGGTTTCTATCTGTTTAATGATCCCGTGCCCGTGAGCCCGGGTGATCGATCAACGTCCTTTGCGCTGGACACCAATATCAACGACTTACAACGGATCGTGCTCAAACACAACCAGAATACGTTGGCCTTTCAGTACTCGGCTCTGGGCTATGCGCACCGCAAGATTGCCTCCTATGCTTATATGATGGAAGGTCTGGATGAACAATGGGTCACCCTCAACAATAGCAGGTATGTCAGCTATCCGCGCATTGCACCAGGACTATACACCTTCAAGGTCAACATCTCCAACCGCAACGGTGACTGGAATCCTGAGCCCAAGTCTGTTGAAATACACATTCTGCCCCCGCCCTGGAAGACGTGGTGGGCCTACACGATCTATGTGATCTTATTGCTGAGTATGATCTATGCCATTGTCTGGTTTCAGTCGGAAAAGGCGCGTGCCATCGAACGGGCGAAGGCCACCGAACGGGATCGTTTCCGGAATAAAATGGCCCGTGACTTTCATGATGAATCGGGAAGCAAGATCACGATCCTCACGTTGATCTCCGACCGGCTCAGCAACAGTGTTGCCAACACTGGCAATCAATTGCAGCTTGTACGCGATCTGCAAAAGAACATCCAGGAACTCCGCGAGGGCATGCGCGACTTTATCTGGATCATGGACCCGGGGCAGGATACGCTGTTTGACACCATCTTGCGGTTTCGGGACTTTGCCGCGCGCATGTGCAAGCAGGCCGATGTCAGATTTATCGAAAACGGCCGTGTCGAAGCCTTGCGAGACGTGGAGGTCAGTGGTCATATCCGGCGCCACATCCTGCTCATTCTCCGCGAAGGACTCAATAACAGCTTGAAGTATGCCGCTGCCGACGAGATCCAATTCTCGATCAACAAGGTCGGAGCGCAGTGGGTGATCGTTCTGCAGGACGATGGCATGGGATTCGACCAGGCAGACATCACCCCTGGACACGGCCTCGGCAACATGCAACACCGTGCCCAACAGATCGGAGCCGTGTTGGCAATCACTTCCAGACCCGCCCGGGGAACGCGCATTGAGCTTCAATGGTCCGACAACAACTCCTCCGCTGTCAGGGACCAACCCCACAAACTTGCTCGTTAATTCATATCTTGGTAATACACCGCATGGCACCCGCGCAGACAAAATCATCGCTTCGCATGGGTGCTAGTGCTATTTCCGTTACGATTGTTGAGGATGATCCTGCCATTCGCAGCCTGCTGCAATGTGCCATCAACGAGGATGAGCGATTTGTGTGTACTGAGGCGTTTCCGTCCGGAGACGCTGCACTGCCTGTGTTTCGTAAAGCTGTGCCCGACATCATTCTCATGGATTTCGACATGCCCGGTAAAAACGGCGTCACCTGCGTCAGGGAGATCCGCTCCTTTGCCCCGGATGTACCCATCCTGATGCTTACTATGTATGACGACGACGATGTGCTCTTTGGCGCGCTATGTGCCGGTGCCAGTGGTTACCTCGTAAAGGGTGGACCGACCGTCGAGATCCTGGAAGCCATCCAGAATGCCCATGAGGGAGGAGCCCCAATGAGCCCGGGTATCGCCGCCCGTGTCGTCTCATCTTTCAGGATGACGGCATCCACAGATCTCTCACCACGCGAACAGGAGGTGCTGCAGTTGCTGTGTGACGGTGATTCGTACAAGGATGTAGCTGCCAAGCTTTACATCAGCAAGCACACCGTTCGCCGGCATATTCGCAGCATTTACAAGAAATTGGAGGTGTCTTCCCGCGCCGAGATGGTGAAGAAAGCACACCGGAGACGCTTCATTTGATTGATCATGACCGAACTAGCCTATGCTCCTAAACTCACACATCCTGCCCACCCCCCTCCTGCTATTTTGTGCCCTGTGGATGATCACCGATGCGGTGACTGCCCAGGATGTTTTGGCTGATGCTCCAGGACGCAACCAAACCGCCCTTGCGCAGCAGAAAGCCCTCGTCGGCACGGCAATGCACGTGGCCCCAGGCGCGGATGAGGATATTCCACATCGCGATTCCAAAGCAGCCCTGCGCGGTATTTTTGAACTCCGCGCACCGGACGAACTCTCAATCCTGCGTCATGCCGTACTGAATGATTCATTACGTGTCGACCGCTACCAGCGGGCCTTCCATGGCATCCCTGTGGAACATGGACATTATGTCGTCCTGAGTGTGAACGGCCGTGTCCGCTCCATGTACGCCGAGCACTACATCCTTGACGATATCGACATACAACCTCGCTTGTCGGAAGAAGAGGCACTGGCCTTTGCCCTGGTGCAGATCGATGCCGACATGTACGCCTGGCAGGCCACGCACGCACTGGCAAGGCATCCGGGACTGGAAGATGGCATGCGGGAACGCCTGCAGAAGATCGCAGGTGAGGAGTATCCCTCCGGCCGGCTCGTGATCGTTCGGGATTTTAATGAAGACAGCGTGCGCTGTGACCTTGCCTGGCGATTTGAAATAGAAGGTGTCATTCCGTTATTCAGAGACCGGGTGTACATCAACGCACATGACGGGAGGGTCATGCTGCGCGACCCACAAATCAAGCACGGCACCGGAGAGACCAGGTATGCTGGCGTGCGCACGTTCCCGACCTCGTTGTTCAACTCAATGGGGGTCGATACCTTTCAACTCAGAGGGGTCGATCCAGTGAGTGGCGTGCTCTGTGAAACTCGCAACGTCAACGGGTTTGGCGGACTGCCTCTGTCACTTGCCGCCGTCTACGCCCTGTCGACCCCCATTCTCGACGGAGATCAACCCGATCCCTGCCTGACTGACGGGGCTGCGACCGTGGCTGAGACCGGTGATGACAACTGGCTTCAGGTCGAACACCGCAAGGCGCTGTTCGACACCCTGCCTCCACCCGACATCTCGTGCTGTACCACCTACACTCCCCATCCGGGAACCTGCAACGAGATCCAGAATGACGACATCGCACTGGATGCGCAATGGGGCGCCTCGATCGTCGCCCGCTACTGGAAGTCGCGGCACGGGTGGAACAGCTTCGACAACCAGGGAGCTGACATTATCTCCTTTGTGCATTACGGTGACGCATACAACAATGCATTCTGGAACGGTACCTATATGACCTACGGGGACGGGAGTTCTCAAAAGGAAACACCCGACCCGAATGGAGATTTTGGCCCCTTTACCTCACTCGACATTTGTGCTCATGAGATCGGACACGCGATCTGCAGCAACACTTCTGATCTGGTCTACCAGAAGGAATCGGGAGCCATGAACGAGTCGTTTTCCGATATCTGGGCAGCCGCGATTGAGCAGTTCGTCCTGGACTCCATCGACGCTACCCTGAACTACGATCCTTATGGCATCGGCGAGCAGGTCGACGACCGCGACGAGGGCCTCCCCCCCGGCGATCCGGGGGCGTATGCGATTCGCTGGATGGATGACCCCCAGGCCTGCCTCAACCCAGACACGTACAACGGCACCTACTACTTTCCAACCGAGGGTCCAATTTGTCCGGCACCCAACCTCGCCACGGACTACTGTGGCGTGCATCTCAACAGCAGCGTGATGAATAAATGGTTTTATCTGCTCACCACCGGGTCTGGGCAGGCGTTCAGCCCGGGCAGCTGCCTGGCAGGGATGAAGGCGGCCGCTGACGATGGGGTCAATGACTTGGGAAATGCCTATGAGGTGAGTGGGATCGGTTTTGCCAGCGCAGAACAAATCACCTTTTTCGCAGAAACCCTCCTCACGCCAAATGCCCTGTTTACCGACATGCGTGCTGCGAGCATCGATGCCGCGCGGGTGTTGTTTGGTCTGTGCTCCTTTGAAGAGGAGCAAACGACCAATGCCTGGTATGCCGTGGGTGTCGGCGACTCGCTGGGGACCTGCTCCCCGGCGATTGTATTTGGCGACTTCAATCCGGCAGCGGTATCCGAAACGAGTGAGGAGGTCGGATGCAGTGCCTCCAAAGCTGTGGCCCTGACCCTGCATTCATACATGGCCAACCAGACCATCTCATTTGTGACTTCGGGCAACGCCGTCGTCGGGGAGGACTTTGACCTGGATAGCACCACCATGACCTTTAACGGAAGTGAAACCCGAACGCTCCAGGTGATCATATATGACGACAAGGTCATCGAGTCGGCACCGGATACCGTGGTGATCGCCTTCAGTAACGGAGGTTTTGCAGATACCACCATGCTGGTGATCCTGGATGATGACGTCATTCCGGCCGTTGGTGACACCGTGACGCTGGTTACAGAGACTTTTACCAATGATTCGATCCCGACCGGATGGCAACAATTTGCCATCAATATCGAAAGCGGCAATCACTGGGAGTTCAATGGAAGTGGAAATGTGGCCGGGAAGGCCTACATCGCCACCCCCGGATCGCCTACGGCAGCCTACGACCCCACCGCATTTACCAATGTGCGGTTGGTGTCACCCCTCCTCGACGCGCGTGGCCGGAGCAATGTAGAGATCTCCTTCGACTGGATCGCGGGCGGTGAGGCCGATGCCGTCGAACCGACGGTCATTTTTGATTACGGGACCTTCCAACTGAGCAGTGACGGGCTGCAATGGACCGACATCACCAATTTTGTTGGAACCGCCGGAGGGAGTGTGCCGGATTCGGGGACGTATGTCCAAATGCACCCGGAACTTGACAACCAACAGTTCTATCTCGGATTTCGTTGGTACAACGACGGGCTGATCGGATCGTCATTCAGTTTTGCCATTGACAATGTGGTGGTGACGGCTGAAGATATGGACGTTGAGTCCGACCCCGGTGACAGCATGGAGGCCATTGTTCCGGCTGGCACGCCGATCGCGTTCGTCAGCACGTCAGACAATGAATTGATCGGTATTCTTGACGCAGCTCATACGCCACTTGGCTGCACCGAGTTGCGTATTGCTGAAAATGACACCAACGCCATCGTCATGGCATCCGTGTGCGATCAGAGGTCGAGCAAGGTGCTTGAACTCATGTCCTCTGCCAACGACTCGGTGGTGCTGACAATGTTTTACAAATCGTCCGAACTCAACGGATGGACGGACCCTGCCGACCTGAATCTCCTCGCTGTCAACGGAGCTGACATCGACGACTTCAGTGCAGGATTCCAGATCATCCCCAACCATCAGCTCACCATTTCAGAGGGTGATGAATACGTCTCATATACGTTTGGCACGACCTCTGCCCACAGAACGTATGCGCTGACTGACCGCTCGCCCAATCCCGTTGTGCGCACTGTGCTGAGCACGGAAAATGATGGTCCACGGTCACTCCGGTATATGGTGGAGATGGCGTGCCCGGCAGACACGATCCGCTTTACGAGCAATCTGTCCGGGGATACGATCCGCCTGACAGGACCCGAAATTCTTGTTGATAAAGATCTGGTAATCCTTGGTCTCGGCACTGACTCCCTGTTCATCTCGGGTGAGAACAATGCGCGTATTTTCCGGATCGACTCCTCACATACCGTGATCATGCACGACTTGACCTGCCTCCACGGTGAGGCGGCGGGCAACGGTGATGCAATCCTGAATCATGGCATGCTGATCCTGAAAAACGTGGCACTGCGTCAAGACCCACCTTGATCAATGGAGTCTGTTTCATTCCGAGCGGGGAAGCTTCACCTCTCATCGGATCAAAAATGGTCCATCTGGCTCATTGTACAAGCGCTTTTCTGCCTGTAGATTTGGGTATCGAAGACAAATGTGACCACCGCCTGCGCAGTGAGCGGTGATCTTAAGAAGGGTTTGTCGCGATGTGCCTAACACCCCATGCCCCCAAGTGATTGCCATGCTGGCTCCTTTCTCAGCCAGGATGGTCAGGCAATGCCTGAACGGGCAATTTCTCATCCCATTGGCACAAGGCGATACGCGACACATGATGTGGCCGCAGTGGCATGGCTCCGAAAATGTGGAGCCATAAGACCGGCCATCACTGAAATAAAGTGTTGAAAGAAATAGTACGTCCAACGATCCGCAAGGCGCAATCTGCCAGTCATAGCGCTGTGCATGTCTCGCACGACCTGTGCAGGGTATGTATAACACCCTATTACCTGGCCGTGCGCTGTTGCGATCGCAGCTCCCCAGAGCTACTGCCTGTCATAGCAGTTCCATCTTTACACACCAGTGCCGAGGTGTCCAAAGGGATCTTCGACAAGGGCGTGGTTAAAGTTGACAATCAGCTTGACTATTGCGGAGGGCTCTCTGTCCCCCGCCGGTTGACGGATGCGTACGAAGGGGTACGCAATCGCATCGAGGCAAGCACACCCAAGATGAGAACTGTGCTTAACAGCAATGATAACGGGGTGTTTACATACGATCGGGTCGACGCTGTCCAAACGGACACGCATCCCTGCCATTCTGGGCGTACCGGCAGGTAAGACGACTCGCTCGTTTGGGCAGGAGATCATGTCCGCCGACCATTCTAGGACTGGTCGTCGGAATCTTGATCTCCTGTCCATCTGGGGAGCCCCACCTGTCTCTTGCGACCCTGAATAAACCGCACATCCAACGACAGAGGCGATCTATGGTGGAGTGAGTTGATTGCTCCTGCTTGATTTCTCTATCTTGAACCGATGATGATCACTCCCGATCACTCCATTGTCCTGTTCCTGATCCTTTTGCTGGCCTCGTTGTTCGGGATGTTTGGCGAGCGCCGCGGTTGGTTCAAGAGCATTTCGGGCGTCCTGGTGACCATCCTGATCATGTCACTACTGGTCACCCTCGACGTCGTGCCCTCGGCCTCAGATCCGGATACCGTGGTGCCGGTGTACGACTTCATTTTCACCTATTTCGTGCCCGTTGCCATCCCGCTCCTCCTGTTTCAGGTCCAGATCGGACGCCTGTTCCGCGAGGCCGGACGCATGCTCGGCATCTTCTTTATCGGATCATTGGGCGTGGTGATCGGTGCCTGTACGGCAGCAGGTTTGCTGGCGCTCGGCCCGGAAGAATACAAAGTCGCCGGGGTGCTCATCGGCACCTACACCGGTGGCAGCGTCAATTTTATGGGAGTGGCTGCAACTCTGGACTTTCTACAAAGCCCGCTGTTCGCACCCACGATCGCGGTCGACAATGTCTTCACCAATTTCTATATCATGTTCCTGTTCCTGCTGCCATCGGCAGGCTGGTTGGTTCGCAGATATGCCCCTGTGCCGATCGCAACCGATGGCGCGAAAGATGAACAGGAAGCAAGGGTCTTCAATCTGGAGTCCATGACCACCTGCCTGACGATCGCGTTTGCGGTGTTTGCGCTGGCACGGCTCACGGCACCGATCATCGCCGGATGGTTAGGAACTGATATCAACCTGGAGATCCTGTTGATCACGATCTACATGATTGCTTTGGCGAATGGCTTTCCCGGCTTTATGCGCCAACTATCGACCGTGGCTTTCGATCTGGGCATGTTCTTCCTTTACGTTTTTTTGGCGGTGATCGGAGCGGCTGCCGATCTGCGAGAGATCTTTACGAGTGCGCCCGGCATCCTGCTTTTTGCGGCGCTCGTCCTGGTTGTCCACTTCCTGGTGAGCATGGTCGCCGGAAAACTCCTGGGATACTCTCTGAAGGAGATCCTGGTCGCTTCCTGTGCCAATGCCGGAGGACCCTCGGTGGCAGCGCCGATGGCCGCGAGTTTCGGGATGCGCCAGGCAGTGACACCTGCCATCCTCGTGGCGATCATGGGCTACGTGATCGGGACATTTCTCGGGGTGACCACAGGCTTGTGGATGCGCGGCTAGATCGTTGCTGGTTACAGAATACCCACTATCAGCAAAACACCTACTGCGCCAATCAGCACACCAACGAATAGCTGAATGGCCCGGAGGGTTACCGTGCGCAGCAGTTTGCGCCCGGCAAATGCCCCGCCGAACGCCGCGAGGACGGCGGCCAGCAGCACAAACTTCTGGTTGTGCAACTGGTCGAGCGACAGATCACTCCAGTATACGGTGATGCGACTGATGTCCACGAACAGCGAGATCAGTATCCCGCTGGCGATAAACACCTCCTTGGTGAGTCCCATGCGAATGAGAAATGCGGTGCGCAGAGCTCCCTGATGGCCCGACAGGCCGCCGAAGAACCCGCTCAATGCGCCGCCAACATAAAGGGCCCCTTCCCGCCAGGGCTTTTTGTCGGGCTTTCCGGGAATGATATCGACGATAGCGAAAATCAGTAATAGTAATCCGATCACAACCTTGACCGGGCTGATCGCCGCATTGAACCCGAGGATCTGCGTCGGGAAATTGATGGAGATCCGGGTGAGGTAACCCAGCGTCAACGCTCCCAGAAAGGCAAAGACCAGCGCAGGTATCCCGAATTTCAGCACGACCCCCCGCGAGGCGTGACCGCCGATGAGCGACGTCTTGTAAATATTGTTGAGGAAATGCACGATGGCCACCATTGCGATCGACAGGTCCACCGGAAAGAAGAGAACGAAAACAGGCAACAACAATGTACCCAGTCCAAAGCCGGAAAAGAAGGTGAGTAGTGAAGCACCTGCCGCCGTGGCGACGATCAGCACAAACTCAAGTCCAAATTCCATACGCCAGTGATCTCCGCACTAATCTACGATTGTTGGCGGACCATGCGTAGTACCAGACCGATCTGTCCCAGATGGTACACGTCGTGGTCAATGATCCCGGAGATCAGAAAGCCATACCGATACTGTGTGCCGGGAACCAGTGTGTCGAGCCAGGTGTCATCGTGCGTGCTGAGCAAAGACAGGAGCCGTTCCTGGGTGTCCGTCAGCTCAGAGAGCAGCTCTGGCCATGATGGCAATGCATCATGCCCGGGCCAGTCAATGGGGCCGCCAATCTCAATACGGAGATCCAAGTCGGAAGTCATGCGTTCAAGCGCATATTGTCGCCAGGCAATCATGTGGGCGACCAATTGCGCCACGGAACGTCCGGTTCCGTTGGCCACTGCATTCGCTTCCGCAGCTGACACAGCAGACAGCTTTTCCATCACTCCCTCTCCGTACCATGGCTGGCCGCTAAACACCAGCCTGAGATCTTCCGAGAGTCGCTGGACTTGGGTAGGCATGTGCTTATAGATTGAGCCAGTAGGTGGCTTTGGCTACCAACGAACGGTTTCTCACGACAAACCCGTCGGTGAGGTAGTTGTCGGTATAGACGATGAACAGGTCCGACACCGGCTTGAAACGCCATTGCAAGCGGGCATTGATGTTCATGTTGTCGGTCTGGTCGTTATATTGAATAATGGCGCTGAAAAACAGGCTCTTGCTGAAGGTCAGATCAATGCGCGGGCCGATGAGGAACAGGGTCTCTTCGGCATAAGGTTCTTTGAGGTCGATATAGTCGATATTATAATTGATCGCAACCGTCCCAAAGGGTTGAAACCGGTAAGAGAGGTTTCCTCCGATAGAAGCCCGGAAGCCATCAAAGAACTCGCCGATATTGGTGTTGAGACGATACCCGAACGCCTTGCGCTGGTCCGAGCTGTACGATGCCCGGAATGAAATATCATTGTACTCCGAGTCCGCCGGCAGAGGCTCAGAGTCCGTACGCGTCGGGTCGAACTCTTCAAACAGGTAGGTGTAGCGATGGGTCAGCCCGGCACGTATCCGGGTGCTGTTCTTAAACTGCCCGCTAAATTCAATTTCAATATCATGGTCCGACCTGCCAAACCCATTGGTGAAGATAAAGTTGGTCTCGACCCCCACCTCGAAGTCATTGAGCGCCCCTCGTTGGGGATAAAAGAAGAATCCAAAGGCCGGATCGATCCGGAAAAAATCCTTTCGGGGAACAAAGCCCACTTGCGGATCGTAGTGTTCCCCGACATAGGCATGGCTCCAGCTCACCTGATATTTGCGTTCACGGAACGACAACGCCAGGCCGTGCGTGATCGCATCGTCAGGGTTGCCAATGGCAATGTTCTTGTGAAGAAACGTCTTCCCATTCCAGCGATTATCCGCTGAGGCAAGGGTGTAGTCCAGGCCAATGACGCGGTCGTAGCGGTCATACAAGTCTGTCTCGTGTGGGTTGAGTGCCTGTTTGTTGACGAGGATCATTCCAACATTTGACCGACTGAATACCTTGCGCTGGACGGCGGCCACCGTATAATTGAAATTGGGGAGTCCGTTCATACGATCTGCGTCGGTGGTCATGTTGAGCAAGCCCACCCGCCAGTCGTCATTGAGCTTTCCACTGAGCCGCACACCGTAGAGGATCGCATTCTCGATATTCGATCCCGATGCCGTATCCGCTACAATGCCAATCCTGCGCGAGAAGAACGGATTGATGCGCTCATCCCCAAAGCCACCAAACAGATCAGAATTCTCGGTGAAAAATTGGCGACGCTCCGGAAAGAACACCTCGAAGCGCGTCAGGTTGGTGATCTGACGGTCCACTTCAACCTGTGAGAAGTCCGGGTTGAAGGTCAGGTCGAGATTGAGTCCCGGGGTAATGCCAACCTTTGCATCGCCGCCAAAGTTGTTCTTGAAATCTGCAGCAGCGCCATTCTCGTAATCACGCGCCCACGCTGTGCTTGCGTAAGGGATCACCGCGATATTGGCTCCGGTCTTCCGGAGTGGTTCTTCCCAGTGCAGGTCACCCATGAAGGCCAAATTGATGAGCGACTGATTGCGCGGAATACGGACCCAGGTCATTTGCTCATTGGACTGCGTGTCGAACCGGTAGCATTGGAAACGCCATTTTTGCGATCCCTCGTTGAAGCGCAAGGTGCTGAACGGGATGGCGATCTCCAGCGACCAGTGATCATCGTGGATCGCTGCCGTGCCATCCCACTTGTTGTCCCAGGATGTTTGAAACTGGTCAAAGTCGGTCCCTCCCTCGACGATCAGGGCCTCCCTCCGCACGCCGAGCGGGTTGATCC
>JAWWBX010000020.1:0-25899 GCA_033720735.1 Saprospiraceae bacterium
ATTACCTGGGTGCCTTCCTGCCGGGATTTGTAGAAAAACGGAGTACTCGGCCGGTCAACCCGGTCGGACTCAAGTACGTAGATCACTGCGTAGGTAATGTTGAGCTGGGGGGCATGAACAAGTGGGTCAAGTTCTACCAGGACGTTCTGGGATTTAAACTGCTCATCACTTTTGACGACAAGGACATTTCCACCAAGTACACGGCTCTTATGAGCAAGGTCGTCGCTAACGGGAATGAGTTTATCAAGTTTCCCATCAACGAACCGGCTCGGGGACTGAAGAAATCGCAGATCGAAGAGTACCTCGACTTCTACCGGGGGGCCGGAGTGCAACACATCGCTGTTGCCACCGACAACATCATCGAGACGGTCGACAAACTCAGAAGGAATGGTGTCGAATTTCTGTACGTACCGGACAACTACTATGATGATGTCATGGACCGCGTCGGCGAGATCAACGAAGACCTGAACGAACTCAAGCGCCTGAACATCCTGATCGATCGGGACGAGGACGGGTATCTGCTGCAGATCTTCACCAAACCGGTGCAGGACCGCCCGACCGTCTTTTATGAGATCATCCAGCGTCGCGGTGCCCGTTCATTTGGCAAGGGTAATTTCAAGGCGTTGTTTGAAGCGATCGAGAGAGAGCAGGAATTGCGGGGAACACTTTAAAAAAGTGTTCATGTGTTCAGGTGTTCAGGTGTTCAGGTTTTTTTGGTTTGGCTTTGTGACAGAATATTAAAGTGACGTCTGCGAGGCCGTAGATAAGAAGACTATTGTTTTACCTGTTGATGGTATCGTACATGTGACTCCGGCACAATGATATTCTGCGGGGGATAATGCCTTTGAATTTCCTCGAGAATGATTTGACCTAAAGATTCGACGAGTCACGGCCTTGAATACCTGCAATGCCCAACATGAACCCCGTACGACTCCACTTCGCTCCGCGTACCGGGCAAGCACATGAACACATGAACACGTGAACACAATCAACGCCATTTATATCCCAGCGTCAGAAAGAAGCGGCTGTTGCGCACATCGTTCTCCACCAGCGGCTGCTCAAAGGCAGATACGCTGTAGGGCAGGTAGCCCTGATCAACAGTGAAGAACTGGTAAGCAAAATCGAAGAAGAACTGACCGGTGCGGAAACCGAGGCCGGCGTTGATCGTCTCGTCAAATGCGTTGTCGTCACTGAACGGGGATTGCTGCAAGATCAGTCCGCTGCGGAGGCGCCAGTTCTTGAGGGCAAGCTCTCCGCCGACCTTGAGGCGCAGAGCCTCTCCGAGTTGTGACCGGATGTCGTCATTGGCCTCGCGCTGCTCTTCAAGAAACGCATTGCCGTTGCCCTGGGTCGTAAAATCAAATTCAGCGGTGCTGAAGTCGGTGTATTGGATCTCGGCACTCAAAAATCCACTTTTGCGGATGATCGCCCCGACACTTCCAACGAGGGTCCATGGTGTGCGCAGGGTGTAGTTGAATGAGCCGTCGGGTGATGTATTTTCCAGTACGCTATTGCCGTTGGAGTCGGTGTAATCATACTCCAGTTCTGTGACGAAGTTGTCCGTCAGTGAGTAGCGCGTGCGTGAGTGAAAGGCGGCACCGACACTTACGAAGTTGGTGATCTTGTAGATCGTGCCAAATTTGAAGTTGATCCCGTTGCCGCTGGTCGAAAGAAACTCGTCGTAGCGCAGATCGTTGAAAAACGGGATCTCATCGCTGGCCTCGTCTTCTTCGATGTAGCGCTTCTCCTCGTCAAACGAAAGGATCGGTACACCGACGCTCAGCCCAAACAGCAGTTTCTCGTTGTAATTGGTGGCGTACGCAAAGACCAGCTCGGTGCTGAAACCGCGCGCCTCGACGGTCTGTGTTTTGAAGAGATTGGTGCGGTTGAGATCGTAGTCCGATTCGTAGATGAGGTCTTCATCGAAATCGTAGATCGCACCGCTTGAATAGGCCAAACCTTCTTCAAACCCGCCCAGGTTGTCTGGCCCGAGCCCGTCGGCCAGCTCCAGCCAGCGATCGGTGATCGAACCAATACTGCGGCCGGCGAACTCGAAGCGCTGATGAAAGTCGGCGACCTTGTTAAATCCGATGGCAAAGTTGGAAGTCTTCCATTTGGTGCCGATTGGTTGGGAAGCAAAGACAAATCCCAGGTTCGACAACAGGAACTCATCGACATCGCCGGATTGCTCCGCACCGTCACTCCCGCGCAGTGTCGAGCGTGTGGTGTTGGAGAAGAAGGTGGGCGAGATCATAAACTCCGAACTGCGGTAAGAGGCCAGGCCGGCGGGGTTGAGGCTGATCATTGAGAAGTCTGCTCCGATGGCACTCATTGAGCCTCCGACACCGATGCTGCGCGCTGTTCCGAGGGTGTTAAAGGTGGAATAGCGCAGTGCGTCTGTCGTATTCTGAGCAGGCGCACTGTACGCGATGAGGGCCATGAGGAGGACAGAGCAGGTATAATGAAATAAGGATCGATTCACTGCTGGTGGTTGATCTGTTGCAAAAAAAAGGTGGAGCAATTGACCTGCTCCACCTGTGATATCATTCAAACCAGTTCTTACAAGTTGTTGCCGCCGCGCTTGCCACTGCTCGTGCGGCCCGAACTTGTGCGGCCTGAGCTACGTGGAGGTGAGCTGGGTCTTGTCGACCGTGTGCTCGGTGCGCTGGGTCGTGAAGACCGCGTGCTTGGCATTGTCGGTCTTGACGACCTGGTCGATGGCGGTGCTGACCTTGTGTTTGGCATCGTTGGCCGTGACGACCGTGTATTCGGCCGTGCAGATCTTGTGTTGGGCATGGTTGGCCGCGACGATCTTGTATCAGGGCGCGTCGTGCGCATCCGCTCATTGCTGTTGCCGGAAGGTCTGTAGTCACCGTTGTCTGGCCGGTTAGGTCGGGCCGGCGGCCGCGTATAGGTATTGCGCGAACGCTCGCGCTCACGTTTTGTGCTCGGCCTGTCAGCAGGCGGACGATAGGCCGGGCGATCAGCCGGTGGCCGGTAGCTCGGCTTGTCTTTGGACGATCCCCGATCGAATTTCGGACGGTCGGTGTCTTGTGGCTTGTATGCCGGGCGGTCAGCTGGTGGACGGTAGGTGGGGCGTTCGCTGCCTTTACCGACATCAGGACGGTCGCTACCTGGGCGTGTGGTCGGGCGCGAATCTGTATCGACAACTTCTTTATCCTTCACCCCGCGATTGCGGTCCACCCCACGCGGAGCATCGGTGACGTCGCGACCCTGTGTCACATCACGTGATCGCGTGGTAATGTCTCCATTCGTTTGATCGATCGGTCCACGCGGTGACGCATTGACCGTGCCCGTCCCACGGGGACCGTAATAGGTTCCGGATCCAGATGGGCGGTTATTACCCAGTCCGTAGTTGGTGCTCACCGGCGTCGGGCAGTAGGCGTTATAGCCGCCATACCCGGAATAACCTGTATATCCGCCATATCCGTAGCCGCCGTAACCCCAGTTGCTATACCGGTTGTATCCCCAGCTCGAATACCCATATCCGAACACTGTGCGGTTCCAGGGGCTCCAGATATTGATCGAGATGCCAGGTGGGGAGTACCAGTTGTTGTATGAGTAATAGCGATAGTAGGGATCCAAGTAGCTATAACGGTACCAGCGGTTCCACCGGTTGTACCTGCGCCAGCGGTAGTAGTCGCCATACGACCCGACGCTAACGTAGATGGTCGCTCCCGGTGCGTAGAAGCCGCTGAAATAGGGATCGTAGTAATACCTGTCAGTGTAGCAGGGGTCGTAATAGTCAAAGCCCCGGTAGGGCCGGTGAAAGCGCCGGATCCGGGACGTGTAGTAGTAGTCGTAGTCGTCGAAATAGTCGTATTCCGCGTCGTCGTATGCATAGGTGTCTTCGTAATCGTACCCGTCATCGTAGTAGACGTTGTCCTGATCCGGGTCGTAGTAGACATCATCAAATTGCGCTGTCGCCACTGTCACCATTCCCAGGCCCACCAGTACAGCAAACATCAACTTGTAATAACCGCTCTTCATTGCATCATGTTTTGTGTGATGATCGGACGTTCTATGCGCATCTATGCAAAGTGCAATTTATTACTTTTGCCCCGGTTTTTGCGTTAAGGATGCTTTAAAGTCGGACGCCGTCACCGTTAATTTGTTTTAATGTCGACCTTCCGTCAACTATCAGTAAGACGCGAGCGGGGCGGGATAAGTTTCTCAGACCTTTGTTTTAAACCTTATTTAACAGAGTGAATTCATAATTCGCTGATGGCCAAGGAGATAACGAATCGAAGCGAGGACTACTCGCAGTGGTATCTGGACATCGTCAGGAAGGCGGACCTCGCCGATAATTCGGCAGTGCGTGGTTGTATGGTGATCAAGCCGTACGGTTTTGCAATCTGGGAGAAGATGCGGGATCAGCTCGATGCCATGTTCAAGGAGACGGGCCACGTCAATGCCTACTTCCCGCTGTTTATCCCCAAGAGCTTCCTCAGCCGTGAGGCTGATCATGTGGAAGGCTTTGCCAAGGAGTGCGCAGTCGTGACCCACCACCGCCTGATGAACAATCCGGATGGCAGCGGGGTCGTGGTCGATCCTTCAGCCAAACTGGAGGAGGAATTGGTCGTGCGCCCGACGTCCGAGACGATCATCTGGAATACATACCGCGACTGGATTCAATCGTATCGTGATCTGCCATTGCTCATCAATCAATGGGCCAACGTGGTCCGCTGGGAGATGCGCACACGTCCTTTCCTGCGCACCGCTGAGTTCCTGTGGCAGGAAGGGCATACCGCTCATGCCACCCGGGAAGAGGCCATGGCAGAGGCGCGTCTGATCCATGATATCTACGCACGCTTTGCGGAAGAGTACATGGCGATGCCCGTCCTGAAAGGCAGCAAAACGCCCAACGAGCGCTTTGCCGGTGCTGATGAAACCTTTACCATCGAGGCCCTGATGCAGGATGGCCGGGCCCTGCAAGCCGGCACCAGCCACTTCCTGGGACAGAATTTTGCCAAGGCGTTCGATGTTCGCTTCCTCAATGAAGAGAATCAGGAAGAGTTTGTCTGGGCGACATCATGGGGCGTATCTACCCGTCTGGTCGGAGGCCTGATCATGACGCACTCTGACGACGAAGGCCTGGTCCTGCCGCCGAAACTTGCTCCGGTCCAGGTGATGATCGTACCGATCCCCAAGCCATCCTCCGAGATCGAGGAGTACGCGGGCAAACTCATGGCTGCCCTGCGTGACCGTGGGGTATCAGTCGAATACGATCGCGATGACAAGAAGCGCCCCGGCTTCAAGTTTGCCGAACACGAGATGCGCGGGGTCCCCGTACGCGTGGGTGTTGGGATGCGCGACATTGAGAAAGGTGTTGTCGAAGTGGCGCGTCGTGATACCAAAGAGAAATCTTCCATTCCGGTCGACGGGGCCGCAGACTACATCACCAGCCTGCTCGAAGAGATCCAGGCCAATCTCTTGCAGCGGGCGCTGGACTTCCGGGCTGACCATACCTCGAAAGCCGACGATCTGGAGACCTTCAGGTCGCTCATCGAGGACAAAGGAGGCTTTGTGTATGCCCATTGGGACGGCACGACCGAGACCGAATTGAAGATCAAGGAAATGACCAAGGCGACCATCCGCCTGCTGCCGCTTGAGCCGGAAGCCGACGAAGGCAGGTGTATCCTGACGGGCAAGCCCTCGCAATACCGGGTACCGTTTGCCAAAGCGTACTAGCCCATTGTAAAACTGTAATTTTACCCCTCCAAAAACAACGTTCATGTCATTCGAAGTAGAAGGTAAGCTCCATAAAGTCTACGAGACCGAGCAAAAGACCGATTCTTTCAAAGCCCGCGAGTTTGTCCTGCAGATTGAGCAGGGCAACTACCCTCAGTTCATCAAATTCCAGCTGGTACAGGACCGCTGCGACCTCATCGACCATTACAAGGAAGGCGACCAGGTCAAGGTCTATTTCGACCTGCGTGGCCGCGAATGGAACGAGAAGTATTTTACCAATCTCAGCGCCTGGCGCATTGAGGCGCTGAGTGGCGCCGATACGTCAGTGCCCGATCCGTTTCCTAACGAGGACTTCGGTGCGCCGGCTCAAACCGCCGATGGCGGTACCGAGCACAAGGCCGAAGATTTCGATGATCTGCCTTTTTAATGTTCACGTGTTCACGTGTTCACGCGTTCATGTGTTCACCTGTGGAGGTGCCTGCCCAAAGGCCTTGAAGTCGTGTAGGGTTCACCCCGATGCGCTGAATTTGGTAGGAAGCAATTGTAGCGCATGATTGCTTGATCAGGCCTGCTCACAACAAATTGCACCCCATCTGCGTACTTTCATAGACATGAAGGCGCTTTACTTCCTGCTCACTGTTTTGTTCTCACCGGTATGGCTGGACGCCCAGGACATCATTGGCGTTGGCACCCGCTGGTCCGACAGCTTCCGCGAGTGGGAGTTCCGGACCGTTGACGAGTACCGCACCGGGCGGCTCGACCTGCGCTGGCGCCTGCGCGACGACTGGACCGAATGGGACTACCGCATGGGCGATACCACGGCCACGATGCGCCTCAAATGGGGAGATGACCCCAATCTGTGGGAGATCAGGGCACTGGGGGTGACGGTTACAGCACGGACAATGTGGTCGAACGACTTTCGCCAGTGGCGGCTCGATGATGGCACGCATCGGATCGTCTGGAAGACGCGCTACGGCAATCAGGTCGAAGACTGGGAGGTGCGCAGCGACGAACACGGATATTTTGCTGTATACACGTACTGGGAAGGTGACCCCCGGGACTGGGTGGTCCATGATGAACTCAGTGCGGACGTGAGCTATGCCATGCGCCTGGCGATGATCTTCCTCACCCTGGTGCACAGCACACCAAAGATCTGATCATGCTTTAGGCTTAGCCCGCCACCTCAAGGATCTGTGCAGCGTGGTCGCTGCTGACCACAGGGTGGATGATGTGTTCGACCTTCCAATCCTTCCCGATCACAAAGGTCGTCCGGTGGATCCCGTCGAATGTACGACCCATGAATTGCTTTGGCCCATAGATGTCAAATTGCCGGGCAATCACATGGTCTTTGTCCGAGATCAGGGGGAAATTGAGCCGGTATTTTTTAATGAAGTTCTGGTGTTTGCGGGGTGTGTCCCCACTGACCCCATAGACCGCAAAGCCATGATCCCTTAACACATCGTAGTTGTCCCGGATGTTGCAGGCCTCCTTGGTACAGGTGGGTGTGTCGTCTTTTGGGTAGAAGAAGAGGATGGTTCTCGTGCCGACAAGGTCCTTTGAATTCAGTTCACTGCCGTCGTCCAGAGTGGTGACGAAATGGGGCGCCTGGTCTCCGGGCTTCAGTTTGCTTTCCCTGGTTGTTCGTGCCATGGCGCGAAGATGTGAAACATTTGGAAAGTGTAAGCCGGATTGCAATCAGCACGACATACTACTTCATTTCCCACAATGCGCATACCATTGTGAAATTACATTTCATGTCGCTCCAACCTTTCGGGTAAGGTACGATCTGCCGAGAGCAGGTCAGCAAGTTTTCTGTTGACAATTCCTCCACAGACTGAAGATTTGTAGAAAGATCCTCAACGGCTGCAACACTTCCACGCTCATAACAATCTTCATCTTCATTGCATACCTTGCCATGAAAATCACTGATGCTCCAACTTCGCGTTCTCCCGATCCTGCTCGCCTTGCCGTGGTGTCTCCCGGCCCAACTTGTGATCAGTGAGTTGCCTGTGCTGACTCCGGGAGATACGGTCACCCGCTACAGTGATATTGATCCGGGCGTAGTCGATCTGGGTAGCGCCGGAACTGATCAGACATGGTCCTTCAATCTGACCACTGATGTGTCGGTTTCACAGGCGGTCATGGCAAATCAGGATTCACTGATTGACGGAGCCAACCTTGTTTTGCAGAGCGGCCCTCTCGATATGTATTATCACGTTTCTGATTCTGCCTGGTTGTTGCTGGGGCTGAGTGGTGTGGATCCCCTCGGACTGGGTTTCTCGCTTGTTTCTGTCTATACCGCGCCACTGGTGGAAATCCGCACACCGATCTCGTATCTCTCGCATGACGGGCAGACGTCCGAGCTGCATACGGGCATTCCACTCTCACTGATACCCGATTCGTTGCTCAATCTCCTGCCCATTGTGCCCGATTCGCTGCGGGCAGTGGTCGCCTTCGACAGAAACGACACCGTCGATGCTTCGGGCTTGCTGACGGTGAATAATATGACATGGGAGGTCTTGCGGCAGGTGAGGACGCAGATCACCGAGCTGCGCATCGAGGCCAAGTTCAGCATTTTCCCCTGGGCCGATGTGACGGCAACGGTCTTGGCCCTCGCCCAGCTTGAACCCATGCCGCCGGATACGACCAGGTCGTATCGTTTCCTCACGGCGGGTTCTGCGTATCCCGTGGCTGAAGTTTTCGTTGACTCCCTGGGGCAAGCCGAAAGGGTTGAAGTAGGTGAGATGCTGGTTGCTTCGGCGATACGCGCTCAGCAGAACCGGATCGAGACGCTCAGGAGTTATCCCAACCCGACCGCCGGCACGTTGATCGTCGAGTGCGATTGCGCTGGCAGCATTCGGCAAGTGCGCGGTGTGTTGTCGAATGGCCAGGCCGTCGACGTCCGCTGGACAGTCGTCGATGGCGCCCGTCTGCGGCTCCGATTACCGGCATCGCCTGGAGGCGCCATCAGCCTGTTCCTGCTCGGGCTTCAGGGTGAAATACTGGGAATGACCCACGTGGTACTCGGCAACTAAGCTAGCGCGTAAACGTTGAGACAAATGATCCCACATTTCCCCGGTCATCCCGCACGGTGAGTTTCAACGTGTGCGCACCAGGCCCGATCCGCTCGTCAAAGTGGTGCGTCAGCAGATCATTCTTGGCATCGTATTCCATCAGGATCCATTTTCCATCGACCGTGGCATGATAGCGAAGGCCACTGGCCGATCCGCTCACAGGCAGATTGTCGGTGATGCGGAAGGTCATACGCTGCCGGTCCCGCATGTCCGGGGCAAATGACAGGGGTTTGATTTCTGGCGGGATCGTGTCGATTGCCACGGTATAGGAACCGAGGCTGCGGATGCGTGTCGTGATAAATGCATCTTCCACCTTGCCTCCGCAGTTGACCAGGGTGCCATCATCGTCGAAACGCCCGACGAATGCTTTAGAGAGCGAAGCAGGTTTGATGCCACGGTGCCGCACGCTGATCTGGCCATATGTGTGGAGCGGGATGTGCTCACTCCCGATATGATGTTGCAGGGCAAACACGCCTTCATCAGCGGAGGTGCCGGCATGATAATCGATGACCGCCGGCTCATAGAATGCGCCGGCTGGGATACTGACCCTGAGTTCGTCGGTCGTGATATCCAGCCCTTGCTCATGTGAGACGGTGTAGTCGTACTGTGCGGGAGGGGGCTGCCAAATGGCCGTGTCCCGGCTGATCTCAAACTCAAGTGTTGAGGTATTGCCGTCAAAATCGGAAGCGACCAGGCGGATCGAGCGGTGCCTGCTGGCATAGAGTTCGACGACACCTTTGTGACCACGTTCTTCGTAGATGTCCAATGCATTCCCGGGTACACGATAGCAGCGGTGAAAAGATCCCTCGTCGTTCGCCTTGGCATGGTAGTCCAGATGGGCGTTGAGATATCGCGTCTTGTTGAAGGGCATGTCTTCCATGGCAAAGGCATATTGCCGTTCTCCGTCAGTGATCAGCTCCAGGGAATAAATGCCGTTCCGATTTGGCGTGGCGTTCATTTGGTCAAAGACCTTCAAGCCAAAACTGACCCGCCAGGCACCTTCCACCAGCGGTTGCGAAAGCCGGTAGACACCGGGCGAGGTGCGTTGCACCGGATAGTCGACCGTGCGGATGCGCCCCAATTTGTCGTTGAGGTAGTAGACCTTCAGCGCCTGGATCTCTGGTCGCACCTGATCCTGGAGAGGCAGGCCGAACAAGAACGGATTGAGGGGTACCTGGCCGGCCGACCTTCTGATCTCAAAGTGAAGATGTGGGCCAAAGGAGCTGCCGCTGTTGCCGAGATAGCCGATATGCGTGCCCGCTTGCACCGGGAACTGATCCGGCCGGGGATGCAGATCGACCCGGAAGCGCTCCAGTTCGTATTGCCTGGACCGCACGTAGGCCGCCACTTCCGGAATGAAGCGATCGAGATGAGCATAAACGGTTGTGTAGCCATTGGGATGTGCAATGTAAAGGGCATTGCCATAGCCCCCGGGTTCGACCTTGATCCGTGAGATGTACCCATCTCCGGCTGCATAGATCTTTTCGCCGGGTCGTCCGTTAAGGGTCTTGATATCGATACCCGCATGAAAATGGTTGGACCGCAATTCGCCAAAGGTCCCCGATAGCTTGATCGGACGGTTGACGGGCAGGCGGAAGTAATCCTTCGGATAGTCGTGTTCGAGGGGAATGAAAGCCATTGAGCAGAGGAGGGCCAGGCCGATGCAAAGCAATACTGTCCTCATGATGTCTTCAACGCATTGGGTATGATCTGTTCGAGTTGCCTGAGTGCACTGCTGACACTCAATGTCTGTTCTGCGATCCTGGCGCGCAAGGCTCCGAATTCCGCCTGCACCGCCGGAATCTGAAGCAATGCCTCGTACATGAGTTGCCGCGCCCGGGTGTCGAACCAATATGTGTTCTGGCGCGCGCGATGTTGCGCGTGATATCCGGATGACCTGGTCATCGACGCAAAATTCTGCATGGCGGCCCAGATCTTGTCGATGCCTTGCTCCTGGATCGCAGAACAGGTTATGACCTTCGTGGGAATTCCGTGGTCTCGGTTGCTCAGGTAGTGCAGTGCACGTGCATAATACCGCTGTGTTTCTTTTGCGGCATCACGATGAATACCATCCGTCTTGGTGACCGCAATCAGATCTGCAAGCTCTACGATGCCTTTTTTGATGCCCTGCAAATCGTCACCACCACCAGGTAGCAGGAGGAGGAGGAAGAAATCGGTCATCCGCTCCACTGCTGTTTCCGATTGACCAACCCCGACAGTCTCCACACAAAGGTGATCGTATCCTGCGGCTTCACAAAGCAAAATGACCTCGCGGGTGCGATCGGCCACACCGCCGAGCGTTGCTCCTGCGGCCGAAGGTCTGATGAAAACGTGCGGATGCCGGGACAGGCTTTCCATGCGTGTCTTGTCTCCCAGGATGGCCCCGTGGCTGACCGGACTCGAGGGGTCGATCGCCAGTACTGCCAGGCGGTGACCGTCAGCGACAATCACCTTTCCCAGTGCTTCGATCAGGCTACTCTTCCCCACACCAGGAGCACCGCTCACGGCAAATCTGAAGGTGTCCCTGGTGATCTCGGTACAGCGATCAAGCAATGCTGCAGCCTGGGCCCGGTGCTCTGGACGGGTACTCTCCACCAGGGTGATGGCCCGGGCTAATGCCACCCGACTACCCGCAGCAAGGTCGGAAAACAATTGATCCAGATCGCTCGTACCGGACACAGAAGTCAAGGAGAATAAATGGTTTGTTAAAGTTAGACAGCCTTCAAATATATGACTATTATATAATTTGTATATGTCTTGTTTTCAATGATTTAATTGTTAACAATCGTAACAATTCCCGCAACCCGGAGGCCTTTTTCTTAACACGCCGACTTTAAGACATCCTTAAGAGCATCGCTGCCGCAGTGCTGCTAAATTGCCGGCATTGACACAATTGAGATTTCTGTTATTCGGTGTATTTCAGTTAGGCGGCCGGAGCACACGTATTCGTTTAACGAGTAATGATTGGACACTATGCGCTCCCGGCCGCCATTTTTTCTTCACCCAGCAGGCGAGCCCACACCTGTTCGACGATCTGTCGTGTCAGTTTCTCAAAATAATACGCTCCTGCCACCGGATCATGCATCTTGTCGATATGGCTTTCGTAGCGGAACAAATGATGCACGTTGCGTGCCATCCGCCGCTGGAAATCGTTCGGTACCGTACCAGCATCCACCGCACGTGTGTAGATCCGGTCGGCGCCGCCCAGGATCGCGGAGAGTGTCAGACTCCCCATTCTGATCATGTTCTGGTCCGGGTCAGGCAGGAGGGCATCCGGAGCGAAATGTGTTTCAATGGTGAATGGCCATTCTGCCTTGAGTGCCTGGCGCGCGTTGTTGACCAGGATCCGTAACGCACGCAGGCGGGCAATTTCCAGGAAATACGCGGGACCTACCCACGTCTTGAATTCACAGGATTCGCCATGTTCAATGGCGACGCGCAGGGCGGTCGACAGATGATCGACGATGCCAGGCCCGGGGGCGATCTCGATGGTGTGCGGATGGGGCGGTACCGTCGTGGTGATGCCGCGCAAGGTGAGAGAATGTTGCGTATGGTCCAGGCCCAGGCCCTCGTACCATGCCAGTACCGCTGGTACTTCCCGGTCGGGCTCCGGTGTGCGCAGGTCAACGGTCAGATGGATCATCCCGGGCTGGACATCGCGCAGCAGCCTCTTCCAATCGGGTGATTGCCGGATTTCAAGATGGAGCGCTTCAACGCCACCGCGCAGAACTTCAATGATCTGCCCGTTGCACGCATCCTCGTCGCCGTTCACGATCAACACATCGCCACATTGCCATTGTCCAATGCGCCCGATGCCTGACAGCGTCACGTCCGGATCCACTGCGTGTACAAAGGGGTCCACCATGAGGTCAGGATCGGCCTGCCACGCTGCGTCGCGCAGGGATCGGTCCTTCAGATCCCGGCGGATCCGCTCCAGCCAATCCTCGCGGGATACCTTGTTAAATTCATCAAAGTGCAGTGACTCAGGCATGCCAGGGCGAAGATAGCGCAGTTTCAACTTCGGTCCCAGCCGCTGCGGAATGGTTAATTTCAGCCTCTGATGATCTATCTGGATTATAACGCCACCACTCCGGTTGATCCGCGCGTGCTGGACCAGATGCTGCCGTATTTTGGTGAACACTTTGCCAACCCGGCCAGCCGCCAGCATCGCGCCGGGATCCGTGCAAGGGATGCAGTTGAAGCCGCCCGGACGGGCATCGCTCAGCTGCTCGGTGCCGCTCCGGAAGAGCTCTTCTTTACCTCGGGGGCCACCGAGTCCTGCAATCTGGCGATCAAGGGTGTGAGGGACCGTTACCGTCGCAAGGGACGTCATTTTGTGGCCCCGGTGACCGAACATAAAGCTGTGCTGGACTGCCTGCGACATCTGGAGTCTTATGGCGCGGAGGTAAGTCTTGTCCCCGTTGCGCGCGACGGCATTGTTGAACCCGATGCACTGGCGGCAGCCATCCGGCCCGATACCGCGCTGGTATCCGTCATGTGGGCCAACAACGAGACCGGGGTGATCCAGCCCATGCAAGAGATCGGCCAGGTGTGCCGTCAGCATGGCGTGCTCTTGTTTTCGGACGCCTCTCAGGCCGTGGGAAAGATTGACGTCGACCCCAGAGCTGTGGGGGTTCAGCTGCTGGCGCTGTCCGGGCACAAGTGCTACGGGCCCAAGGGCATCGGTGCGCTGTACGTCAGCGCGCGCTCACCGCAGGTACGTCTCGAACCATTGATCCATGGGGGAGGCCACGAGGGAGGCATGCGTTCGGGCACTCTGAACGTGCCAGGGGTGGTTGGCCTGGCTGCCGCAGTACGACTGGCCCATGGTGAAATGGATGAATTTGCGCGGCGCACTGCTACACTGCGCGACCTGTTAGAAACGGCCTTTAGTGGTCAATGTCAGATCAATGGGGCGACAGCCCAACGCTTGCCGCATGTCAGCAACCTCGCTTTTGCCGGACTCGACGGACCGGCACTGATGCAGATCCTTGAGGCTGATCTGGCCATCGCTTCAGGGTCGGCCTGCACGGCAGCTGATCCTGAGCCCTCCCACGTATTGATGGCGATGGGCCTGTCCAGGGCTGAGGCCAATGGTTCTTTGCGCATCAGTCTCGGACGGTTCACGACCGACGCAGAGGTATCCCGGGCCATCGCGCTGCTGCGCGAGACGCTCCCCCGGTTTGTCCGGCGATAGGACATGCACCACGCAGATGTCCGCGACATTTCTGAACTTTGCCGGGCAAGACAATGTTTCTGACATCGATGTTGTTTGTATCGGAATCAGCAAAAGCAAAAATCCTGGAGATCCTCGAGCGCGACGGCAAGGATACCAGTGAGTACTTCGTGCGCGTCACCGTAACCAGTGGCGGTTGCAGCGGTCTGACCTATCAAATGGATTTCGACAATCAGGATCAGCCCAACGACCAAGTCTTTGAGGACAAGGGCATTCGTGTCGTCACCGATCTGAAGAGCTTTCTCTACTTGCACAACACCACGCTCGATTTTTCGGGCGGTCTGAACGGCAAGGGCTTCCACTTCTCCAATCCCAACGCCACCCGCACGTGCGCGTGTGGCGAGAGCTTTTCCTTGTAATCCTTTCCGGTTTCCACATCCTGTGAGGCTTGCGTATTTTGCGCTTCCATTTCAACAGACTTGTCCATGTCCAGCATTCTGACGCGCCTCGATCACAATATCCTGACCATTACGTTTAACCGGCCGGAGGTCTATAACAGCTTCAACCGGGAGATGGCCCTGTTGTGCCAGGAAATACTGGAAGCCGCCCGTACCGATCCGGAGATCCGCTGTGTGGTCATGACCGGAGCCGGGAAGGCGTTTAGTGCCGGTCAGGACCTCAACGAGGTGGTGGAACCCGACGGTCCTGAGTTGCAGGAGATCGTGAGCCTGCATTACAATCCGATCATTCAGGCGATCCGCGAAATTGAGAAACCTTTTGTCGCAGCTGTCAACGGGGTTGCAGCCGGGGCTGGCGCCAACATCGCTCTGGCCTGCGATATCACCGTGGCGCGGGCGTCCGCCAGTTTTATCCAGGCCTTCAGCAAGATCGGACTCATCCCGGATAGCGGAGGGACGTTCACGCTTCCGAGGCTCATCGGGTTGCAGCGCGCGAGTGCCCTGGCCATGCTGGGCGACAAGGTGTCGGCAGCAGAGGCCGTGGCGATGGGCATGATCTACAAGGCGGTTGAAGACGACAAGTTTGAGGATTATATCACCGATCTCTCCGCCCGGCTGGCTCAGATGCCGACCCGCGGACTGGGCCTGACCAAGCGCGCTTTCAACGCGGCACTTACCAATGATCTGACCAAGCAGCTGTCGATCGAGGAGCAATTGCAACTCGCTGCCTCACGCACGCGTGACTATCAGGAAGGTGTCAACGCGTTTCTGGAGAAGCGCACACCTGAGTTTAAGGGGGAGTAAGCCTTTCGAAGTCTGTGAGACTTCGAAAGTCTGGGAGACTCAGAAAGTCTTTGGGACGATTAACTTAGCCGCATGTCATCGAAAGATATCATCGGGATCGTAGGAGCGGGAACCATGGGCGCCGGTATCGCTCAGGTAGCTGCTACTGCCGGGCATGAGGTACTGCTGACCGATGCCAGCAGTGAAGCTCTCATCGAGGCGCGCGACAACCTGATCCGCATTCTCAATCGCCAGGTGGAGAAGCAACGCATGACGGATCCCGAAGCGAAGGCGATCCTTGGTCGGATATCCTTTGTCGATGGCATGACCGGGATGCGCGAGGCCGGACTGATCATTGAGGCGATTGTAGAGCGACTCGACGTGAAACAAACGGTATTTCGGGCACTGGAAGCACTGGTTGCGCCCGACTGTGTCCTGGCCACCAACACCTCGTCGCTGTCGGTCACCTCCATCGCAGGGGCGTGTGCACATCCGCAGCGCGTGTTGGGTATCCATTTCTTCAACCCTGCTCCCTTGATGCGGTTGGTGGAGATCGTGCCTGCCGCGCAGAGCGACCCGGATACGGTGTCGAACGCTCGGCAACTCATCGACGACTGGGGGAAGACCACGGTGCTGGCAAAAGACACGCCGGGCTTTATCGTCAACCGGGTCGCACGCCCGTACTACAGCGAGGCTCTGCGCATCCTCGAGGAAGGGCTGGCCGATGTGCCAACGATCGACTGGGCACTCACCGGGATCGGCGGGTTCAAAATGGGACCGTTTACCCTGATGGATTACATCGGCAATGACGTCAATTACGCCGTGACCGAATCCGTGTGGAAGGCCTGCTATTATGAGCCGCGCTACAAGCCAGCTTTCACCCAGAAGCGCCTGGTTGAGGCTGGTTACCTGGGCCGCAAGTCGGGCCGGGGCTACTATCACTACGGCGACCAGGCGGTCAATCCGGAGGCCAGGCGCGACGACGCGTTGGGCCAACAGATCGTCGAGCGCGTGGTCGTCATGCTGATCAACGAAGCTGCAGATGCCCTGTACTGGGGGGTGGCCAGCAAGGAAGACATCGATCTGGCGATGACACGGGGCGTGAATTATCCGAAGGGTCTTTTTGCCTGGGCTGACGAATTGGGTGTCCAGCATGTCGTTGACACCTTGGATCGCTGCTTTGCCTGGTACCACGAAGAGCGCTATCGCTGCTCACCACTGCTACGTGAGATGGCCAGAGATCGTGCGCAGTTTTATCCGCGTTGAGCCGTTTTCCTCGGATGACTTTGGGGTGACAGGTCCCGACTCCAACCCTAAACCTTAAACCTTAAACTTTAAACATTGAATAGCTTTGGGTGTGAAAAATCTCAACCATGGACGCACGCCAGCAAGCCACCCATATCGTTAACCAGATGTATGACAACGATCCGTTTTCGCAATGGCTCGGGATCGAGCGGATCGAAGATGGCCCCGGCACCTCGTTGCTCCGGATGACTGTTCGACCCGAGATGACCAATGGGTTTGGGGTCGCCCATGGTGGTATATCGTTTTCCTTTGCGGACAGCGCCTTTGCCTTTGCCTGCAATTCCCGCGGACGCAAGGCTGTCTCGATCGAATGCAGCATCAATCATCTGAAACCCATCCATGCGGGTGATGTCCTGACAGCCCATGCACAGGAGGTGTCGCGCAGCAACAAACTGGGGGTATACGATGTGCGGGTGATCAATCAGGAAGACGTCCTCGTCGCATTGTTCAAGGGGTTGGTCTATCGCACCTCCGAGCCATGGCCTGGGACGGAATAACTCCGTAACTTCAGGGGGTGCCGAAAGTCAGTTTCACCTATGCCCTCAAGCGCTTCTTCCCGGACATCCGTCCGGAGGAGTTGAACGCACCAACGGTGCATGACCTGATCGTGCAACTGGACGAGAAATACCCCGGATTGAAAGGGTATATCGTCGATGACCAGGGAAGGCTCAGGCAACATGTCAATATTTTTGTGGACGGTACCCTGATCCGGGATCGCGAGGCCTTGTCCGATCCAACGCAAGGCGTGCAGGAGGTTTACATTATGCAGGCTCTTTCCGGTGGCTAAAACGTACATGGAACCATGAAATACATTCTCCTGATGGTCGCCATCGTCATGGCAGAAAGCACGATGGCCCAGGGCTCCTGGCAAAGCAGGATTGACACTGCCTTCTACATCACGATCAGTTCCGATGAGGACGCCCTGCAACCCATGCTGGCGGAAATTGCCGGATCTGCAAGTGATACCAGGCACTACTGGGAAGCCTATGCCTGTTATCGCAGTGCCATCTTTGCCATGGTGAAAGAAGACATGGAGCAAGGCCAGAAGATGGTCCAACGTGGCATCGACGTTCTCAAGGCCAGGGAGGAACTGACGTCTGAAGATCACGCGTTGCTGGCATCCCTGCTCGGCATGCTGATCGTGTTTGACGAATCCCGGGCCATGCCCCTGGCGATGGAATCGGGTAAACACTTCCAGACCGCCCTGTCGAAAGATGATCAGAATATGCGGGCGTATCTCGGGCTGGGACGCGGAGACTTTTACACACCAGTGGAATACGGCGGCGGACAGGTCGTGGAGCGCCACCTGCAAAAAGCCCTGGCCCTGCCGGCGGCAGCTTCTGACACTCCGGATGCACCGAGTTGGGGGCGCGATGAGGCATTCATGTACCTGGCTTTGTACTATCAGCGTGAGAAGCGCAAGCCCGAAGGCATTCTGACCTGCAAGCGCGGCCTCAAAGAATTTCCGGAGCACCAAGAATTGAAACGCATCCTGGGTGAGCTTGAGAAGTCCTAGCAACCGGGCAGTGCTGGCTGGGGTCTTCAGCTTGATTTGTTGGCACGTGGTCGGGCAAACCACGATCCAGGGGACAGTGCGTGACGCCCAGGGGGCTCCGGTGGCCTTCGCCAACGTCTATCTCGATGAGATCTATGATGGCGGGGCTTCTGATGAAACGGGCGCGTTCGCCTTCACCACGACGCACCAGGGCGATGCCATGTTTGTGGCCAGCAGCCTGGGCTTCGAGACGTTCTACCAGCAGATAACGGTGGGGTCTGATGCCATCACCATCGAGGTTGTGCTCCAGTCTGGTGCCACCGAATTGAATGAAGTGGTCATCGCCGCCGGGGCGTTCGAGGCGTCCGATGAGAAAAAAGCCACCTTTCTGAAGCCACTGGATGTAGTGCAGAATCCGGTGGCCGCTGGAGATATTTATGGCGCCCTGCAGACCTTGCCGGGAGTCACCCGCGTGGGAGATGAAACCGGGATCTTCGTCAGGGGCGGTGAAGCCACTGAGACCAAGACGATCATCGACGGTACCATTGTGGACCGGCCATTCTTCAGTGATGTCCCGGATATCCCCTCCCGCGGACGCTTCGACCCATTCCTGTTTAAAGGCACGATGTTCAGCACGGGTGGCTACTCTGCCGAATATGGACAGGCCATGTCTTCGGTGCTGGTTCTTAATACGACCGACTTGCCCCAGGCCGCCTCCACGGGGTTCGGACTCAATCTTGTCGGCGTCAGCCTGTTCCGCACAGCGCTCTACAGAGATTCATCGGCCTTCCTCGCCAACATTGGTTATACCAATCTGGAGCCCTACTTTGCCCTGATCCCGCAACGGCGCGAGTGGGATGAGGCGCCGCATGGTTACGGCGGAGCACTGGGTTATCGCAAGAGAACCGGCAGCGGCGGGATGCTCAAAGGGTATGCACAATTCCAGACCGGGCAGGGAGCCATTCAACTGGAGAATGTCGAGGACCCGACAGAGCCGCTGCCCTTTGGCTTTGACAATACCAATTTGTATTTCAATGCGTCGTACCGGGGACTGGTAGCAGACAACTGGGGTCTTTTCGCCGGTATCTCGGCCAGCCGTGATGTGGAGGACGCCGCCATCGGAGGGGCCGAGATCGAAGATGATGCGACACGGTTGCAGGCGAAGGTCACCCTGAGCCGTGAGATAGCCAAGGATGTGTTCCTGCGCTTTGGTTCAGACATCGCGTGGCGGGATGAATATGGAAGGTTTGAAGAATTTGAGGGATCATGGGATGGCATATTTCTGTCAGGCTACGCAGAGACGGATATCAAGTTCAGCCAGAATCTGGCCATCCGGCTTGGACTGCGTGCCGAACATGAAGGGTTGATCGACCGGCAGAATATCGCTCCGCGCACATCCATCGCCTACAAGACCGGCAAGCGCAGTCAGATGGCCGTCGCCTATGGCTTGTTTTACCAGACCCCGGAAGCAGATTTTCAACGCAGCGCTCCGGATCTGGACTTTCAACGCGCAGCGCACTATATTCTCAATTACCAGTACCTGACCGAACAATACACATTCAGGATCGAGGCCTACCACAAGGATTACCGGGATCTGGTGACGTATGAGGGAGATCTGACCCGGGGCAACAATGGCCACGGGCATGCTACCGGGATCGATGTGTTCTGGCGCGACAAAAAGACCTTGAAGAACATTGATTACTGGATCAGCTACTCCTGGATCGATTCAGAGCGCAAGTATCTGGCCTACCCGGTATCGGCCACCCCGCGCTTCATCACTGACCACACTTTGAATGTAGTGACCAAATACAGCCCCAATGCGCGCTGGCAATTCGGCGTCGGGTACACCTTTGCCTCGGGTCGCGCCTATGAGGATCCCAATACCAGCGCGTTTCTGGACGGGCGCACGAAGGCCTACCACAACGCTTCACTCAACGCAAGCTGGCTGACCAACCTGTTTAACAAGTTTACCGTCATCTATACGGCAATCAACAATCCATTCAATACGGAGCAGATCTTTGATTACCGCTATTCAATGGATGGGAGCAATCGGATTGCGATCGAGCCTTCTGCCGGACGCTCCGCATTTATTGGACTTTTTATGTTATTCCTCTAAATACACGCAAATGAAACTCCTTGTCTCCACGCGCAAAGGCCTCGTAGTTTACACCCGCAAGAACGGAAGTTGGAAGTACGACACACTGCATTTCAAAGGCATTCCCATTTGTCTGACACACTACGACCCCGTGCATGACACCCTGTGGGCTTACCAGGATCATGGCCATTGGGGTATCAAGGTGCAACGGTCACGTGACTTCGGTGGCAGTTGGGAAGAGGTTGCTGCTCCGAAGTATCCGGAAGGGGCGGAAGTCAAGGAAGGCGTGCCTGCGGCCCTCAACTACGTCTGGGCCGTGGCCAACGGAGGATCCGCGTATCCTGACCGTCTCTGGATGGGAACCGTGCCGGGCGGGCTGTTCGTGAGCGAGGACCGGGGTGAGACATTTACTCTCAATGAGCCCTTGTGGAATGACCCGAAACGCCAAACCAACTGGTTTGGTGGCGGCATGGACCACCCGGGCATCCACTCGGTCGTGGTGGATCCGCGTGACAGCGACCATGTGTACATCGGCATCAGCTGTGCCGGCGTCTACGAGACCCGCGACAGCGGCAAGACCTGGCAAGTGCGCAACAAGGGACTCCGTGCCGACTTCCTGCCCGACCCATATGCTGATGTCGGACACGATCCGCACCTGCTGGTAGCTTGTGCCTCCCACCCTGATCACATGTGGCAGCAAAACCATTGCGGCATCTTCAGGACGACTGACGGCGCACAGACCTGGCAGGATGTGGGTGAGAAAGATGGACCGGCACATTTCGGATTTGCAGTCGCAGTGGACGAGAACGATCCCGACGTCGCCTGGGTGGTGCCCGCCATCAGCGACGAGATCCGCGTGGCTGTCGATGAGGCCCTGTGCGTGTGCCGCACCGACGACGGCGGCAAGACCTGGCAGGCGTACCGCAGCGGATTGCCACAGGAGGGGTGTTTCGATATCGTGTACCGGCACAGCCTGGTGAAGTCAGGCGACAGCCTCGTATTTGGCACGACCACCGGCAATCTGTTTCATTCCAGGGATGGGGGAGAGAGTTGGGAAACGATCAGTAACTACCTGCCGATGGTCTATGCGGTGGCGTTTGTGGATTGAAGCCATTGAAATGGCTCCGTGTGCAACGGTATGGGGGCGCTGCGCCCACGATTGAAATCGCGGGGTGTATTGGTGGTGGAGATGGCATCCGTTCAGCTCATGCATTGAATTGACAGGTGTTGTGGTTATGGCATCCTATCCACAGCGCACGACTTCAGCCCACGACTTCAGTCGTGGGTCGTAGGAGTCGGGCGAGTCCCAGAAACGATTTCAATCGTTTCCATAACGGAAATCATGCCTTGCCCCGGCCATCCTCTGGACGTCAAAGCACGATGACGATCGTGGCGAATGAGGCAGGCCGGCGGTTAATACCGGGGCCATCGGGTCTTTAGCCCAAAACTCTTCATCTTTACCCGCGTTTAACTGCTACCATGACCAATACTTATCTCATCGACGGGATCCGCACACCCATAGGGAAATTTCGCGGGACGCTCGCCCCCGTACGAACCGACGATCTTGCCGCGCATGTCATCAAGGCACTGATGGACCGCAATCCGGACCTGCCGCCCGACCGCATTGATGATGTGATGCTGGGCTGCGCCAATCAGGCCGGCGAAGACAACCGCAATGTCGCACGCATGGCCCTGCTGCTGGCCGGGTTGCCATGGAGCGTGCCCGGTGAGACGGTCAATCGCCTCTGCGCATCAGGGATGTCCGCCACGATCCATGCGCATCGTGCGATCCAAACCGGTGACGGTGATCTCTTTATCACGGGCGGAGTCGAGCACATGACGCGCGGCCCGTGGGTAATCTCCAAAGCATCGGCCCCGTTTGGTAGTGATGCGCAAATGCACGATTCATCGTTTGGATGGAGGTTTGTCAATCCGCGGATGAAAGCATTGTATGGCACGCATGCCATGGGCGAAACGGCAGAAAATCTCGTGGAGATGTACAGCATCAGCCGCGCAGATCAGGACCGCTTCGCGTATTGGTCGCAGATGAAGGCCACGCGAGCCCGTGATACGGGCCGACTCGCGGCCGAAATCGTCTCGGTGGAAATTCCGCGCCGCAAGTCTGAGCCCTTGGTGTTTGATGCCGACGAATTCATCAAGGACTTCACCACGCTCGAAGGTCTGGCTAAACTCAGACCCGCCTTCAAGACAGAGGGCGGTTCCGTCACCGCCGGCAACGCCTCCGGTCTGAATGACGGAGCGGCAGCTTTGCTGGTCGCCTCGGAAGCAGCGGTGGCCGAGCACAAACTCCAACCCATTGCCCGGATCGTTGCCTCCGGCGTGTCCGGCGTCGAACCACGTGTCATGGGGATCGGGCCGGTGTACGCCTCTCAGAAGGCTTTGGGCAAAGCGGGCTTGACGCTGGATCAGATGGACATTATTGAGATCAATGAGGCCTTTGCAGCACAGGTGCTGGCGTGCACGCGTGAAATGGGGCTGGAGGACAACGATCCCCGCCTTAATCCCAATGGCGGCGCCATTGCCATCGGCCATCCGCTCGGCATGACCGGTGCCCGCATCCTGTTGACCGCGGCACTTGAGCTCCAGAAGCAAGGGGGCCGCTATGCGCTGGTGACCATGTGTGTAGGCGTGGGGCAGGGGTATGCGACTGTGCTGGAAAGGGTGTAGGGATCGAGTGGCCAGACTTCAAAAGTCTTGGAGACTTTTGAAGTCTCGTGCCAAGACTTTTGAAGTCTTCCGTAACTTAAGGGGGCATGCCCCTGAAAACACCCCGATTGCTACGCGAGCTTCTGCGCTCCGCATCACAGTACCGGATTGTCTGGTACTTCATTCTGGGTATTGTAGTTCCCGGTGTGGTGATGGGGATCCTGGCCTTCAGGGGGATCCGGAATGATCAGGCACTCGCGGAGCGGGAACAGCGTCGGCTGGCACTACAAGAGGCATCAGGGATCATCGACACCGCAGAATGGATCCTGGGTCAAAGAGAAGCCCGCTTTACTGAACTGATTGGGGGTTCCACATCAGCCGGTGACCGGCCCGGCAGGATTGCCGCATTTGTGGAGGACCATCCTGATATCGTTGCTGCCTACCGGATCACACCGTCTGGCGTGCGGATGGCCGCCGCCCAGCTGCTGTATATCCCGGATGATGTCGATATGATCGATCTGCCGCCAGACCAACTTGTCGCTCGCGAGCCGCCGACCGGGTGGACACTGGAATATCAGCATCAACAGCTGGAGCAGGCGATTGCATTCTATCGCGAGCTGTCCGGGCAGAACCACGAGGCTGCCGTACGTGCCATGGCCTGCAACGCACTTGCCCGTCTGGCAAAAAAGCGGGCCACTTATCAGGAGGCCGTTGGGCACTATGCATTGATGCGTGACAGCTTTGCGGATTTTCGGCTGGCGCAGAGCATTCCGTTCGGGCTCACAGCCAGTGCCGAATTGTGTGCGCTGCACTTTGAGAATGGCGACCAGGAGGCAGCTGCCGGCGCATTGCGTGATCTGTTGGCTGATCTGAGCTCGTCACGTTGGCCATTGAAACCGCCGATCTACACACTATTCAGTCAAAAGGCAGCGGAGATCTACGGACAACTGAACACCGTGCGGGATGCCCTGCCGCCAGGAATGTGGACGGACATAGATCGACTGCTGCACGCATGTCTTGAAGGGGATCGGCTCACAGGGTATCAGCTCGATGTGTTCCATTATCTCACAGAACGCGCCCCGGATCTCCTGCCCGCTTCGTGGATGGGCACGCAGGTCCGGCAATCATATGAGGCTGATGGTTGGCGGTGCATCATTTCGTTGGTGCCATCAGCGGTCGATACGACCTGGGCCATGCTCACTTCAGCCGAAAGCCTTGTCACCTCGGTCGTCGAACCCTTGCTCGTCAGATTGAGCGTACATGGCGGATGGGCATGGACGGTGCGCGACGCACGCCAGCCATCCGGGCCGCGGGAAGTGACAATGCCAGAGCGGGATATGGTGGAGGTCCGGTTCCCGGCCTATCTTCCGCATCTGACGCTGGTTGGCACGGCCTCTCCGGTCAGTTTTATGGGTTCCATGCTGCGTTCAGGACGAGGCGGCTACCTGTATATCTTCCTCTTCATCGGCGCGATGTTTATCACGGGACTGCTGTTCGTGGTCTATTCAGTCAACCGGGAGTTGCAGCTCAACCAGATGAAATCCGAGTTTGTCGCAACGGTATCGCATGAGTTCAAGAGCCCGCTGACGGCGATCCGGCAGATGACGGAGATGTTGCAGCAGGGAAGGGTCCCGGAGGCAAAGCGAGATACGTACTACTCGGTGATGCTTCAGCAGGGTTCGCGACTCACCCAGCTGATCGACAATATCCTTGACTTTTCACGGATCGAGCAAGGCAAGAAGAAATACCGGCTATGCAAAGCCGAACTGGCGCCGGTCATTAGTCGTTCGGTAGCCAGGGCCCGACAGCGGTACGGTGATGCGGGCTTTGTGTTTGATCTGGAGGTCCCGCCGCACCTTCCGGTTGTGCAGATCGATGAGGAGGCCATGGCACAGGTGATAGACAATCTACTGGACAACGCGGTCAAGTATTCAGGGTCGTCGAGGCAGGTGAGCGTGCGACTTTCGATGCAGAACGGATCCGTGCAAGCAGTGGTACATGACCTCGGCATTGGGATCCCCGAAAAGGATCAACAACGTGTATTTGAGCGCTTCTACCGGGTAGAGTCTGAGCAGCACAAGCATCTCAAGGGGAGCGGGATCGGATTGCACCTGGTGCGGGAGATCATTGCCGCGCACGGTGGCACGGTACGCATAGGCAGCACCCCGGGACAAGGCACGAAAGTAGTTTTTGAATTACCGGCTGATGAATCTGAAGACCATGAATAAGATCCTGATCGTCGAAGACGAAGCGGCCATCCGGATGGCACTGGAAGATGATTTTACGCTGGCCGGTTATCAGGTCAAAGTGGCGGGAGATGGTCATGAGGGGTTTGCAACAGCAATGACCTGGCGCCCCGATCTGATCCTGCTTGATGTGATGTTGCCGGGCATGGACGGTATTGAGGTGTGTCGCGCCCTCCGGCAGCGGGAAAATGAGGTGCCTATCATCATGCTGACCGCCAAAGGTCAGGAGGTGGACCGCATCGTAGGCCTGGAGATCGGGGCCGATGACTATGTCACCAAACCATTCAGTCCGCGGGAACTGCAGGCGCGGGTCAAGGCGATCCTCAGGCGTAGCTCGGCAACCAGACCCACTGTGCGCGGATTCGGGAATATTGAAATTGACCTGGACGGCCACAATGTGCGGAAGGACGGACAACCGATCAACCTGACAGCACTCGAATTCTCACTGCTCAGGTACTTTCTGGCGCATCATGGACGCGTGCTCACCAGGGATGAGATCCTGGATGCTGTGTGGGGAGAGGACGTGATCGTGGACGCACGCACGGTCGATACCCATGTCGCCAATTTGCGGCGCAAGCTCGAACGCGATCCGGCACACCCGCAATGGCTGCTGGGAGTGCGCGGCGTGGGATACAAACTTGTTGTAGACTGAAAACTTCATAAAGTCTTCACACAACTTCGCCAAAGCAACTCGAAGTTGTGGAATGACCGGCTGATATTCGTACGGAGGGTATGTTGAAGTATCAATTACTGTTGTGTCTCGTATCGATGTGCGTGGTATGTGCGCGTGCGCAGGATGCCGCTTCCTTGCTCAGCCAGGCCGTCTATGAGGAAGAGATCAACGGAGATCTGCAGGCAGCGGTCGGACTGTACTCAAGGGTTGTGGAA
>JAWWBX010000021.1:0-25626 GCA_033720735.1 Saprospiraceae bacterium
GTACTATCTGGATTACGCGCGTCTGAGGGCTTAGTGTTCAAGTGTTCAAGTGTTCACGTGTTCAAGTGTTCACGTGTTCAAGTGTTCACGTGTTCAAGTTATTGGGTGTTTAGTTGTCGTAGTTTTATTGGAATGGACGCCTTTCAAAACATGCATTCATGGCATGCTCTTGAAGGTCTTACGAATAGCATTCAAACCGGCTTCAAGCCCACGTCCGTAACATGAGCACAAGCGCACCTGAACCCCGCACGACTCCGCTACGCTACGCATACGGGACAAGCACCGAACACTATCTAACGACTGTCACCGTCCCTGAATACGGTAGTTCGCTGCCGTCGGAAAAATGGATCCGGATGAGGTAGGCATACACACCGGGATTGACCAGCTGCCCGTTCATAGTGCCGTCCCAGCCGGCGGCCTCCACATTGGGCGGGATACCCTGGACATCGTAGACGACCACGCCGCCGCGCTCCACCACCAGCATGTCTACAGCCACTGCAAAGTCATTGGCCTGCACGTAGAAGAAATCATTGACCTGATCCCGGTTGGGACTGAAAACGTTGGGAATGTAGACGCGCTTGGGTGTGAAGACATTGATCAGCACCGAGTCGGCAATCACGCACCCCTCGTCGTTTTGCAGGGTTACCCTGAAAAACTGCGTCTGGGTCGGAAAGGCCAGTGGATCGGGGCAGGTTTGACAGGTCACCAGGCTGCCTGGCTCCCACAGGATGGTGGCGTTGGGCAGGTCGGTTTCCACGTTGAGTTGCACCGAGTCGCCGGAGAGAATGCTGATCTCCGAACTACCGATATCAATGAGGGGCACATCTCCGGCCGGAATGAAGACTTCCGCCTCCAGCACACAGCCGCTGTCATCGGTGAAATAAACGAATTGCTGACCGGCGGGTAGCATATCCAGAATAAGAGGAAACCCCGACACGGGAACGAAAGTCATGCTGTCCGGAGACCAGAGCAAGGTGCCATCGACGTTGGCAACATCGTCGATCACGATACTGCCATCGGTGGCACCGACGCAGCTCGGGCGCATGACATTGATCACCGGTTCCAGGCCATCAGGGGCGACCAGGACAGTATCGAAGACCGCACTGCAACCACTCGCATCCGTGACCGTGACGCTGTAGACACCATCCGAGAGTCCTGTTTCGGTACTGTCTGACAGGCCAGGTTGATTCCAGTCGAACGTCAGATCGCCCACAGAGCCCGTGATATTCAGGTCAATTTCGCCGTCGTTGCCATTGGCGCAGGTGACATTGACCCCGCCAAAATCGGAGATCATGCCGGTGACCGCGATGTCACTGACAAATACGGTATCCGAAGTGCCGATGATCGGATCACACACCGTAAAGGAGGCATTGAGGTCGATCATCTCCAGAGACAAGGTCTGGGTCACCACCCGTGTGATCTCGTGCCCGTCAAAGACTCCGTTCAGGGTATCGACCGGGTTGACACCATCGGTATAAATGAGTTCGTATGGCCCCGGGTCTCCCAGGTCGATCTCGACCGTAAAGGTCACAGTATCGCCTACACATGCATACGGGCTGGATGCGGCCAGGCGGGCTTCGATGGATTCGTTAAACTGCAGGTCAATGAGAACAATGCTGTCACATCCGAACCGGTTGGCCCCTTCCAGGATCTCCATGCCCTGGGTATTGTTGATGTCGTAGACATTGCCGTTGAGCACAAATTGCTGTCCGATGCAGATGTCGGTCAGAAAGCCTTGAGTAGGGCCGTTGATCTCCACCACCGTTTCGGCTGTATCCACGCAATTTCCGTCGCGGACGACCAGCAAGTACAGACCGGGAAGCATCGCTCCCGTCGGGTTTTGTTCGGTCGACTCGAACGCGCCTGGTCCGGACCATTCGAAGGTCGGGTTGCTGGGCGTGCCGATAAATTCGGCCATCAGAAACACCGTATCGCCCTGACAATAGGGGCCGGTATTGCTGGCGATGACTTCGAGCATGTCGGAGCAGGATGAAAATGCGGAAGTGCTGCCCATCCCGTTAGTGGCCACCGCAGTCACTGACGTGCCCATAGGCACTGCCGCATTGAGCGTCCACGCGCCGCTGGCATCAGCCGTTGTGGTGCCAAGAAAGGAGCGCCCCTGGCAGGGGACACCGGCACACCCTGATGCATCATGAAAGAAAACATCGACGCGGGCATTGGCTTCACAACGACCCTGAACGGCATCAGGGCCGACACAGAGGCTGTTGGGTTCCTCGATGCCATCATTCGCCATGTTTTCGAGCCGGATGCCGGCGGTAGTATTGCAGAGGAATTGATTCTGGTAAAGGGTCTTGCCACTGACACCGTCGAGATAGATGCCGTCGGGATTGTAGGCGATCACGTTGGTGCTGTCACCACCGCCCCCGATGCGCAGCGCACCCTCGCCCAGGATCGCGATCCCTCCACCGTCGGTGGTGCCCCCGAAGTTGCTGCCGGCATTGCCGAGATCGACCAACGTCGTGATGTCCGTTCCGATGCGGTTGCCCGCAATGCGCAGGGACGGATCGATCTGCGCGGCATCCTCGATGCGCAGCCTGATACCGGAAAATCCATTGGAGCACAGGTAATTGCCTTGTTCTGCGGCAAATGCTCCACCGATCATCACGTCCTCTCCGGTCAGGACCTGCAAAAAGATCCCATCCCAGGCGTTGCCCAGACCCGGGTTGAACGACAGGTCCGTACCAATATAATTGTGTTGAAACCGGACACGCTTGTCGACCGGGCCTTCGATGCCGTATGCACCATTTCCGATGATGACATTACCTCGTTCAGGAGCGCCGATAGTGATGTCAGACAGGTTAGGGTCATCGAGAAACCCGCCAAACAGCTGGATGCCATCACCCGGGAAATTCCGGATCTGCAAGCCGAAAATTCGGGTGTGCCGGGTATAGATGACGAAGCCGTGATCCGCATTGCCACTCAGGGCAGACCCGTCAATGATGATCTTGCCGTTCATCGGAAAGTTGAGGGGCTGCGTGGTGCCATCGATGGTCAGGAATGAATCGCGGATGGCCGGCAGCGGTGACTGGACCGCAATGACGTGATCGCCCGGACCGGGGATGTTGAAGGCAATACTATCAGGACCGATATTGGTGTTGGAGGCATTGATCGCCTCCCGCAGGCTGCAATGCGCGGCATTGCAGACCAGGTCGTCGGTGTCGTCGGTTGTATTGACGATATGGATGGCCTGGCCAGTTGCCACGCCGGCAGCGAGCATCAGCAAGCAGTAGATCCAGAAGGCCCTGAGCAATGCGTTCATACCCTATTGGTCGATCAGACGGAGCCCCAGCTCCGTGAGTTGTTCGTCGTGAATCCGTGACGGGGCATCGATCATCATGTCGCGGCCCATGTTGTTTTTGGGGAAGGCGATAAAATCACGGATCGATGTTTCGCCCTGCATCACCGCGCACAGCCGGTCAAATCCGAAGGCGATGCCACCATGCGGAGGCGCCCCATACTCAAACGCTCCCAGCAGGAACCCAAATTGCTCTTCCGCCTCTTCCGGCGTGAAACCCAGCAACTTGAAATTGCGCTCCTGCAAGGCACGATCGTGGATCCGGATCGAACCGCCCCCAATTTCAACGCCATTTATCACCAGGTCGTATGCGTCGGCCCGCAGCGATTTCATGGTTTCGTGGTCTCCGTCGAGCATGCGACCGATATCCTCCCTTTTGGGCGAGGTAAAGGGATGGTGCATGGCATGGAAGCGCTCGCTGTCTTCATCCCATTCGAGCAAGGGAAAATCAACGACCCACAACGGCTTGAAATCCGTTTTGGACATGAGCCCGAGCTGCCGGCCCATTTCCAGGCGGAGCTCGCCCATTTGCTGCCGCACGGTCTCAGCATCACCACTCAGTACCAACAAAAGATCGCCGCTTTCCGCGCCCAGGACGCGGGCCCAATCCGACAAGTCATCCTGTGAGAAAAACTTGTCGACCGAAGATTTGATCGTGCCGTCTGCATTCAGTTTGACATAGATCAGACCCTTGGCACCGATCTGTGGACGTTTGACCCAGTCAGTGAGCGCGTCCAGTTTCTTCCTGGTATAGGCCTCGGCCTGCCCGGGCACCCGGATCGCTACAACTGATTCCGCACTGTCGAAGACCTGAAAGCCCTTGCCCCTGGCGACATCGTCCAGATCGCGGATCAGCATGCCAAACCTGGTATCGGGCTTGTCCGATCCATAGTCCCGGATCGCATCGTCATACGACATGCGCGGGAATGCCGGCAGGTCAACCCCGATACAGGCATCGAACAGATACCTGGTCAATCTCTCGAACGTGTCGAGCACCTCGTCGCGCGTGACGAAAGCCATCTCGCAGTCGATCTGGGTAAATTCAGGCTGGCGATCGGCGCGCAGATCTTCGTCGCGGAAGCATTTGACGATCTGGAAATACTTGTCAAGCCCGGCGACCATCAGGATCTGTTTGAAGGTCTGCGGCGACTGTGGCAGGGCGTAAAACTGCCCGGGATTCATACGGCTGGGTACTACAAAGTCACGGGCGCCCTCCGGCGTGCTCTTGATCAAACAAGGCGTTTCAACCTCAATAAATCCTTCTCCAGATAGGTGCTTGCGGGTTTCGATCGCCACCTTGCTGCGGAAGATGATCTTCTCCTTCACGGTATCGCGACGGATGTCAAGGTAGCGGTATTTCATGCGCAGCTCGTCGCCTCCGTCGGTCTCTTCCTCGATCGTAAATGGCGGTACCTGGGAAGGGTTGAGCACCTCAAATCGCTGCACCAGGATCTCGATCTCACCGGTGGGGCGGTTGGGGTTCTTATTGCTGCGCTCGCGCACGGTACCCGTTGCCCGGATCACAAATTCACGGCCCAGTTTGCGTGCGCGCTGACAGAGCTCGGCGTCTTCCTCCATGTCGAAGACCAGCTGGGTGATCCCGTATCTGTCCCGCAGATCCACGAAGGTCAGACCACCAAACTCGCGGGCAATCTGCACCCATCCGCTAAGGGTCACCTCGCTCCCTGCGTCTTCGATCCTGAGTTGTCCGCAATTGTGCGTGCGATACATCTGAATGTGCTTTTTCTGAAGTGGGCAAAGGTAAGGCTATTTCCGCTCGCAGGGGCGTCCTCGTCCCATTGACCGTGGGCACGCTGTGAAAGCTGCCTGCACCCATTTCGACTCGCGGACTCCCAGCTGAGCTTGCGTGACATTGCGTCTTCCTGAAAGAACTGCTACCTTTACGGTATGATGACAACATTCAGCATCATTATTATTACCTGAGTACCCCATTGCAATCTGAACAATGAAGCCTCGTCAGATTGCCACGGGGCTTTTTTTGTTGAATGAACGAGCAAAGTGACCATGAAATATCCGGAGTATAAACAGCTTGACCTGACGGCGATCGATCGGGAGATCCTCAGTTTTTGGGAGGAACACGATGTCTTTACCAAAAGTGTGGAGCAAAGGCCCGAGAGCGCTCGCTATGTATTCTATGAGGGGCCTCCTTCAGCCAACGGAATGCCGGGTATCCATCACGTCATGGCGCGGACCATCAAGGACCTGGTTTGTCGCTATCATACCCTGAAAGGCCGTCGTGTGGAGCGCAAAGGCGGCTGGGACACCCATGGCCTGCCGATCGAACTGAGCGTGGAAAAGGAACTCGGGATCACCAAGGAGGACATCGGCAAGAAGATCTCCGTCGCCGAGTACAACCGGAAATGCCGCGAGACCGTAATGCGCTACAAGGATCAATGGGACGACATTACCCGCAAGATGGGGTACTGGGTCGACCTCCATGATCCGTATATCACCTATGAAAATGACTATATCGAGTCGGTCTGGTACCTGCTCAGGCAGTTGTACGACAAGGATCTGTTGTACAAAGGATATACCATCCAGCCCTATTCACCTGCGGCCGGGACCGGTCTGAGTTCACATGAATTGAACATGCCGGGGACTTACCGGGATGTCAAGGACACCTCGGCTGTCGCTCAGTTCAGGGTGGTGCGGAATGAGAAGTCAGAGTTCCTTTATGACCATGTCACGGAAGGCGATGTCTACTTCCTGGCCTGGACCACCACACCGTGGACGCTGCCGAGTAACGTAGCCCTTGCCGCCGGAGCGAAGATCGATTACGTGCTGGTGCACACCTTCAATCCGTACACCCACCTGCCTGTCAATGTGATCCTGGCGAAGGACTTGCTCGGTACCTGGTTCAAACCAGAGCAGGCCGAGGCGGATATCGCCGCCTACGCACCGGGGGACAAGATCATTCCTTACCGGGTGATCGGAGAATGGAGCGGCGCCCGTTTTGAAATGATCGACTACGAGCAGTTGCTGCCATACGTGCAACCGGAAGATGGTGATGCCTTCAAGGTCCTGCTGGGCGATTTTGTTTCCACAGAAGACGGGACCGGGATCGTGCACATCGCCCCGTCATTCGGCGCCGACGACATGCAGATCGGAAAGAAGTACGGCATGGGCTCGCTGACGCTGGTTGACGAGCAAGGCAAATTTATCGACTCGGTCACAGACTTTGCCGGACGCTATGTCAAGGACTACAAGGATGAGGGTGATGCCTACCGCAACGTGGACGTCGATATCAGCATCAAGCTGAAGGAGGAGAACAAGGCCTTCGATGTGCGTAAGTACAGCCACAACTACCCGCACTGCTGGCGCACCGACAAGCCCGTCCTGTACTATCCGCTCGACAGCTGGTTTGTACGCTCCACGGCATGCAAGGAGCGGATGATCGAGCTCAATAACACCATCAACTGGAAGCCGGCCCACACCGGCGAAAAGCGCTTTGGCAACTGGCTGGAGAACCTTCAGGACTGGAACCTGTCACGCTCGCGATACTGGGGGGTGCCCCTGCCGATCTGGCGCACGGAGGAGGCAGACAAAGAGATCTGTATTGGCTCTGTCCAACAGCTTGCCCATGAGATCGAAAAAGCGAATGCCGCACTTGGGCTGTCACAGTCGGTTCCGGAAGATCTGCACCGGCCGTTTATCGATGATATCGTGCTGGTTTCGGAAGATGGACGTCCGATGCGTCGCGAGACCGACCTGATCGACGTGTGGTTTGATAGTGGGTCGATGCCCTACGCACAATGGCACTACCCGTTTGAGAACGAAGAAACGTTCAGAAAGAACTTCCCGGCTGACTTCATTGCCGAGGGCGTGGACCAGACCCGCGGGTGGTTTTTTACCCTCCATGCCATTGCCAGCATGGTCTTCGACAGTGTGGCGTACCGCAACGTGATCTCCAATGGTCTGGTCCAGGACAAGGAAGGGCGGAAGATGTCCAAGCGCCTGGGCAACGCTGTTGACCCTTTCGAGACGATCGCGGCCTACGGTGCCGATGCAACAAGGTGGTACATGATCTCGAACGCCCAGCCCTGGGACAACCTCAAGTTTGATCCGGCGGGTATCGTTGAGATCCAGCGCAAGCTGTTTGGCACGCTCTACAACACGTACTCATTCTTCGCGCTGTATGCCAACATCGACGGCTTCGAGATGGATGAAATGCACGTGACCGACGTTGCAGGCAGACCGGAGATCGACCGCTGGATCATCTCAAAACTCAATAGTCTGGTGGCTGAATATCGCCGCTGGATGGACGACTATGAACCGACCCAGGCATGTCGTGCGATCGAGACGTTCGTGTCGGATCACCTGTCAAATTGGTACGTGCGTCTCAACCGCCGCCGGTTCTGGAAAGGCGAGATGTCGGAAGACAAACAGATGGCATACGAGACACTCTTTCAGTGCCTGCTCGTGACGGGACAATTGATGGCGCCGGTGGCGCCCATCTTCGCCGACTGGCTGTACCGCAACCTGACGGAGGTGATCCGTGACAAGGCCGTCGCCAACAAGACTCCGTTGCGTCATATCTCGGTCCATCTTACCGATCTGACACCGGTCGAGGAGGAGTATATCGATGCGGACCTCGAACAGCGTATGGACTATGCCCAGCGCATTTCCTCATTAGTGCTTTCCTTACGCAAGAAGGAAAAGATCCGGGTGCGCCAGCCCTTGCCCCGGATCTTGTTGCCAGTCCTGGATGATCATTTCCGCGAGCAGGTGGAGGCCGTCCGAGACCTGATCCTCACCGAGACGAATGTCAAGGACATCGAATACGTGTCCGACACGTCAGGCGTGATCAAGAAGAAGGCCAAACCCAATTTCAAAACCCTCGGGCGCCGGTTGGGGAAGGACATGAAAGCAGGCACGGCGATCATCCAGGACTTGGACGATGCGGCGATCGCGGAGATCGAGCGGTCCAACGCATTTGCCCTCGCCGTCAACGGCACCACGTACGACCTCACGCTGGAAGATATCGAGATCGTCACTGAGGATATCCCCGGGTGGCTGGTCGCCAGTGACGGGATGCTGACTGTTGCCCTCGACATACACATCGATGAATTGCTGGAGGCCGAAGGCTTTGCCCGTGATTTGGTCAACCGCATCCAGAATCTCCGTAAGGACAAGGATTTCAATGTGACCGATCACATTGTCGTGACCGTTGAAAACCATGATGACATTCGTCGGGCAGTTGAGGCCTTCAAAGACTATATCCAAAATGAAACGCTGGCGCGGCAGCTTAAGATTTCGGCTGATCTGGAAGGTGATACAGTCGAGTGGATCGATGGTTCGCCATTGAAGATTGCTGTAGCGCTGCACCATCAGCCCGCTGGATAATCTCAGCTGCTCAGCAGTTTCATCCCGGCCAAAACACTGCCAAAGCAAAGCACCACACTGAGCAGCACATTGAGCATGGCGGTTGTATAGGCACCGTTTTGCCAGAGCTGTACATTCTCCAGCGAGAACGTCGAGAAGGTGCTGAACCCACCACAGAAGCCAACGGCCAGCAAGAGTTGTAATGCACGCTGCTCCGGATGGCGGGTCATCCAGCCCATCAGCAGACCGAGCAAAAAGCAGGCAATGACGTTGGCGAGAATGGTGCCTAATGGCAGGTTCACCTCCCAGCGCATGGCCAGCCGGGCGACCCCGTACCGGCACAGACTACCCAGTCCGCCGCCCACAAATACATAAATCCACTCCATCTCAGCGCGTCAGTTTTTTCTCCAGGTCCTCGAGGGAGACACCCTTGGTTTCTGGCATCACCAAGAGTACAAAGAGCAGTTGCAAGACCATCATGCCGGCAAAGAATGCGAAGATGGGCCCGCCGCTGAATTCCCCCAGCACGTACGGCATGAGAAGCGTGATGACGGCGGCAAACACCCAATGGGTCGAGCTGCCCAGTGACTGCCCGGCAGCGCGCACCTGATTGGGGAAGATCTCCGAGATGAAGACCCAGATGACCGCCCCCTGACCCACCGCATGCGATGCGATAAACATGAACGCAAAGATCGGCACTGACATACTCCCGAAATCCTCCATGAAAAAAGCCCGCGACAACAGCGCCAGTGAAATGATGTATCCGATCGAGCCGAACAGCATCAACCGCTTGCGTCCGGAGCGATCGATCAGATACATGCCCAGCAGCGTGAACAACAGGTTGGTCAGTCCGATCCCGGCGGTCGACAGCAGCGCGGTGCTGGCACCAAGGCCGGCCGACTCGAAGATGCGCGGGGCGTAATAGATCACGAAATTGATCCCGGACAGCTGGTTGAAAAATGCGAGCAGGAATGCAAGGATCACAGGAAAACGATACCGCCGTGCAAACACCGCCTTGTCCGTCTCGTGGTGGTCGGATTTGCGGATATCCGCGATGACGGTGTCCATGTCAGCATCCAGATCGAGCTGTGCCAATACCTCACGCGCCTGCCCTTCGTCTTGCTTGCGCAGGATCAGCCAGCGCGGACTGTTGGGGATGCCACGCACCATCAGGAGGTATACCGCCGCGGGAACCGCCTCGACCCCGAGCATCCAGCGCCAGGCGTCATCCCCGATGCCGCCCAGCAAGTAGTTCGACAGATAGGCGATCAGGATGCCGAAAACGATGTTAAACTGATACAGGGCAACCAGCCGTCCCCGGCGCTGAGCCGGCGCGATCTCTGAAATGTAGGTCGGGGCCGCGACCGAGGAGGCGCCGACCCCGAGCCCCCCAATAAAGCGGAAAAAGGAGAAGCTGTAGGGATCGACAGCCAGCGCCGATCCAAGGGCAGACAGCAGGTAAAGCACGCCGATCCAGAACAACGTCCGTTTGCGGCCCAGGCGGTCAGACGGGATGCCGCCAAAGACAGCGCCGATGACTGTGCCCCACAGCGCCATCGACATGATGAAGATGCCGTGAAACAGATCCCCGTGGCCCCACAGCTTCTGGATCGGCTGATCGGCACCCGAGATGACGGCAGTATCAAAACCAAACAGAAAACCGGCCAGGGCGACCACAAACGACCAGCGGAATGCACGTGTGCCCTTCATGGAATGGAAGATAGGAATTCAGGATCAAGGGGTAGAGCTGGAAAGGAGAGGTGCGAGGTCCTTTCGCAGTTGATCGGCTTCTGTGTAATGGAGGGCCTGCATGCCGGCGGCCCTGGCGCCCTCAACATTCAGGTAGTTGTCGTCGATAAAGACGGAGGTGGCTGCCGGAATGCTGTAGCGGCTCAACAGGATCTCATAGATCTCACGATATGGCTTGATCACACCCTCCAGGCCCGAAACGACGATCCCTTCAAACCATTGCAGAAAGTCAAAGCGGTCAAGCGCGATTGGAAAGGTCTCCTGTGACCAGTTGGTTAGTGCGTACAGGCGCACATTTCCCTGAGCGCGCAACTGTTTGAGCAGTGCGACATTGGGAGCAATCGCCTCCCCGAGCATTTCTTCCCAACGTCCGTAGAAGGCCTGGATCTGCTCGGCATATTCAGGGAACTCAGCCACCTTTTCGGCAGTCGCCTCGGCGAGGGGCCGACCAGCGTCCTGCTCCAGATTCCATTCGTGGGTGCAGATGTTTTCGAAAAACCACTGCCGCCTTACTGGATCCGGATAGATGTGCCGGTAGACATAATCCGGGTTCCAGTCGATCAGGACTCCCCCCAGGTCAAAAACAACCGTTTCAACCGGCAGCCTGATCGGTACGTCGTTCAGTTCTTGTGCCATCGCCTGCGATATTTTCGAATGCGTCGCGCCACCTTTCTCCGAAGTTCACGGACTCCGCGGTATTTGTTATACGGAAGCTCGGACAATTCGGGCCAAATGTAGTTAATCGTCTCTACGGTCAGTGTGGTGCGGCGAATGGCGCGCTTTGGATACCGGAGCCGGATATCCTGGATCGTGCGGTGGCAGAATGGAGATAGGAAGAGGTACCCGGGTGCAAACCCGTACATCATCGGACTTGACCAGCTGCCCACGCGCTGTTCCAGGTAAAGGACATCGATCAGATCATGGGGGTCGTCCCACGCGATCTCCGCCAGCAACTGCTCCATCGCTTCCACATTGCGTGGTGTCATCAGGTGCTTGCCATGGAAGGTCTGCACCAGGGTACGTCCATTGACGGGCTGCTTGAGTTTGTCGAAGATCGCCCAGAAATGATCACGGTGGTACCCTCCAAAACCGGTCAACACCGCTACGCCGGGCTCAAGCCCTGCCCTTACCCCGGCGTAAAAATTGGGAGCCTGTCCTGAAGTAGTCGAAAACCCGATACGCATCTGATACAACTGATCGGTGTAAGCGTCAATTTGCGGCGCGTGGATATACTGATGATGGAGACGGAATCGCTCGGCAAGACGTTGTGGGTACTCCTGGTCGATCGGGGCATTGCGGCCTTGCCGATCCCATCGGAAGGTGAAAAAACGGGTTTCGTCCAGAAACGGCTTACAACATGCCAGCAACAGGCGGGTATCGCGACCGCCGGTAAGGGTACAAGCGACAGGATAGCGGCGTGCCACGGTCGCCACGATCGCCTGCAGATGGTGTGCGACCTCCGCCGCAAGCGGTGTACGATCCTGCATCGCCACACGTGCCGGTCGCACTTCCTGGTAGTGGTGCCGCACACTGGTGAAGCGTGCGATATCCAGATAATGGTTGGGCAACAGCCGATGGATGTCTTCAAACGGTGTCAGGTCGCCATACTGAAAGCCACTGGGTGTATAGCGGTATACCGGACGTGCCAGATTACGCGCATGGGCGCCTGCCAGTACGTTGACCAGGGTCGTGGTGGAGGCCAGGGTGCCTGACGACGGTGCGTAAACCGCGGCCAGGCTGCCAAGGGGGTCGAGATAGAATCGTTTGTATTTACCGGTCCAGAGCAGGCAGGCCCAGCGCCCGGCGATCTGGTACAACTGAGAGGTAAAGAGCTGTTCATCATCGGGATCTGTGGGGATCTGTAGATCTCCGTCCTGCAGCTCTCCGGTTAGCGCAATGCCGTGTCCCAGGAAGAGACCGACGGCCAGTCCTTGCCCATCCGTGATCCGGCATACCGGCAGCGCGTTGTGGACGTAGAGCAGCCATTCACCAAGAGGAAATTGATGCCACGCAGGGCCCGGATCAACCCGCTGCCGGGTCAGAAAGAACTGGCCATGAAAGAGCGACCAGTCAGGCCTTTGCAGATCGATCCTCGACAAAATCCTGGGTTATGATGGATAGACGGAGCGCTTCTTGTTCCGGGCATAGAAATAGAGCCAGGTTGAAAGCGCCGTTGCAATGACCAGGATCAACACCAGCAGGTTGAGGGTGCCAATCCCCTGGAACTTCACCGCCAGCCCGATAAACAGGAGATTGACGAACACGAGGATGCCGGTGGCCTGCATATGGGTCAGGCCACAGTCGATGAGCAAATGGTGGATGTGCGACCGGTCGGGGTGCAAGGGTGACTTGCCCCGGATAATACGCATGATAAACACGCGTAACGTATCGAACAATGGTAACACGAGGATACCGATCGCCACCGCAGGAGCCGACATGAACGCGTACGGTGATCCCTGGATCTCCTTGTGGAGTTCGATAAACTCGATCGCGAGGATGGAGCACACCAATCCCACCAGCAGCGCGCCGGTGTCGCCCATGAAGATCTTGGCAGGTGTGAAATTGTATTTCAGAAAAGCCACCACCGAGCCGGCCAGCGCGTAGGCCACGATCGCAATTTCGATGTGGTCGATCAGAAGGAACCACGTACCGAGCACCAGTGAGATCAGCGCGGCGATGCTGCCGGACAGTCCGTTGATCCCGTCGATCAGGTTGAACGCATTGATGATGACCAGGATGGTAAACATCGATAACAGGATGCTCGGGATCTCGGGAATCGCATACACACCGAAGATCCCGTACAAACTGGTCAGGCGTACGTTGGCCTTGAAGACCAGGATGAACGAGGCAAAGATCTGACCCAGCAATTTTTTGTACGGCGAAATAGGGTCGATGTCGTCCTTGGCACCGATCAGGAAGACGATGATGAAGGCGCAGAGAATATACTGCAGGTCACCAAACACATCAAACGGGGTCCACAGGATGATCGAGAAGATCACACCGGCAAAAATGCCGATCCCGCCGAGTGTCGGAATCCGGGTGCTATGCGACTTGCGCTCATCGGGTTCGTCGTAAAGATGTTTGGTCCTGGCGATGTTGATGATCGACGGGATGGCCAGGTACGTCAGTCCAAATGCCGTAATAAAGCTCAGGATCACATCATACATGGCAGTGCCGGTTCAGGGGTATACATTGTCATTGCGTATGGATATGGCCAGCTACTCATTCCCTTCGATCAGTTCCTGCAGCCTGTTCTTCCACGCCTCGAGATCAGTGAGAAAATCATCGATCATCTGCTCCCAGTCCTCTCCGGCGATCTGCCGGAAGATGGCATCGGGCTGTTCCCAGATCGCTGCCATCTCCTTCTTGAGCACGACCGAAGTCGGGTTTTCGTCATTTTGCAGTTCCTGGATCATATGTGAACCGTAGCGTTTGTAGTAGAAGCGGATCGTCTGCATCAGTACCGTCTGTTTGTCTCCGTAGGTCAGCTCCTCGCGAAACCGGTCGTAGCAGTCGACGAGATACGATTCGAGGCGCTCATCGTAGATCTTCCAGCGCGTGTCTGTGATGCTCATGTCGGTGTCAAGTGACTCCTGGATAAAGCGGTCAAACTGCTCAACAAACTGGGAAGCGTTGGCACCACACTGGATGGCAGTGCACTGAGCGAGACTTCCAACCATCACTGGCAGGGCCAGAAACAGCCAGCAACAGTACTTCATGTCTACATGTCTGGTTCTTGACCAAATTTACAAAAAGCGCCGTCAGGACAGATGGCGGCAACCTGTAGATCTCTTCCTGAGTCATGAAGGGTCGTGGGTCGGCTTGAAAGGCGGCATTTCCGTACATTTGTGCGCCGATTTGCTACCGTGATGGAGTCTTTGAAAGACAAGGTCGATCTTTCGCGCTTGCCGCAACACGTTGCGGTGATCATGGATGGCAACGGCAGATGGGCCAGGCGCCACGGAAAGCCGCGTGTATTTGGCCATCGCAATGGCGTCAAGGCCGTGCGCGAGGTGACGGAGGCAGCAGCAGAGCTTGGTGTCAATTGGCTGACGCTCTATGCATTCTCCACTGAAAACTGGAACAGGCCACGACTGGAGATCAATGCCCTGATGTCCTTGTTGGTGGACACGCTCCGCAAGGAGATCGAAACACTGAACAAGAACAATATCCGGCTTGCTGCCATCGGAGACCTGAGCAAGCTGCCGGATTCGACGCACAGCGCCCTGATCGAGGGGATCAACAGTACCGCGTCGAACGACCGCATGACACTCACCCTGGCACTCAATTACAGTGCACGATGGGAGATTGCCGAGGCAGCACGCGGCATTGCCACGGATCTGCGCAGAGGCGCGCTGACAGAACAGGAGATCGATGAAGATCTCTTTGGCCGGTATCTCGCAACGGCAGGTATGCCGGACCCGGAGTTGATGATCCGGACCAGTGGAGAATTGCGGATCAGCAATTATCTGCTGTGGCAGCTGGCATACAGTGAGCTCTACTTTACGGAGGTCTTCTGGCCGGATTTTAACCGGGAACACTTTTACGAGGCACTGATCGCCTTCCAACACCGGGAACGCCGTTTTGGCCTGACCGGGGATCAGGTGGTCAAATAGGGAATGAAACAACAGTTTGTGAGAGATCGTCGTTTTGTAATGGCAAGAATTCGAGGTATGAAGAAGGTCTACCTGGCCTGTGTGATCGTGCTGATGGCGGTCGCGGGAATCCGCGCCCAGGGTGTTGACACCATTCCACTTTACGAATGGCCCGCAGCACCTCAGGAATACGAGATCGGAGGGATCAAGGTCATGGGGTCCTTCAACAGCGATGAAAATGCCCTCAAGGCAGTGACCGGCCTCCGGGTGGGCGACCGCATCACCGTGCCCGGCCCTGATATTACCAACGCGATCCTCAATCTCTGGAAACTGCGATTGTTTACAGACGTCCAGATCATCCAGGAGCGCACCATCGGCGACGTCATCTTTCTGATCATCTATTTGGAAGAACGCAACCGGCTCCTGCGCTATGCCTATTCAGGTGTGAAGAAGACCGTCCATGATGACCTGAACGACGTCGTCAAACCCTTTCTGATCAGAGGTCAGATCGTGACGGACGATATCAAGCTCAACTCACGACGGGCCATCGAGAAGTACTACCGCGAGAAAGGATATCTCGATGTCGAGGTCGAGGTCAGCGAAAGTGGCAACGACACCGTATCGAACGGGACGATCCTCACGTTTCACATCGATCCGCGTGAAAAAGTCAAGATCGCCGAGATCTGGTTTGAAGGTAACGAGCAGGTCAAGGACAGGAAGCTGCGCAAACTGATGTCCAACACCAAGCGCAAGGGGCGCGTGTTTGCGCGCTCCAAACTTGTAAAGAACGAGTTTGAAGAGGACAAGCGCAGCGTGGTGGACTACTACAACACCATCGGCTATCGCGACATGCAGATCGTGCAAGACTCCATCTGGCGCAACGACGAGGGCGAACTGGAGATCCTGCTGGCAGTCGACGAAGGGTCGCGCTACTACTTCCGAAACATCGGCTGGAAGGGCAATTCAATCCACTCCGACGAGCGCCTGACGCAGGTGCTCGGGATCCGGAAAGGGGATATCTATAATGACGAACTACTCGAATCCCGCCTGCGCTTCAGCATCGACGGCCGTGACATCAGCTCGCTCTACCTGGATGACGGCTATCTCTTTTTTGATGTGGAAGCCGTGGAGGTGGCGGTCGAAAACGACTCGATCGATCTCGAGATGCGCATTTTCGAAGGTCCGCAAGCCACGATCGACAAAGTGGTGATCCTGGGTAACGACCGCACACACGAGCATGTGATCCGCCGGGAGATCAGGACCAAACCCGGGCAGAAGTTCTCGCGCTCAGATATCATCAGATCACAAAGGCAGATCATTAACCTGGGATACTTCAATCCCGAAACACTCGGTATCGATACCCAGGTCGACGCTGCCCGCGGAACCGTAGACGTCATCTACACCGTCGAGGAGCGGCCGTCCGACCAGCTGGAATTGTCGGCGGGCTGGGGGGGCTTTGGAACGAGCAGCGTGATCGGAACCCTCGGCGTGACCTTCAACAACTTCTCGCTGCGCAACATCTTCAACCGCGAGGCATGGCATCCGCTGCCACAGGGGGATGGTCAACGCCTCTCTATCCGCGCACAGACCAACGGGGATTTCTACCAGTCGTACAACTTCTCGTTTACCGAGCCATGGCTGGGAGGCAAGAAGCCCACTTCGTTTACCCTGGGTGCCGTGCATACCGCGTTCAACAACGAGTTTTTCGGAGGTGGCAAACTGGCGATCAGCCGGGCGTTTTCGGGAATCGGCACGCGTCTGCGGTGGCCTGACGACAACTTCGTCTTCAACGGACAGGTCAATGTAGAGTCGATCTTCCTCGACAATTATACCACGCGCGACTTTGTAACACCTGAAGGGGTCTTTGTGACTGACGGGAGCTACAACAACTTCAGCGTCCTGCTCTCATTGACCCGCACAACGATCAACGAGCCTATCTTCCCGCGCAGTGGTTCCAAGGTTTCGCTTTCGGCGCAGTTGACGCCGCCGTACACCGGGGTCCTGGGACGCGAGATCACAGATTTCGATAATGTGCAGGAACGCTACCGCTGGGTCGAGTACCACAAGTGGCGCTTCGACGCCGAATGGTACGCACCGCTGTTCAGCAAGTTTGTGCTCAGGGCGGCGATCAAGATGGGTTTTCTGGGCTTTTACAATCCGGACATTGGCATCCCTCCCTTCGAGAAGTTTGAAATTGGCGGCGACGGGATCAGCAACCAGCAGTTTGGTATTACCGGCAAAGACATTTTTGCCTTGCGCGGCTATGAGACCACGGATATCTCAGCCAACAGTATCGGGGGTGCCTCGATCTTCGACAAGTTTACCGTGGAGCTGCGTTACCCCATTTCGCTTGAGCCATCATCCACCATCTTCACCCTGCTGTTCCTGGAGGGTGGCAATGGCTGGAACGGGTTTGACGAATTCAATCCATTCGATCTGAAGCGTTCGGCCGGGCTCGGCGTGCGCATCTTCCTGCCGATGTTTGGCCTCCTTGGCTTTGACTATGGCTGGGGATGGGACAAGCCGGACCTGATCAACAGCGGCGCCCGCTGGAGCGAATTCGGCAAATTCAGCATTATCCTCGGTTTCGAGCCCGACTAGGCTAACGGTACATACGAAAGCGCGCCAGACCGGCACGCTGCAACAGGTGCATCAGCGAAACGCGCAGCACCCCCAACCCATATTTGACACTGCGCGGGAAATTGATCGATGAAGCATCTTCAAAGTACTTGGTAGGGCAGGACACCTCGGCGATCGTAATCCCCTTGTAAATGATCTGCGAAAGCATCTCGTTGTCAAAGATGAAGTCGTCTGAGTTTTCGTTGAAAGGGATCGCCTGCAGAACCCGGCTGTCGAATGCGCGGTAGCCGGTGTGGTATTCAGACAGCTTGTAGTTGATCAACAGATTCTGGATCAGGGTCAGGGCCCGGTTGGCTACATACTTATACAAGGGCATGCCGCCCTTGAGTGCCCCTTTACCTAAAATGCGTGATCCCAGGACCACCGGATACAACTCCTCACCGATCATGCTGATCATTGCCGGGATCAGCTTCGGGGTGTACTGGTAGTCAGGGTGCAGCATGATCACGATATCCGCGTCCAGATCGAGGGCTTTGTTGTAGAGTGATTTCTGATTGCCGCCATAGCCGCGGTTGGCCTTGTGCTCGATGACATGCAGGATGCCGAGGCCGCGGGCGCGCTGTACCGTCTCATCACTGCTGGCATCGTCGCACAGGATGATCTCGTCTACAAGATCCTGCGGGATCTCCCGGTAGGTCTGCTCCAGCGTGCTGGCTGCATTGTAGGCCGGCAAGACGACCACCACTTTTTTCCCTTTATACATCAGCGTCAAAGAAACGCAATCAGAATTTTTTTTCCCAGCGCGTTACATTTGGCACAGTCTCAGGGTCATGAAGAAAATGGTACCGCGCGTCATCAGGGGTGTCCTCTACGGTGTAGCGATCGTGATCGCACTGGCCATCACCACCATCATTATACTTAACCGCCCCTTACCCAAAGGTGAGCCCGGGCTGGCTGCCGAAGCCCTGGCTGATTCCATGCTGGCCGCAGTCAACGAGCCGGCCTGGGATCAACTTCGCTTTATCGCCTGGTGCTACGATGGCCGCCGCGAGTATGTCTGGGACACCTGGTATCACCTGGTGGAGATCAGGGACGGGTCCAGGCGCATCCTGCTCAACACGCGTGCTCTGGACGGGCGTGTCTGGGAAGACGGCCGCCAGCTCCAGGGCGATGAAAAACGCACCTGGATCGCACGGGCCTGGAAGGATTGGTGCAATGACTCTTTCTGGCTGAATCCGGTGGTCAAACTGCGGGACGAGGGTACCGTGCGGCGGCTGGTCCCGCTGAAAGATGGGCGGAATGGCCTCCTGGTCACCTACCAGTCGGGTGGCGCCACACCGGGTGACAGTTACCTCTGGGAGCTGGATGAGGAAGGCCTCCCGGTCGCCTGGCGCATGTGGGCGCAAATGCTGCCAGTCAAGGGGCTGCGCGCCACCTGGGAAAACTGGATTAATGTCGGAGGTGCCAGGATCGCTACGTTGCACCGGATCGGTCCCGTACGGATCGAGATCCTCGATGTGCGGCATGGTGATCATCACAGTGACCTCGGGCTGGAACGGGATCCGTTCGGAGATTTTTGAGCCCGGGGCAGGTCGCGTTTATTCCTCCTCGTCGGACGCCGAGATCAGTGAGCGCTGATCCAGAAAGAGATACCACTTGATCAGTTTCTTGATGTCGCTCAGGAATACGCGATCCTCGTCGTAGTCGGGCAGGATCTCACGCAGAAATGCGTGCAGCTCTTGCGGAGAGGCATTTGGTGCCGGGACCGGGTCGCCACTGCCTTTGATCTTTAAGAAGATGTCCTCCAGCTTGACAACATCCTGGTAGGTGTAGATCCCCACCGACTCCAGCGGTGTGAACTGATGCTTGCGCAGGGAGATAAAGTTGCGTTTTCCGGAATCGAAGTCTTCGACGATCAGCCCGTTGGTGCGGGTGGTAACAAGGCGGTACAAACCCGGATGTCCGCTGACCGCCAGTACGTTGTCCAATTTCATTAGTATGACAAAAGTTGTTCGAGTTGTTGATGAATACGTTTGACCGGTAGAAATTGTTGTTCAAGATTGCCGGCAAATGGCACTGGCGTGTCGAGGCTGGCAACCCGCATCACCGGTGCGTCAAGGTGCTGGAAGAGATGCTCGGTAATATGTGCGGCAATTTCCGCCCCAATGCCACCGGTCTTGGTATCCTCGTGCAACACCAGTACCCGACCGGTCTTCTGCACGGTGGTATCAATGGCCGAAACATCCAGGGGCGCCAGGGTGCGCAGGTCGATGATCTCCACATCTACGCCCATTTCAGCAACTGTCTGCTCGGCCCAATGGACACCCATGCCATAGGTGATGATACTGGCCCTGCTCCCGGTACGCACACATTTGGCTTCACCGATCGGGAGCGTATAATACCCGGCCGGGACATCGCCGGAGCTGTTGCGATAAAGTGCCTTGTGTTCGAAGTAAAGCACGGGATTCTTGTCCTCAAATGCGGCGAGGAGCAGACCCTTCGCGTCGTAGGGATTGGACGGGTACACAATTTTCAGTCCGGGCACATGAAAGAACCAGGCCTCCGTACTCTGGGAGTGAAAGGGGCCGGCACCTACGCCCGCACCCGTGGGCATGCGAATCACGACATCCGCATGCTGCTGCCAGCGATAGTGGATCTTTGCCAGATTGTTGACGATCTGATTGAAGCCACAGGTGACAAAATCCGAAAACTGCATTTCAACCATGGATTTGAACCCCTCCAGGCTCAATCCAAGGGCGACGCCGATAATGGCACTTTCACAGAGTGGTGTGTTGCGGACCCTGTCAGATCCGTATTTTTCCATCAGCCCTTCCGTCACTTTGAAGACACCGCCATATCCCGCGATATCCTGTCCCATCAGGATCAGGTTGTCAAAGCGCTGCATGGCCACATCCAGGGCATCGCTGATGGCATCGACCAGGCGCATGGTGCTGACCGTGCCGTTGGGAGGGGCAGGCATCTGTGCTTCCCGGTAGTAAACATCTTCAATCTCCACTTGGGGGGTGCTCACTACGTCTGCTTCATCAAATGCCAGGGGCAACGCTTCGTCGATCTCCTGCTGGATCTTCTGACGATGATCGCGGATCACTTCCTCGGTGAGGATACCTTCCCTGATCAGGAATGCGGCATAGCGGTCTACCGGGTCGCGCTGTTCCCAATAGGACATGAGTTGATCCGGCACATACCTGGTGCCTGAGGCCTCCTCGTGTCCGCGACGCCGGAACGTCATGCATTCAATGATCACCGGTCGCGGCCGTTTACGGATACTGTTGGCAAACTTGTTGACGGTTTGATAGACTTCCAACACGTTGTTGCCATCGATCGTCACCGCCTCGATACCGTACCCTTTTCCGCGGTCTGCCAATTGGGCGCAGCGGTATTGCTCAGATGTAGGTGTGGACAGCCCGTAGCCGTTGTTCTCAATGATAAAGATGACCGGGAGGTCCCACACCGCCGCCACATTCATGGCTTCGTGGAAATCCCCTTCGCTGGTCCCCCCCTCTCCGGTAAATGCCACAGCTACCTTTTGCAAACCCTGGAGCTTGTAGGCAAGGCCAGCACCGCACGCGAGTGCCAGCTGTGGCCCCAGGTGGGAGATCATGCCAACAATGTGGTATTCGAGTGTGCCGAAGTGAAATGAACGGTCCCGGCCCTTGGTGAATCCGCTGGCTTTGCCCTGCCATTGAGCGAAAAGGCGGTGCAGCGGGATGTCCCGGTTGGTGAAGACCCCGAGATTGCGGTGCATCGGGAAGATCAGTTCGTCGGGGCGCAATGCCTGGGTCACGGCGGCACTGATGGCCTCCTGCCCGATCCCGGCAAACCACTTGGTGATCTTGCCCTGGCGGAGGAGCTTCAGCATTTTCTCCTCGATCATGCGTGGTTTGAGCATGCCGAGGTAGAGCTGAATGAGCCGCCGCTCGCCCAGTTTCTTCCGTTTAAACCGAATAGGATCCGCCACCTTTTGCTTCACGATACATGCCGCGCTGGTTCTGCTGCAAAGATGAACAAATGCCCGCAATCCTAGAGGACCTCGCGCAGCACCCGGTGCGACTGGATCTCCTTGAGATTGTCTATATGTAATTGGTAATAGAGGATCAATTGATCGATCAGTTGGTTGCGCTGGACCCGCGTAAGGGAGGGAGAGGTGCCCTCACCGCGTGCACTCAGGATCAGGCGGTAGAGTACTTCGGCATCAGGCATGGCATAGCGGTGGTCCGGCACGCTGGCGATAAAAGCGCCTCCGAGCAGGTCAAACCACGTGGCTTCGCTGGAGAAGTTGGTGGCCGGACCGAACCCCAGTTCGTCGGCGAGAGCGATCATGAACTCCAGATGGTGATTAGCAAACCCCTCGGTCGCCTGGTCGAGCGCTCTGAGTGAGGTCTCAATACAGGTGAAAAGCGCGGTGTTTTTTTCGGTCTCCATCACCGTCTTGGCGCACAATTCCGCCATAAACAGGATCATGGCATTCTTGCGCACGTCGAACGGGATGGTCTGGTAAAGATAGGCGGGCCGGATCTCCTTGATGCGGTGCAGGGTCTGGCGTTCGGAGTGATAGGCCACCATGTCAACAATGGAGAGGAGTTCAAGCAAGGAGGCGCTTGTTCTGGCGCGTGCCGAACGTACGCCGCTGATAATGTATGACATGCGTCCAAACTCCTCCGTAAGAAGATCAGCGATGATGCTGGTCTCGGAGTATTTGAGCTTGCGCAATACGATGCCACGGGTCTTGATCAACATGTCCTGTGTGCCGGCGAGTCACAAGTGGGCGGGAAAAGTACACTTTAATCGAGTTCTGGAAGCAGACTATCGAGTTTTGTCGATACTCGGCAACTAACCCCTGTATACTCAACGTATATACATTAGAACGTTTAGCATCTACCCTTAAATAACCAAATTCTAACCATGAAACGTTTAGCAATGAATGCATTGGCGCTGATGTTCGGCACTTTTGCATTCGCAACCGGCACGCTGGCTGAAAAATGTGATCGGTTGGTCTCTTACGATTTCGGGATCGTAAAAGAGAGTGTGGAGGCAGACCTGATCAACGGTACCTGGACCACTGACCTCATGGGCAATCCCAGCAGCATGTATTTCCATGCCGACGGGAGTGTCGAGACGTTCCGCAAGGGCAAAAAGAAGGATTTTGTTCAGATCGCTACCTGGGATGTCCGGATGGTGGCTGGCGAAGTCATCCTCAATCTGACCGCCCGTGATGGAGCCGTGCGCACGTTGCGCATCAATCCGACCTGTGAAGGCTTTGCCGCCATGGACGCTTTTGGTGCGGCAACCGATCTGTACAAGGTGGAGGACTACAATCCTTACGTACATCACCAGATCAAGCGTCAGATCACTGGTGACTGGAGCACCACTGCGCAAAGTGACCTGAATGCAGCAAGGACCATCCAGTGGCACTTTGCCGCCGATGGCACTTTCGAACTGGCAGTAGGTCCGGATCTGTACCATTCGGCGCATCAGGGTGTTTGGGACGTCGCCCCAACAGGTGACTACATTATCCTGTACTTCACCCGCCGGGAGAATCCGGAGTCGGTCTACGCCACAGAACTGCTGAAGTTGCGTTCGGTAGACTACGAAGATCTGGTGCTCGATGCGTCATTCATGCCACGCATGCTGGCTGAGTTTGCCAACGGAAAGACACTGCACTTCGAAAAGAGCTTCGACCTCTGACCGGGGTCGGGCAAGAGATACATTCTTTTGTAACCTGGCACCCCTTCGCGCGCGCGGAGGGGTGCTCCCTTTTTACGCCGGATTAAAAGGATCATCAACGTTGTGCAGTCCGCCGTATTCCTCGCGCGTGCGCAGTTTCTGTTTTTGCCGCTCAAGGACCAGCCGGGCCAATCCGGTAGCGGGATCCTGCACAGGTGATTGCAGCACCTGATTGATCTTCGACTCGTACACATCGAGGCGATAGAGGGTGCTGAACAGCAGATCCGTTTCACGATCGAGCATGTGGCGAATGCGCTCAGCGAGCAGTCGGATCACTTCCTCCTCGTCAGGAGCAGCACTGGCATCGGGCAGGTAGCTGTGCAAAATGACCTGCAGGCCGCCGGGATCATGCTCCTTGCTCATGTGCGACAAGGTTGAGGATCTCTTCCACATAGGTCCGGTCGTTTGACAAGCGCGGCACCTTGTTTTGTCCGCCCAGCTTGTTCCGGGCCGCAAGCCATCGCTCGAAGGTGCCTTCCGGCAAGACCTTGAGGTCCAGCTGTTCAAGTGCCAGATCTGCAGAGCGCTTTGCTTCGTAGTCGCTGTTGAGCTGTTGCAGGGACCGGTCCAGTGTTGCTGCAAACGCACGGGCATCGCCTGGTCTGCGCAGGAACTCAATCAGCCACTCGTGGCGCCCTTTATTTGCTTCATTCAGATAGACCGGAGCGACCGTGTAGTCAGCCACCAGGGCGTCGTGCTGTTCACAGGCATCCAGGAGCGCCATTTCCGTATTGGCAATCATGACTTCTTCGCCAAAGGCGTTGATGAACTGCTGGGTACGTCCGGTGACCTGGATCCGGTAGGGCTGTGTGGTGGTAAACTGGATCGTATCGCCGGGAATGTAACGCCAGAGACCGGCATTGGTCGAAATGACCAGCGCGTAAGGGGTTCCGGCCTTAACATCCTGCAGGGAGATGGCGATCGGCTTGGCCGACCCCCATTCCGACATCGGCAAAAACTCAAAGTACATGCCGTTGTCGAGAAGCAACAGCATGTCGTCAGCGCCTCTGCGATCCTGTGCTGCGAAAAACCCTTCGGATGCGTTGTACACCTCCTGGTAGACGAAATCCTCCTTCGGGATAAATTGCTCGAAGGTGCTGCGGTACGGTTTGAACCCGACACCCCCGTGCGTATAGGCCTGCAGGTGCGGCCAGACCTGCAGCATATGGTCGGCTCCGGTGGCTTCGAGGATGCGTTTGAACAATACGATCGTCCAGGTCGGCACGCCGCCGATGAAGGATACATCCTCCTTGGTGCAGATCCTGACCATGCGCTCGATCTTCTCCTCCCAGTCGTCGAGGAGCGCCGTCTCAAAGTCCGGCGTGAAGAACGGCCTGCCTACCGCTGGCATGTGCTGCAACATGATGGCCGATACGTCGCCGTAGGTGGTGTCCGGGTCCTCCTCGAAGATGCTGAGGCTGCCACCCATCACCAGGTTTTTTCGATGGAACAATGTTGCTTCTGGCAGCATGGCGTAGAGCATGGCCAGCGCCTCCCAGGTCGACTTGTGGTGACATCCCTTGAGGTTCTCATTCGGGATGGGGATAAACTTGCTGCGAGCACTGGTGGTACCAGACGATTTGGCGTACCAATGTACGCGCCCTGGCCACAGGACGTCTTCTTCTCCGCGCATCATCCTGTCGATACTGGGTTTCAGCACCTCGTAGTCGACTACTGGGGTCTGGTTGGCAAAGTCGCGCGCGTTCCGTATCCGGGCGAATCCATGCCGGCGGCCATACTCTGTATTCCTGGCCTGCTGCAACAACGACTTGAGCACTTTTTGCTGTGCTTCGTGCGGTCGTGCCTGGACCTCCATCAGTTTGCGGTGTTTGGTCCCCAGGTAACCGCGCATCACTGCATTGAACCATGCCTTCATGGCCGGTAAAATAGTGATTTGACCCGGATCTCCGGGTGATCCGTCAGCGCCGGTACGCGCCGCTACGAAGACACCAGAGGTGAGCGGAAAGGCACGTGTTTAAATCCGTATGTCACATCACTGTCTGGGGACATAAACTACTGGATAAGAGGTTGTTGGGCGTGATTCTGATAGCTAAATAGGGTGCAGACGATCGGTGCATGGCGCTGATGTGATGTCGCGTCCCGAAACTGCAGTGCACGACATATTCGCCACTCTAACGGGCTCGTTGTCAGCTAGTTGGTCGGTGTGAATAACTCTGGCGATTGGATTGGCGAGGCATGGTCGTAAATCGCCAGTGTTAGCTATGTACTGATACATGTCTGGTAAGTTTAGGATATGAACACACAAACCACATGGACACGCGACCAACAGGACACAAC
>JAWWBX010000022.1:0-25578 GCA_033720735.1 Saprospiraceae bacterium
AGGTGGATCAGGCGGCAAAAGAGGCAGGGGTCGCCGTTCTCGGGACCGGCGTCAACCCTGGATTTCTCATGGACAGCCTGCCTGCGTTCCTGACGGCCGTGTCCAGGTCGGTGGACAAAGTGGAGGTATTACGTTACCAGGATGCCCAACACCGGCGCATTCCCTTTCAGAAAAAGATCGGTGCAGGTCTGACGCTGGAGGAATTTGCAGCCAGGAAAGCCGCCGGCACTTTGCGTCATGTGGGGCTGACCGAATCGATGCAGTTTATCGCCGCGCAACTGGGATGGAAGCTCGACAGCACGCAGGATGTGTTGTCACCGGTCATCGCCTCCGAAACGGTCAGTACGCCCGGCATGACCATTCCGGCCGGATATGCCACCGGAGTGCGCCAGGTAGGAAGTGGTTTCATCAACGGTGCTGAAAAGATCCGGTTGGTGTTCCAGGCGGCTGTTGGTGAACCGGAAAGCTATGATGAAGTGCGGATCAGTGGTACCCCGGATGTCACTTCCAGAATCCAGGGCGGCGTCAACGGAGATATCGCAACCTGTGCCATTACGCTCAATGCCATCCCGTCGGTGCTGGGAGCTGCTCCTGGCTTGCGGACGATGGCCGACGTGCCCCTCGTTAGCTGCCGCCCGTGACCTACGGAAATCACACACAGGAGTATACATATCACAAGGATATCTGATGTGTAGTGACATATCGAAACTTTCAGTTATATCAAGAGATTGGGACCGATCTACTTTTTTTTCAGAAAGTTGCGTCCATGCTTGACAGGTTCGCCGGAATGCTCTATTTTTCCGATACCATTAGATGGAGAAGTGACATCCCCCCCTGTCAATTCAACGAAGTCTAACGGGCCCAGTTAGAAGTAGTTAACACCCCTATTGCATTCCTTTTTGGCCGTCGTGCCAAAAACGCCCAAGAATAGTATTGCATAGCCGCACCCATCCAAAGAGTTTATTCTGGGGGGAATAATAGGGGTCTCTTTACCGAGAGGTAAAGGGGCCTTTTTTTATTTTGCCTGCGCAACGATGGAAATCACTTTCCGCATCATTGTCCGGGGACGCGTTCAGGGTGTTTGGTTCAGAGCCCGCACCCGCGACGTTGCGCTAGAGGCCGGGCTCACAGGTTATGTCTGTAACCGGCCCGATGGATCCGTCGAGATCGAAGCCACTGGCAACCGTGCACAGATCGACAAGCTGATTGACTGGTGCCGGCAAGGGCCGCCTCTGGCCCGGGTCGATGCGATAGACATTCAACAAACAGAATTGGTTTTACATGACAGGTTTGAGATTCGAAGGTAGGCTGCACGGTGTCCTTGCAATGATGTTGCTGTTTGCCTGGAGCAGCTGCCGCGACGCCGGGGTTGCCGGCGATCCTTCCAGGTTCACCTTTGATTATGAGTTTAACTATGAAGTGCCGGATGTGCCGCCAGACAGCCTGATCAACGTGCGCGTGCGTACATCGCAGACGATCGACCGAAAGGCACAGGAGGTCTGGTCGGTCATTTCCAACTTCGGGGCGGCGTCGGAGTATCTCGGCCCGGCGATCCAATCATCAGAAGGGCAGGGGAGCGGCCCCGATGCTGAACGCACACTGGTGCTCGCTGGAGGAAAAATGAGCGTAAGGGAGAAAGTCATCCAGCAGGTGGATCCGCGCATGATCATGAGTTACGAGATGATCTCCGGGGACCTTCCACTCCAGGATTATCGAGAAACACTGCGCGTCAGGATCACCCCGGAAGGAGGGGCTGAAGTCAGCGCTGCGACGGATTTCGTCACGAGGGCCCAGCAGGCACGTGCCATGTATGATCTGGCACGACAGCGGCATGCCTCCCTCTATCTCTCGTTGATTGAGGGAGCCCAGTGATGCATTGCCTTCACGTGAGATAATTTCTATGGCCAACTTCTATGAGCGACGTATTCTGCCAGGAATGATCGACAAGATCTGCGCGCTCAAACCAACGCGCAAGCAACGGGAGAAAGTGATACCTCTGGCACGCGGCAGGGTCCTCGAGATTGGTATCGGTTCCGGTCTCAATCTGCCATTTTACAATCCGGAGGAGGTGGATCTGGTGATCGGCATCGATCCCTCACCGGAGATGTGGGCCCTCAACACCGTTCCACTCGATACGTTGCCGTTTGCCGTAGAGTTTGTCGAGGGCTATGCCCGGTCCATGCCGGTGGATGCCGGCTCGGTCGACAGCGTTGTCGTGACCTACACACTCTGTACCATCAAGGAGATCGCAGCATCCATGACCGAGATCCGCAGGGTGCTGAAGCCTGGTGGACAGCTCATCTTTACAGAGCATGGCCTGGCGCCGGATCGCAAGGTGCGGCGCTGGCAAAACGGGATCAATCCAATCTGGAAGCGCGTCACCGGAGGGTGCAATCTGAACCGGGACATCCCCGCTCTATTGACAACGCATGGCTTCGTGATTGATCAACTCGATACCATGTATATTCCGGGCTGGAAACCTGCTTGCTTCAACTTCTGGGGCACGGCTTCTGTCGGCGCTGAGGGCGCGATGTCATGAGAGGTGTGATCTACTCTACGACCAATTTTTCCACTGCTCCTCCGTCGACCATCACATAATACAATCCAGGATGCCATTTGCTGATATCCAGATAGGCGCGGCCTCCAAACCCGTAGTCATGGTAGACGTGGCGTCCCAGGAGATCATAGACGTCGATCATGCCCATGCCGCCATCTTCCCATTCCACCGTCAGTGTCTCCGTTGCGGGGTTGGGATACAGGCGTGGAGCAGGTCCGCGCACAACATTGCGTGTCGGTGTGGTCGAATCGCAGAAGGTGGTATCAGGATTGACCTCGAGATATCCTTTAGCACTGAGATCACGGCCTGAGAAGGCCGGGTAGTCAGCGGGATATCGCCGGGCAGCAAACGTCAGATTGTTGTTGATCTCCAGTACTTCGCCCTGCGCCACCGGCTGGCCGCCACGCAAGGGTGTCCGGTATTCCCAAACGATCTCTTCGTCCGGCGTGATCTCGAACAGGTAACCACGCCGTCCTGCGCAAATCAGGGTATTGCCGTTGGGCAGCAACTGGATGCTGGAAAGCCCGGTTGAATGCATGATCGTCGTGTCAGGGTGAACGTATGACCAATCGAACGACGACGGCAGCCATACGCCGTCCATCGTGTCGTAAGACCAGCTGTACATGTCGAAGGACGGGCGCATGATGTTGACAGCGGAATAGTTGGCTCCAACGCGATTGTTATACAACGCGATCTTGCCGAAGTGAGGATGCGAAGGGGTCAGGAAATCGTCGATCCACTTGGTACTGTGCTGAAAAAAGAAGACCTGGTCCTCCTGTGTGCCCCGGTCGTAAGCGGCTGGGTTGCCATACCGGTAAAGCAGGTCACCACCTCGCCCGCCAAAGCCGCCAAAGTGCCCTGCCGCCTCTTCCGTGGAAGTGGAATGGTCAATGATCCACAACTCGTTAAAGGTAGGCACGCTGAGAATGATCTGGTCGAGTTCGGGATGGTAGTCGATGGCATTGGAGTGCATCCAGTCGGCCTCGCCATCACTGGTGTCCCAGTTGATATCCACGAGTTGAGGATTGTCTGCCACCACGCCAAAATTGGCCTTGGTACTGTCAAAGTCCTGGATGAGATGATCCCAGACGTGCCATTCCCAGACCGTCTCGAACGAATCTGTTCCGATCGGTCGCACTTCCAGGAGGTAGTCCGGCCACAATTCGCCTTCAGTGAGTAATGCGGTGTCCCTGCCGGCGGCAATGGCTTCTTCCGCAGACTTGTTCTCCCAGGCGAGCATGAGCACATTGCCGTTGGGCAGCATGATAGCTTCGTGGTGTAGTCGTGCCGATGCGTCGTTCAAATGGAACTGCCAGAGCAGATCATTATCCCAGCTTCTCAATTCAACCCAGGCGCCGCCGCCACCGGCCCAGATCGGGTCGTTGACGACCACCGCATTGCGCTTGGTCTTCAGCAACCGCCCGTCAGCCAGGATGTAGGCAGTATTGCCCGGCCGGATCGAATCTGCGTCCGTCCAGGTATGCACAATTTCCCCGCAATTGTTCAGGAGAAAGACATTGGGTTGATTGTGCGGATAAATGAGCGTGTAGCCGTCGTACTGCCGGGACTGGTCAAATGAAAGGAGGCCGACCGTGTTTTGCGCGGTCATGATACCGGCCATCATCATCGAAAACAGCGTAAAGATCAGTTTCATCATTGTTTGATCAGTTTAAAGGTCCTGATGCCATGGGGCAGCGTGATCCCGACGAGATACACTCCGGCGGGCCAATGTACAGAAGAAATATCAAGTGGGAATTCCACCTCCCGGACTTCAAATACGATCCGCCCCGAAAGATCCCGGACCTGCACATCACTACGTTCGGCATCAATGGCGGTTATCCTGAATGACCGGGCCGCAGGATTGGGAAATACCCGGAACGTGCGATCTGTCGCGACTCCATTAACGATGGTGATAGTGTCAGAGAAGATCATGCAATCGCTGGGCCAAGGATCGAGCTCCACGGGCTCCATTGGCGTCAGGTCGCGTCCTGCGAAACCCGGAAAATCCGGGGGATATCTTTCAATTTTGAAGACATCATCCAGAACGGCCGTCTCACCTTGTGGAACCGGTCCATTGGTGCCTACCGGAGACTGATAATCCCAGACAATCTGGCCTGCCGTGTCAATCTCGAAGAACCGCCCCTGTGTGCCTACGCAGACCAGGGTGTTCCCATTGGGCTGTCGTTGTCCACCCGAGATCCGGTTGGAGAAAAAGGCATTGTCAGGCATCCCGGAATAGGTCCAGATGGCTGTATCCGGGCCAAACGCCGAATCCACCTCGATGGCGTAGGTGCCGTTATCCACGAGTGGCGGCACGAGTACATCGACCGATGAGTACGTGCCGGTCGGCCTGCCAAATCCGTTATTGTATACCATGATGTGCCCTGCGCCGGGCCTTCCTTCCTCAATCCAGCGCGCATCGTGCTGTCCGAACAAGCGACGATCCTCTGCGGTGCCGCGTCGGTATACTTCGGGGTTGCCCCAGCGGTAGAGGAGATCGCCACCCTTGCCGGAGTTGCCCCCGCTGTGGCCAGCCGCCTCCTCGGTGGTCGTACTGTGATCAATGATCCAGATCTCGTTAAAGTGACGTGAGCTCACCAGGATCTGATCCAGCACCGGGTTGTAATTGATACTGTTGAGGTGAATCCAGTCCGCTCCGGGCCCGTTGGGACCCACATAGTTCAGATCGACTAACTCCGGATGGGCCGCGACATCTCCAAAATTGGCCCTGGTGCTGTCGAAATCCTGAACGAGGTGATCCCACAAATGCCAGATCCACACCACCTGGAAATCGTCCTCGCCGACCGGCTTCACTTCGACAATATGTTCCGGCCAGAGCCCGGTCGCCGTGAGCAGTTCAGGTTTGCGACCCGCCGCAACCGCCTCCTCGATCGTGCGTCGCTCCCAGGCGATCACGAGCAAATTGCCGTTGGGAAGCGGTTCAATATCGTGATGCTGATGGTACCCACCTGAGGAGTAGTTGATGTGCCACTCGATCTCACCGTCCCAACCGTAGCGCTCGATCCGTCCCCCCGATCCACCCCCGTTGAAGGTGGAGCTGATGCGCGCAGCACGCAACAAGTCCCCGTCGGGCAGCAGATAGGCCGACATACCCGGGGTATGCGGACTGATCCATTCGTTGATCAGCATGCCGCAGTTGTCGATCAGATAAGTATGCTCATATCCGGTCGGGGCAAACAAGGTGTAGCCATCATATGCGCCCTCCTCGTAGGCGAACAATCCGACCGTTTGCTGTCCCACAACCAGATGGCCGGAGAGTGCAATGCCGATCGAGATCAGAGCAGAACGCATGCGGTGAAAATAGGGGAGTTGGGCGACAAGAAATGAGGGTAGGTCCCCCGGCGATGTCGGATATCGGCGGAAGTGCGCTAAAATTTGACAGAAACACGGGCGACCGGTACCTGGGCTCCGGCGTAGTCCCAATCAGGGCCTTCCTCCACCAGCCTGATCGCCTCTTCATCGCAGCCGTAGCCGAGTGAGCGCACGACCCGGATATCACCCGGCCGGCCGTTTTCAAGGATGGTGAACTCCAGCTCGACGGTGCCGTGGATACCGCTTTGCCTTGCCTCTTCCGGTATACGCAGATTTTGCCGCAGATAGCGCTGATATCTGCGTTCTCCTCCCACCGGTCGGGCCAGGGCACGTGCGGCCGTGCTCTCATCTCCGGATTGCTTGCTTTTGGCCGACGAACGGTAGCCGGTGACGACCTCCTCCATGCTCATCTCCGCAGTGTTGAGCTGGAGCACCAGGCTGTCACCCCAGCCAGCCGGCGCTTCGAGCGACTCGAACCCCACGTGTGACACCACCAGCGTTTTGGGTGCTGCCTCGTAGTAGAGCTCTGCCGTGGGTACCTCCAGACGGAAGTTGCCCGCGTAATCTGAAACCGCATTGTGCGGTGTGCCCTTGATCTGCACCATCGCTCCGATCAGCGGATCACCGCGTTCGTCCTGAACAATGCCTGTGATCTGTGCTTGCGCCCTGGGCATCTCAGCCGGGACTGTGGCTCGATCAGCTTCTGTCAGTGTCTGTTGGCGGGCAGCGGCCGATGGCTGTGCTGTTTCCCCCTCAGCCTGTTCTTCGGCCGCCTGCCTCAGACGACCTGTCGCATCTGTTTCCCCGGCGGGCGTGGTTTCCGTTTCGGCAACCGCCACACCGTCCAGGATCAGTGCCGGAGATTCCTTCGCGGTCATTGGCGGGGTATGACTGGTCGTGTTGGTGGTTTGGGCAGCACTGGTTTCCTGATTCAGGAGATCTGATGGTGTTGTGTGATGCAGATCTGTTTCCGCCATGAAGAAGCTCGTGTCAAACGTATCCATGGTCATCTGGGAAGAAGATTCGCCAGCAGTATCTTCCTGCCGCGTCAGCGCCGTCAACTGGTCATTGTCGCGGCGATCCTGCCATACGAACCAGGATGTCGCGACGATCAGGAAGACGCCGGCAGCGGCACTCACCCGGACAAGAAGCGCACGACGTGGTGATTTGCGTTCGACCGGCTGTAATCTTTGCGCAATTGCGGCGAGATGTTGCTGCCGTTGACGCGCAGGCAGATCACGCAGCCCCTCAATGGCATCCGCCAGAAAGGGATCAGCGGCCGCCGCACTGGACAATAGTGCCCACTCCTCTGCCGTGAGATCACGTGACCGCAAGGCACGCAGCAGCTGTTGCATGTCGTTATCTGGTCGTCCTGATTGCATGTTTTTTCTCCATACAGATTTTCAGATTCCGACGCCCATTTTGAATGAAGGAGCGGATCTTGTCCTTACTGACCGAAAGCTGGTCTGCGATTTCCTGATAAGACTTGGCTTCGTAGTAAAACAGCTCCAAAGACCGTTTCTGTCGTTCAGGCAGCTTGCCCAGGCACTCCCTCAACCCGTTTTCCTGGTGTTCGAGAAGTATCCTGTCATCAGGATGCATTTCTTCGGCCAAATGCACAACATGAGCGTCATTGAGTTCTGTGAGAGGCATTTTGCGCTGCCGCAGGATCTGCAGACAGTGATTGCGCGTAAGAACGTACAGCCAGCCCCTGAAATGGGTGATCTCATGTGCCTTGAGCTTTGACTGCAGGGAGGCAAGCACCGACATGGCGGCATCCTCACTGTCCTGCGCGTGCTTCAGATATTTGTAGCAGGTACCGTACACCAGTTCTATGTAACGATCATAAAGGATGCCCAGCACGCTTGTGTCGAGGGTACGGCGGTACGTTTCAACGAGTTGTTCGTCTGACAACTCCGAGTGATGATGGCGTAGGCGTAAACGCATGGGCTCTGGTACTCCCTTGAACAACGCAAACGTTCCAGACTCTTGTTACTGGCTGGCCATGCCGCGTTATTACATCAGTAACGAATGGTGGCGTCTTTTTGATACCTCGCGATCCAGATCACCTCATCACGGTGGCTTGGTAGCGCATGGATTGGTGGTGGATCTGTTTATAGATCTCTTGCACCACCTGGGCGTCTAGATCCAGTTCTTCCGCCATCCGGCCGATATTGTTGATCAGCTGATTCCAGCGTTCTGGCTGGAGGATCTGCATATCGTGGTCTTTTTTAATGCGCGCAATGTCCTCCAGAACTCTGAATCTCCGCGAGAGCGTGTACAACAGGTCGTTGTCGATCTCGTCGATTTCATCGCGGAACAGGCCCAGCTTGTGGTCAGCGTTCGATGCCAGGTCGTGCATGCGCCGCGTTCTCAACCGACTGATCAGGACCTTCAGGTCTCCGGGGGTCAGCTGCTGATCCTGGTCACTTAGGGCATTGCCAGGGTCGGGATGGGTTTCGATCATCAGCCCGTCCATGCCAAGATCCATGGCTTTTTGAGCAATTTCTGCCAGCGTGTCGCGCTGTCCGCAAATATGACTCGGGTCGCAGATCAGCGGTAGTTCCGGGACGGTCATCTTCAGTTGGATGGGGATTTGCCAATGCGGAGGATTGCGGAATTTCTTGTGCTCCCCCACGGAAAAACCACGATGTATGGCCGCCAATTGTCGTAATCCCACCGAGTTGAGGCGCTCAAGCGCACCCACCCACAACTGCAGGTCGGGATTCAACGGATTTTTGACGAAGACAGGAATATCCACGCCGCGCAGGGCTTCGGCAATCTCGGAGACGCTGAATGGATTTACCGTGGTGCGTGCCCCCAGCCACAAGACATCGATCTCATGCGCCAGCGCTTGCTCGACATGGTGGGCGCTGCCTACCTCGATGGTGGTGCGCAGACCGGTTTCCTTTTTCACCCGCTGCATCCAGCGCAAGGCGGGGGTGCCGATGCCTTCGAATGAACCGGGCCGCGTTCGTGGCTTCCAGATGCCCGCACGAAACAAGGAAACCTCAGGTGTTTCCGTGACGATGGCGCGGGCCGTTTGCAACACCTGCTCTTCAGTTTCAGCACTGCAGGGGCCGCTGATGATCAACGGCCTGTCGGGCGAGCAAAAGGACTCCTCTTTGGGCTGAATGTCGATGTGAATCTTTTTCATGTCATCGCAGTTGAAAGTGTGATCCGGTGGATTGCTTCTTCGATCCGGTCCTCGCTGATGCAAAGGGAAGCACGGACGTATTGTCTCCCGTTTTGCCCGAAGATGGATCCGGGTGTCAGGAAGATTGCATGTGAGTGGAGTAGTCGGTCAGTAAAGGATGCTGCGTCCTGTGCATGGTTTGGGATCCGAGCCCACACAAACAGTCCGGCGGCGGGCGCGGCTACGTGACACCCGAGTGAGGTGAGTAGCCTGATCACCAGCTCTTGTCTGCTGCGGTAGCGGGCGTCCTGAGCCTTCCGCCATTTGGCATCGACCTGCAAAGCGGCGATGGCCGCTTCCTGTACCGGGCGGAACATACCCGAATCAACATTGGATTTAACCTGTAATACGGTATCGATGCAGGGGCTGGGCCCAATCAACATCCCCACGCGCCATCCGGCCATGTGGTGTGACTTGCTGAGCGAGTTGAGTTCAACTGCACAATGTTCACTGCCCGGCACGCTGAGCAGGCTGATAGGTGGTTTGGCATTATTGACCAGACTGTACGGGTTGTCCATGCACAACAGGATGTCACGCTCAAGGGCAAACGCAACGAGTCGGTCCAGGACCGATCGACTGGCCAGCGCACCGGTCGGCATATGCGGGTAGTTGAGCCACATGCACCTGATCCGGGAGGTGTCCATGGCTTCCAGTGCCGTGAGATCCGGAAGCCACTGATGTTCGGGGAGCAGATCGTAGGTCAACGGGGTGCCGCCGGCCAGTCGGGTGGCACGCGCATAGGCGGCGTATCCCGGATCCGGTACGAGCACCTGGTCGCCGGGGTCCAGGTAGGCCATTGACAGATAAAAGATACCTTCCTTCGCACCCAGTAAAGGCAGCACCTGCCGATCGGGGTCAACGATGACACCATAGATGCGTCGATACCACTGAGCCATTGCTGATCGCAGTGCCGGCAGCCCGCCGTACGGTTGGTACCCATGCGCATCTTCGGAAGTAACCGACTGTTGCAGTTGTGACACCGCGTTGTCCGGAGGTGTGCGATCAGGGTTGCCAATGCCCAGATTGATCACATCATTCCCGGCCAATTCCATCGCACGGATCTCCTGCAGTTTGTCGGCGAAGTAATATGTGTCTACCTGGTGTAGACGTTGTGCGGGCCGTACAGTCATACGCGTTGATGTTTCACTTGATATTGTCCCATGATGCGCATGCCCCGGATCGTCCGGGCCATCCTAACGAGCAATTGATCCGGGATTGATCCGGCCTGACAGGTCACCTCTGCAAAAACCAGTGCCCCGTCACCATCATCTCGCGGCATGGTAGTCATGGACAAGGTGCACCCGGATGTTTCGACCATCACGCTCAATTCGGTGGAGAGCGCAGTCGGATTCGCACAAATGAAATTGACGATCGCCTTGTCTGGGTTGGGTACCGGTCGCGCCCCGACCGACAAGACCAAGAACCTTGTGTAGTTATCCTGTCGGTCACCTATATTTTCGGCGATGATTTGCAGCCCATGGTGTGCGGCTGCTTCCCGGCTGGCAATGGCTGCGGCGCCCGCGATCCTGTTTGTCGCGATCTCATGTGCAGATGCCGCAGTATCCACACTTGGCATTGACTGCATTCGCGGGTGCGCCTTGAGAAAGCGTGTGCACTGCCGAAGCGCCACCGGATGCGATAAGACCTGGCGGATGGACCGCAGCGATGTGCCTGGTAGTGCCATGAGATGATGATGGATCGGTAACTGCAACTCACCAACAATGTGCATCGGGTACTGGGCCAATAGAAGGTAGTTGTCATGCAACGGTCCTACGATCGAGTTTTCAATGGCCATGAGCGCAAAGGCACTGCGATTCGTCACCAGGGCATTGCAGACGTCGTGAAATGATTGACAGGGCAGGATCGAAAGATCGCGCTCGCCAAAATATCTTCTGGCGGCAATGTCGTGGAACGATGTCCTGACTCCCTGGATAGCGACTTGTGCTTGCATCTTCCGCAAAAAAAAAGGTCCCGGATGCGATCCGGAACCTCTTGAGTTATAAGCTATTGCAACGTATTACCCGTTCGGCTCCGGTGCCGGGCCAAAAAAGTAAAACGATGTGTGGTTAAATCTGTACTGAGCCATTTTTACGCGGCTTGTGTTTACAATGATAGATCAAAAGTTCAATTATCCAAAAAAGACTGCAAATGAATTGTCGCCCCACCCAACCTCTCCAGGTATCCTGGCCGTCTTAGGGGATGAAGATTTCTGATTGATCATTAACCAGATACCATGCAACTGAAAACGACCTTTCCGATACTGTTGGGACTCGCCATCTGTGCGATCAGTATTTCGGGCTGCCTGCAGGACAACTGCGACCGCACGCACACCTTTATCCAGTTTGATCCGGTTTACAAGCCGCTTGAGGAGATCCGGACCGACATTCAGGTGAGCGATCCGCGGGAGTTGGAAGACCCGGGTAACATCAATTACTATAACGGCTACCTGCTGGTCAACGAGCGCCGCGAAGGTGTGCACGTGATCGACAACCGCGATCCGGCCAATCCGGTCAACATCGCCTTTATCGAGATCCCGGGCAACCTGGACCTGGCGGTCAAGGACAATATTCTCTATGCCGACATGTACCTGGACCTGGTGGCGATCGATATTTCTGATCCGACCAATGCCAGCCTGATTTCGCGGCGCGAGGATGTCTTCTCCACGTTCTATCCCTTCCAGGACAATCTTGGATATGTCGTGGAATTCATTCCGACGGAAGTGACGCTCGAGGTCAACTGTAACGAAGATCAATTTGGCTCGCCCTGGTTCTGGCGTGGCGGGTTGTTCTTTGCAAATATCGATGTGGCCTTTGATCTCAACACCTCCGGTTCTGCCGGTGAGGTCGGCGGCGGCGTAGGGATTGGTGGCTCCATGGCACGCTTTACGATTGCCAAGGATCACTTGTACACACTGGATGACTGGAAGATGCGCGTATTCGATATCTCGCAGGCAGACCCGGTGCCCGGTGCAACGATCGATGTCGGCTGGGGGATCGAGACCTTGTTTCCCTATGGAGATTTTCTCTTCATCGGTTCCAATTCAGGGATGTTCATCTACGACAATGCTGACCCGGCGCAACCGGTCTTCCTGTCATTATTCCAGCATGCGCGGGCCTGCGATCCGGTCTTTGTCAGCGACGACGTGGCGTATGTCACCTTGCGCGACGGCACCATCTGTGAGGGCTTTGTCAACCAGCTGGACATCATTGATGTTTCGGACCTGGCGAATCCAAGCCTGATCCGCTCATACGGCATGGAGCATCCACACGGCCTGTCGGTGGTCGGTGAGACCCTTTACCTGTGTGAAGGTCAGCACGGCCTCAAGGTGTTCTCTGTCGAAGATCTCCAGCGGGTCGATGAGCAATTGCTCGACCACATCAAGAACATCGATGCCTTCGACGTGATCGTGCTGCCTCCGGGTGATCTGGTCATGATGATCGGCCAGGACGGGCTGTATCAATATGATGCCACTGACCGAGCCAACCTGGTCGAACTTTCCGTGATCAACGTAAACCGGCAATAAGATGTCACGACAGATCTATCTCACAATGCTTGTCCTGTTCCTGGCCCTCGTAACGGGCCGGGCCCAGGATGCTCCAAAGACGATTGACATCCTGACCACGGTCAATGGCAGCATCTGGAAAGGGACCATTCAGTCATGGGACGCCGAGAAGGTGGTCTTTGAGACGCTGAACGGCGTACGGGTGGAATTCCGGACCACGGATGTGACCAGGGTGCGCCAGCGACTGGTCGGCGCCCAACGTGTTCCAAAACCCTATGCATTCAAGGAAGAGGGCACGTACCAGGTCGTGCAGTTTGCGACCTCGGGCGGCTTTGATGCCGGCATCAGCGTCACGTATGCCATTGGTCACCGGTTTAGCCGCATGCTCGGCGTGGGTGTCGGGGTTGGTTTTGAAAACTTCGAGCTGGACGAAGGCAAGCATATCTACCCGGTGTTTGCTGAGGTGCGTGGATTTTTCCGGGAAAAGAAACTTTCACCATACTACGCCGGCCGGATCGGATATGGCTTTGCCACCGGGGATGAAGAACTGGGTGTTGCGGAGGCGAAAGGCGGATTCCTCGGGAATGCCGAGTTGGGAATCAGGTTTGGAGGGAGTGAAAAAGTCAATTTCTATGCCGGCATAGGTGCGCATTTTCAAAAAGCCACCTACCGGATAGACTGGCCATGGAACGAAGACAGGATCATTGACAGAGTCTGGTATCAGCGCACAGAGCTTAAATTTGGAATCGTCTTTTAGGGTCACACACCCTGAAAGTCAATTCGCAATGCCATCTCTGCGCAAGACATACAGTGAAGAGGAGATCCTCGCCGGGTGCCGCCGGAACGAGCGGAAATATCAGGAACTGCTGTACCGGCGGCACTTTGATACGATGACCCGGATGATCAGACGATTTACCCAGGATGACGAGCGTGTCCTGGATATCCTGAACAATGGGATGTTGCGTGTTTTTCAGAAGATCGAATCGTATTCAGGCACGGGCTCACTGGAGGGATGGATCCGGCGGATCGTGTATCACAGCATCTCGGACTACTTCAAGAAGGAATCGAGATATCTGCGGTTTATCGTTCTGGAAGACAAGGACAAGGAATATGCATCGTCAGCACTCGACGATCTTTACTATACCGACCTGCTTGCCATGGTAGAAGATCTGCCGGAGAAAAGCAGAGAAGTCTTCAAGCTCTATGCCATCGAAGGCTATTCGCACAAGGAGATCGCCGACATGCTGCAGATCAGTACAGGAACGTCGAAGTGGCACTTGTCCAATGCCCGCGACCAATTGAAACAAATCATTCACCAACGCATGGATCAGAATTATGCCGGATAACAGGAAATACGAGGCACAAGACCTGATAGAGCGCGGATGGCAGCAGATGTCCGAACTGCTGGACAGGGAAATGCCGCAAAAACGGAAACGCCGGGGAGCCGCCTGGCTCTTGTGGGGTATCGGAGCACTGGTCTTACTGGCCGGTGTTTCGTTGATTCTGCTCCGCACCGACAGCCCGGAACAGGTCACGCCGGCAGAGCCATCCGGACAGCATCATGCGCTGGCACCTGAGGCCACGGCGCCTTCCACCATACCTGGGTCGGCTGTTGAGCATGACCGCGAAGTGGACCCGGCCGGTCCGGTTGATAAAGCAGCAAGCGAACCGGCCCGGCAAGCGACGGCTGACGCAGTGGCCCGGACAACTGCGGGAGACGAACGCAAAATGGAATCTCCGGATGCGGCCGACCGATCCACTGCCGCATCAGAGACGATCAGGACAACAACCCGGAGTGAGGGAGTCACAGGCCACGACCCGGAGTCCCGGCCAACGTCAGGACAACTGGCAGAAAACATGGCTTCCCCTGATTCTACAAGCGTTCAACCTGAAACATCGCCAACGCGCGCGGATGCACCTCCCGGGATCAATGCAGAGATCCCCGGACGATCAATTGTGATTGTCGATGAGGCCAGCAGACTGGATGTCACACCACTGACGTCTGCGATGCGCCAGATCCCTGCATTCGTTGCGCTGGACGGCATCGAACGCCGGGCATTGGCACTGCATGGTCTGACTGCGATCCATCTGAATGACGCGATCAGTGTCTATGGTGTGGAGGCCGGTATCGCATTGACGTACGACGTTGGCAGGCGGATCAGCCTGATGACCGGTTTGACATATGGCCATTATCGCGAGAGGGGGCTGTTCAGGATCTCCCCCAACAAACAGTTTGACGAACTGGCGAGCCCTGTCGACCAGGATACCACCATGGGTGGGTCACCCGGGACCGGAACCAGCGTCCTTGCCAACACGATCTATGACAATACGGTCGGATATGACACGGCACGCATCCTCGCGGACCGGTACAACTACCTCCACATGCCGCTGGTCGTGCGCTACCAGCTGACGCCAAAAATTGGACTGAGTCTTGGCATCAAAGGATCGCGTCTGTTGAGTGCGCCATCGGAATATGCGATCGACCAGCAGTCCTCGTCCTTTACGCAGAATCTGCGGCTCGATGGCAATGGACCAAATAATTTCCTGTACAACTTCGGGATCCTGCGCAAGTGGGATGTCGCCCCCCTGGCCGGGGTCACCTTGCAAACCGGGCGCAGGACGGAACTGGACGTGCATTATCAGCACGGACTCGTACCATTTATCGACCGGATGGGGGTGATCGACCGCTCGGATTATCATCGCACGTTGGCGGTGGCTCTCCGCTACAGGATTTGGTGACCGGGGCAGCATCGCATCCCTGATGGCCGTTCATTAGCCGTGTTCTCCGGCTAACTCCGATATTCGCACATCCAATGGGCAAGGTGATCAGGCTCCTGCTGCTGGCGATCAGCGGCAAGGAAAAGGAATTTACGACTGGTGGGATCAATCGGGCCATCGTTTTGTTGGCGGTGCCGATGATCCTCGAGATGGTGATGGAATCGCTTTTCGCCCTGGTCGACGTGTTCTTCGTGTCGAAGGTGGGGACGGAGGCCGTGGCGACCGTCGGACTGACTGAGGTTGTTCTGATGATCATCCAATCGGTTGCCCTGGGGATCGCCATGGCCGCCACAGCGATGATCGCAAGAAGGATCGGCGAGAAAGATGAAGACGGGGCGGCAGTGGCAGCAATCCAGACACTCATTCTTGGCTTGGTCATCTCGGTGGCCGTCGGTGTCCTCTGCTTCATCTATGCTGAGGATATCCTGCGCCTGATGGGCGGGTCTCCTGAACTGGTTGCCCAGGGTACTACCTACACGCGTATCATTCTTGGGTTCAACGGTATCCTGTTCTTCCTGTTCCTGCTCAATGCCATCTTTCGGGGTGCCGGCGATGCAGCCATCGCCATGCGGACGCTGTGGCTGGCAAATGGCATCAATATCGTCCTCGATCCCTGCCTGATCTTCGGACTGGGTCCATTCCCGGAGCTTGGGTTGACAGGGGCAGCAATTGCCACTACCATCGGGCGCGGTACGGGGGTTCTGTATCAGCTATACCACCTTTTCGGGGGAAAAAGTATTATCCGTATTCTCAGGCGGCATCTGCGCATTTCCTGGGAGGTGTTGAAGAAGTTGTTCAACGTATCGCTCGGTGGAGCTGCGCAATTCCTGATTGCCACTGCAAGCTGGTTGTTCATTGTGCGCATCATTTCGTTGTTTGGTGATCAGGCGTTGGCCGGATACACAATTGCCATTCGGATCATCATTTTCACGATCCTGCCCGCCTGGGGGATGGCCAATGCTGCTGCAACGCTGGTTGGTCAGAATCTTGGAGCAGGCAAGCCCGAGCGTGCCGAGAAAAGTGTCTGGCTGGCGGCGCGTTACAATATGTTTTTCCTCCTCGCGATCTCGGTCATTTTCATTATCGGCGCGCCGGCCGTGATGCCACTATTCAGTGAGGATCCGGTGGTCGTGCGTGAAGGTGTGCGGGGACTGCGCATCATTTGCGTTGGTTACGTTGCGTATGCTTACGGCATGGTCATCGCACAGGCATTCAACGGTGCCGGAGATACGCGCACGCCTACGATCATCAACTTCTTTTGTTTTTGGCTGATGCAGATCCCACTGGCCTATATCCTCGCCCGGGTGGTGGGCATGGAGTCTACCGGAGTTTACTGGGCCATTGCGATCAGTGAATCCATTCTAGCGGTTGTTGCCGTCAAGTGGTTTCAGCGCGGCAAGTGGAAGCTCAAGGAGATCTGATCTCCAGAACTTCCGCCCGCCCCCCCGACCCCTGAAGGGGCGCCCCCCGCAATTCTGGATACCGGAGCACTGGGACCCCGAACGACTCCGCTGCGCTCCGCGTTCAGGGCAAGCCCTGACGGACTTCGTTGCTCTGCGCCATCAGGGCGAGCACATGACCCGGAACGACTCCGCTGCGCTCCGCGTTCAGGGCAAGCCCTGACGGACTTCGTTGCTCTGCGCCATCAGGGCAAGCACTGGGGCCCCGAACGACTCCGCTGCGCTCCGCGTTCAGGGCAGTCACATGAACCCCGAATCCCCTACCTTTGCGGCCAGAATGAAACATGTACAAGTCGGAAATATCGATTGCGGAGCGGAGCAGTTGTTCCTCATCTCCGGTCCTTGTGTGATCGAGGAGCGTGATGTCATGATGCGCACAGCGGAGCATTTGCGGTCGGTGCAGGAACGCACGGGTGTCCCGGTGATCTACAAGTCATCGTTCATAAAAGACAACCGGAGCTCGGTAGACTACTATCAGGGACCGGGACTTGAGGCGGGCCTGAAGGTGTTGCAGGAGGTCAAGGAGCAGTTTGGATTTCCGGTGCTCAGCGATGTGCACTATCCCGAGCAGGTAGCACCGGCAGCTGAGGTACTTGACGTGATCCAGATCCCGGCGTACCTGTGCATGCAGACCACCCTGGTGGTTGCGGCCGCCCGTACCGGCAAGGTGGTCAACCTGAAGCACGGGCAGTTTCTGGCACCTGAAAACATGACCAAGCCTGTCGGCAAGGTTGAGGCACAGGACAACCACCGCATCCTGCTGACCGAACGTGGATATACGTTTGGCTACAATGACCTCGTGGTGGACCCCAGAAGCTTTTACCACCTGCGTCAGACCGGCTACCCGGTGATCTTCGATGTCACGCACAGCATCCGCAAATACGGCATCCCGAGCAAGGATCCTGCAGGTGGTGCACGCCAGTACCTGCCGGTGCTGGCGCGGAGCGGTGTGGCAGCCGGGGTCGACGGGCTGTTCATTGAGACGCACCCCGCACCGGCCGACGCCCTGTGCGATGCCGCGAGTCAGCTGTGCGTCTACGATCTGGAACAATTTCTGCAGCCGTTGATCGAACTCCATTCCATCGAATTCAAACACAGGCATACCTATGGAACTGTATCTTGATTCGGCCAACCTTTCCGAGATCGAAGAGGCGTTCAAGCTCGGATTCCTTTACGGGCTGACGACAACGCCGACCTTTATGCATCGTGACGGACATACGGATATCGATGCAACGATCCAAAAGCTGGCCGGCATGGTGCCCGTCCTGCAGGTGGAAGCCCTGGGGCGCACAAAGGACGAGATCGTTGGGGAAGCGCACCGGCTTCTGGAACTCGGTCTCGACCCCGCTGCAACAGTGTTTAAGATCCCTATCTCTCTCGAAGGTGCCAGCGCATGCAAAGCGCTGGTCGACGAGGGGTTGCTGGTCAACCTGCACCTGATCTATACGGTCCAGCAGGCGTATATCGCCATGAGTGCCGGCGCAACCTATATCTGCCCGCTGGTCGGGCGGCTTCAGGACCAGGGCCACGATGCCCTCAGCGTTGTAGAACAGTGCGTCGAGGCAGTCAACTACTATGGGTATCCCTCCCGGATCATGTTCTCTTCAGTGCGCCATGCCGAGCATGTGCGGAATGCCATTAATATCGGAGTGCATGCGTGTACCATTCCCTGGAAGGTGTTGAAGCAACTGGCGTCCAACCACTTCACCGAGCTGGGTACCCAACAGTTCTTTACTGACACACGGCTCATCAGCAAACAGGTGCGTGATGTCATCCGGAACCATCAGGCCACGATCGGCCCTGATCATTCAGTACTTGATGCCATGGTAGATATGACCCGGTCAAAACTCGGGGCCGTGACCGTCCTCAATGGAGACGGGTCGATCCATCGCATTTTTACAGACGGAGACTTGCGGCGACTGCTGGAGTCGGAGGGCGGTGCCGCACTCAAGAAACGACTAGGTGATCTGCCCGCCAACGCCCCGCATGTTGTAGAGGCTGACAGTAGCCTGCAGGCATCGTCCGAGCTGTTTCGCAAAGCTAAGGTCGACACGCTCATCGTCCGCGACAATGGTACCGTCATCGGGATGCTTGACATCCAGGATCTGCTTGGCGAATGAAGATCCTTGCTGACTTTGAAGCGATCGGCGGGACGTTCGTGACCCCACCTGAAGACATGCGCGCCAGGCTGCTTAATATCCGCGCGTTCCTCTTCGACTGGGATGGCGTATTCAACAATGGGATGAAGTACGGAGATCAGGGGAGCCCGTTTTCCGAGGAGGACTCGATGGGTACCAACCTGTTGCGGCTGGGCTACTGGCTGACACATGACCGGAAGATGCCCATCACCGGCGTGGTCACCGGAGCCACCAACCAGGCTGCTGAATATTTCGTCAATCGCGAGCACTTTGACGTCGGTATCCGCGGTTACACCAACAAGCATGAGGCCTGGGAGGCCTTTCTTTCCGCCTTTGATATCACCCCGGAAGAAGTGGCGTTTGTTTACGATGACGTGCTGGATTTGTCAATGGTGCAGTTCTGTGCCTTGAAGTTTTGCGTGCGCCGCGATGCCGGTCCGGCATTCAATGACTATGTGGTGCGGCATGGCTTGTGTGACTATCGCACGGGACGGTCCGGTGGAAGCGGGGCGGTGCGTGAGATCAGCGAGTTGATCCTGACATTGAACGGGACCTTCGACGATGCCCTCAAAGCGCGGATTGCATATGCCGATACGTACCGCACGTATTTGTCGGCACGCTCGGCCATCACCCCGCTTTCGATTGTGCGTACTCCGGCCGGTTAGCCACCGATGGGAATGCCCAATGACAGGCCAACGAGCAGGATCGCTCCCTGGCCGACTGCAGCCCCCTTCGTTTGCGCATTGATCTCGGCTCCGAAAGCCAGCGACGGTACGAGTTGAGTCCCGCCCTGCCCGATGGCAAGACGGTACCCCACCTTGGCTGTCGGTTGCACTACGGTGACTTCACTCGTGCCTTCAGCGACGACGGTATCACCGGAACGGTCCTCCCAGTCAATTTCATTGAACCAGATATCGCAACGCATTTCCCCGAACCAACGGGACAGTGCACCACCCAGATGACGCCGGTATCCCAGGCTGAATCCAAAGCCACCACCGCGCTCATCATCGTGCACCCCGGCATCGCCATGGTACACAATATTGTAGCCGATGCGACCTGTCAGGGACGCCCGGTCAGTCAATCCCAGTTCCAGATGCACACCAGGGATAGAGCCCGTCGGGTAGGCCTGGAAGGCAGGGCCGGCAAGCACGGACGTTTGTGAGGCGACGTGCGTGCAGACCAGAGTGAAGATGAGGAACAGAATCGCGCGGTGTACCGGATACTTCATAGCGTGCAGAAACAATTATCTTCAAGCTGTGAGTCAGGCAAGATAACCATACATCCTGACCTTATGCAGCAAGCCGAAACGATCACCCCTGTTGCGCTCCCAGTTGACCCTGCGGTACTGGTCGCTGAGGTGGACAAGCTGAGACCGACCGCTCGTGTGCTCGAGCAGGCCGGCTTTGAAGTCTATCTGACCCCGTCATCGGCGATCCCGGAGATCATGCAGGAGATTGGCCGCCTGCGCGAAGTGACGTTCCGGTCGGTGGGGGAGGGTACCGGCAAGGAGCGGGACCTGGACACCTACGATACCTATTATTTGCAACTGTTCATCTGGGATGTCAACGCCCGGCAGCTGGTAGGTGGCTACCGGATCGGGCCGGGCCGGGAGATCTTTGCCCAGGATGGTGTAGCCGGCTTCTACATTTCCAGTCTGTTTCACATTGCTCCTCCGTTTGGTGAGGTATTGCGCCAGTCCGTGGAATTGGGAAGGTCCTTCGTCATCGAGTCGTATCAGAAGAAACGCCTGCCGCTGTTCCTGCTGTGGAAAGGCATCCTGTTCTACTTGCTGCAACATCCGCACTATCGCTACCTGATCGGACCGGTTTCGGTGAGCAAGTACTACTCGGACATTTCGAAGAGTCTCATCATCGGATTTGTGCGTAAACACTACTTCGACGAACACCATGCCGTGCACATCACCCCCCGCAAGCCATTTGCGTTTCCGGTCGACCTGGAGTTGATCGAAGAGCGATTAGCCGCCCTGCCGGACCTGGAGGCGCTGGAGAACATGGTGGAGACCATTGAGCCCAACCATTTCAAACTGCCCGTCTTGCTCAAGCAGTACATTCGCCAGAACGCCCGTTTCATCGGCTTCAACCTTGACCCGAATTTTAATGATGCACTTGATGGGCTGATGCTGCTGGATCTGATGCATGTGCGGCAGGAAACCATTGAGAATCTGAAGAAAAGCTGGTAGTCTGTGATCGGCAAGCTCAGGGCATTGTACCGGTTGTGCTTGTTTGGGGTGGTCACCTCTGCCATGCTGGCCTTCTATTTACTGTCCAGGACCATGCGTCCGGCAACCATCGGCAGCGCCCTCGCGCTGCGCGCACAATGGATGCGCCGGGTGCCTCAGTGGATGGGCTTGCGTACACATCTCACCACGCCGCTTCCGGATGCAACCACAGGCGTCATGTTTGTATCCAATCACCGGTCGTACCTCGATCCGATCATGATCGGTGCATGGGTAAATGGCGTGGTGATCGCCAAGCATGAGGTCTCAAAGTGGCCGCTGATCGGCGCCGCAAACCGTGCTGCGGGGGTAGTGTTCGTTAAACGGGATGAGTCCGGTTCACGGCATACCGTCAAGGAAACAATGAAAGACGTGTTGCAGCAGGGCTACCCCGTGCTCAATTATCCCGAAGGCACGACCACCCGTGCTCCCAACTTGTTGCCATTCAAGGACGGGGGGTTTAAGGTGGCTGCCGAAACCGGATGCGTTGTCATCCCGGTGGCCATCGAATTTGACGATCCCGACGACGCCTGGGTCGGCGATGATACGTTTTTGCGCCACTTTTTCCAGACGTTCAGCAAACGCCGCATCACGGCGCGGGTCGCCTTTGGCCCCGTCCTGCAATCTGATGATGACCGCTATCTGCGGGAAACGGCCCACGCATGGATCGCCGCGGCCCTGCCCTCACTGCGGGCGGCACCTGAGGTCAAGGCCGCACTGCCATGAAGGCCTTGCGTGTTTTCATCCGCCTCGTGCTGGCGGTGTGCATCCTGCTGTTTGCTGCCGGGCTGGTCATCAATTTGTTTAACCTGTTCACCTTTCGCAAGCCAGACGCCGCGATACTGGCTGCCATCGCTCCCGCTGATGGATTTACAGTGGCAATGGATTCGGTGGGGTATGAACGGGGCACCATTTGTTATGCCGCCGTGCGCCTGAGGTCGGCGGAGCCGCGGGATGCCGTCTTTTTTGTCCACGGCTCTCCCGGCGCGCTGGATGCGTATACACCCTATCTGCAAGATCAGCGACTCCGGGAACGGGCCGACCTCTTTTCGTATGACCGTCCCGGATTCGGACAAACGCGACCGATCCGGGAGGAGCCGTCATTGGCGGCGCAGGCAGCCGCTCTCGCGGCATTGATCCGGGAGACCGGGGCCCGGCGCAACATCCTGGTCGGACATTCACTTGGCAGTTCGATCATTGCCCGGTATGCCATGGACTATCCGGACGAGGTACATGGGTTGGTCCTGATCTCGGCGCCGATCGATCCTGACCTTGAGCCCCCAAACTGGTGGCGGTATCTGCTGGATTTTCCACTGATCAGGGTGGCCGTTCCGCGCCCTCTCGCCATCTCCAATGCCGAACTGCTGCCACTCAAGGAAGAGCTGCGGACATGTCTGCCACACTGGTCTGCCATCCGGTGTCCGGTCTACTTTGTGCACGGCGACAGGGATCAGCTGGTTCCTGTCGGGAATGTGGCGTTTGGAGAGCGGGTGCTCGATGGCGATGTTCCGCAGACTTCACACGTGGTTTCCGGTGAGGGGCACTTCATACTGTGGACACACGTTGATGAGATCGTGGATGTGATCATCACGGCGCTCGATTAGAGCACCGATCGCAATGCGCGGACGGTCTGGATCACGGCCAGCAGCGCAAAGATCGTGGCAACGGTGGGAGCCAGGTACCTGAGTACTTTTCCTGATTTGGAGGAAGCATAGATCCCGATCCTGGCATAGGTCAGAAGGATCAGAATTGTTCCCGAAAGCACGCCGAGGCTGAATACGCAGATCAACAGATTGTCGTCGAGGTCGATCAGCTCGATGGAAGAAAGGTAGATGGCATAGAAGATCCAATACGGAAAGGCGAGGAGGTTGAGGCTGGAGACGATCACACCTTTCATAAAGCCCTGGGCTCTCGTCGCTTTCACACGGGCCGGGGGTTGATTGCCCCGTCGGTAAAAATAGATGGCTAGTCCGATGAAGACGGGAATGGACGCCCAGGTCAGTACCTGGCCAATCACCGGACTGTCGGCCAGGATCCGGGCAAACTTGAGGGAGATCAGGGCCTGGATCCATTCGATGAGTGCGGCCCCGATGGCGACCCAAACGGACGCCCGGAATCCCTGGCGGATCGCAGTTTCAGCCGTCGCGACGTTGATGGTGCCAAACGGGATGGAGCCGATAAAGCTCAGGATCATGCCGAGACCGAAATGTATCAACCACGTCATGACACGGCGTCCGGAGAGAGTCTGGCAGATCGTTTGTAAGCGAAGTGCGCACGCAAGGCGCGGAGTGTTGCGCCCAGAGACATGGTCTGGACGCCCAGTTGGCGTTGTTCGCCGGCGATGCGCCGCATCAATGCCCATTGTTTCCACAGGTCGCGGTATGCGCGCCAAACGGGGTAGGTGGGGTCGTAGATATGCGCCGGCTCACTGCCTGCCCCGTTAAATTCCAGGATCTTGAAACGCCTTCCTTGCCTGAGATCCTCTACAGACCGCGCTCGCAGGTCAAAGCGGCCAAATCGGACGCCTGGCATAGCGCGCATGAGACTGACCATTTGTCGCTCGAGATCCTCGTCGATGAGGTGGTTGGCATTGAGAAATTTGGTACCCCGGCAATGATTGCCAATGGGTTCGAGGCGTATTTCCTCGCCGGCGGCAGGCACGCGGTCCAGATCCTGGCGGTGACAGAGTTTAGTCCATTGCAGACGTGCCCGCGGTTTGGTGCGGATCAGCGCACGCAGGCTGGTGCGGCCGTCACCACGTACCGCAAGGAACTGCTTTTGGCAAACGGATGTGAGCCCATTCTCCCCTGAAATCGGCAGGTCATAGCATAAAATGCTGAATTCCAGTGGATAATCAATATATTCCTGGATGATCACTTCAAATCGTGTATCGGCCAGATATGCCGCAAGATCGTCGGCATTGTTCAGGAGTGCCACGTTGAATCCACGCTCACCGACATTTGGTTTGGCGATGACGGGAAATTGTAATTGTGACGCCCTGAGCTGCTGCAAAACGTCCTCTAACGACGTACCTGTCGCGACGTAGACCGTGATAGGGAGATACTCTGCGGGGATCTTTTCGTTGATTCTTCGCTTTGATTCTCCAAAAAAGCCACTGGTTTCAATCCCGGGATTGATCGCGGTAAAAAACAACAGGTCGCGAGCGCGGAATGCTTGCCACAACCAGAAGAACACCACCGGGATGTTGGTAATGTAGGCCGGCCAGAACTCCCAATTGGTAAGCCTGATCAGCAGAGGATGATATTTAAGGGTTCGACGCCACACCGTGCGTGATGTCTATCGTTTGCAGGTGATCGTTGGCCGGATCGCGCAGGTCAAGATAGCGAAATGTGAGGGTGTCCCCTTGCCTCGCCACCGAAGAGATGCTCAGGGTGCGGACCTTGCCCTTGCGGTTCATGACCAGGTCGTTTGCTGCATCACCGCGTCCTCCATAACGGTGGAAGTCAATGATGTCGTCCTGCACGGGTACAGGATGCGCGGCACGCCAGGTGGCAAAGAGCTCGCGGCGCCATACACGCACAGGTGGGGGATACAGCGTGACCGATGACCAGAAGTGTGGTGCCAGTGGGTCCAGGGCGGTGAGTTCTGTATCCAAACCATCCCAGATCAACTGCTCAAGCTTATCGCCGCTGCGCAGAACCAGCGTGAATGGTGCTGTTCTGCTGAAGTCGTATTCCGCCGCGAAACGGCGCGTGTCGTGATAGTCGAACGAGGTAAGCACGACCGTCCCGCGGCTGTCGCTGTAGCGGGGATGCGGTGTAAATGGCTCCCGGGCGCCATTCAACAAGCAGCAGATGGTACCCCGATCCGAAACCGCAAACCAGCTGCCACCGGACAACGGATCCTGTGGAAAGCTGATCTGCACCTCACCACGCTGCTGGTGCGCCACAGTCACCGCATGACGTGCCGGGGCCTCGTCGCGATTGGAGGTCAGGATAAAACCGTGTTCGGTCGGGAGATAGCTTACTGTGCACATATGCCCTGCTTGTACTTCACGGTCGATGGGGCGACGCCAAAGTGTGCGGGCAAAGGAATGTCTGGGGCAATGATCGCCAGTCCGATCTTGATGATGGCGAGGTGGTGGATGGTGTGTTCAATGTTGTAGATGAGCTCGCGTTCGAGGCTGGAATCCACGCACACATGCTGCGCATCGTCAAAATGTTCGGTACAGACCAGGCGACAGTTGACATTGCCTTCGAGATCCAGAATGCGTTTGGCCAGGACGTCGATGAGACGGCTCGCGTGACCGCAATCACACGCGCCCGCGTCGCAGCGCCATGCTGTAACGTTCGGTGGGGGAAGGGTTTTCTTGAGCTACGCCGCGAGCGGCCGCTCCGCCCTCTCGAGAGCGATCTCC
>JAWWBX010000023.1:0-25511 GCA_033720735.1 Saprospiraceae bacterium
CAGCACGATGTCCGGCTTTGCTGAACGGATCTTGTCAAGCCAGTAGTCTGCTTCACTCGGCACTTTCCCGCCTGTTGCCGATGTGGTCAAGGCATACGTCGTATCCTTCCACATCTGCTGCACTGTCTTGCAATGCCGCTCCATCTGCTTCTCAGCATCCCTCAACTCGGCGACGGTGTCTTCCGTGCCCTCAGTGGCCGGCATTTCCCGTGCTGTCAACTGCACATCGTAAAGCTCGATCCGGGCCTGATATGCCCGGGCCAGCTTCACGGCATATTCAAACAGTACGTGATCGTCGCTAAAGGCATCCATCAGGACCAACACGTGTGCGCGACCCTGGCCGGATGTCCGGTTGCCAACAGACCGTTGTTTTTCTGTGATCGTATGCATGTCCCTATTTTTTATTGTAATTCCATATTGCCCGAGCGCTTCAGGTCACGGTTTACACGCTCAAGATCTGCTTTGTACCGCTCAAGGTTTACGAGTTTCTTTGACAGGCTTTCCTCTGTCGTTGAAAGTGTGGCATTGAGTTCCTCCAACTCTTTTCGCAGCTTCTCCTGCTCCTTGAGATTGTCATCGATATCGCCTTTCAGAGACGACACTTCGTCAGACAAGTCCGAGACGGTATCTTCCATTTCAGTAATGCGCTCCTCGTACCAGTTGGGCAAAAATTCACTCACAAACTCATAGGTAAGCTTGCGCAGCGCTGCAAACTCATCCGGGTATTTCTCGGGTGCAATGTGCACGTTGTATCCGAATGAGGCAAAAACGTTCAACTTGGTCATTTCACCCGCCGGCACGGCGCGTGCGTAAAAGTCCAGCATGTTTGAAGAGATCACAGGGATCCGTGTTTCTTCCGCAGAAAGCACGTCCTTGTTGGCGAAAAGACCGGTTCCCTTCAGCTTGACATCATATTTATCTTTGATCCAGCGCTCGATCCCCTGCTTGACATCGTCAGCTGGAGGTGCCATTGTGATACTGATGCTCATCCGTTCCTTGCCGTCATAAACGACTGATTCTTCTGTAAAATTGATATTCTGCGCCATGATGCTGCCGGTCACAGCGACAAGGAACATCATGGTGATGGTGGCGATATATTTCCTCATTATAATTTATTATTAATTTTTATCAAGTGATATCATTCAAAAAAGAAGGGTTGGTGCACCCGGGAAGGCGCCCAACCCTCTGGCGTTAATCCCCCGGTCTACTGCAACATTGCGTCTACCTTGCGGGTCACCCATGCATCCAACATCCAGGACCTCTTCTCAAGGTCTTTCAGGAAACTACCGATCATATCGATCGTTCCCTCGTCGTCTGCATCGGCCGCTTCGGCTAACACCTGTCGCATTTGACCGATCAGGATCATGTGATTGTTCAGGATCGTCTGGACCATATCACGGTCACTGTCGAGGTATTGTGCGTCTTCCACCTTGCTCATATCCATATAGTCAGACATTCGGCTGACGGGACGGTAGCGCAGGGTGAGGACACGCTCGGCGATCTCATCGATCTTTACACGAGCGTCCTGGTACAATTCCTCAAACTTGGCGTGCAGGTCAAAGAAGTTTTCTCCGGCAATATTCCAATGGAAGTTGCGGAGGTTGTTATAGTATACCTGGTACGACGCCAGCAGCTCGTTGAGCAGCATAGCTGTCTTGCTGATCTTCTTGCGATCAATTCCTAGGTAATTCATGGTCGTTCAGTATTTTATTGTCAGAAAAAAAGAAATAGATGCGGGTTGGCTGCGAGCCGTTGATTACATGGTGTCTTCTTCAATCCGCTGAATCTCTTTTTCAAGATCCCTGATCATATTCTCGGCTTTTTGCTTCCATTCTTCCCAGGAACTCTCCGAGACTTCAGCGACTTCGTCGAGGTAAGCGTTGAGTTGTTCTCCTTTTTTGGACAACGCCTGCATTTCTTCAGAAAGTGAAGATTCGGCCTCGGCTTTCGCCTCGCTCAACTGCTTGCGCATTTCTTCAATTTCGCCGTTGACCTTCGCCCGCATGGCTTCCAGGTCTTTGACCAGCTTTTCGCGCTCGGCAGCGATCATTTCGCTCACTGCATCGGCTGCTTCGACGAGTTCTTCTTTAGCTTGCTCTTCTTTCGACTGGCTGTCAGAGCACGCTGACATCACAAACATCAGTAAAAACAGCATTCCAAAACTTAACATTCTATTGGGTCTCATAATTATTATTGATTTATAGGTTAAACAAATAGTATTTCGTTTTACAAATTCGATCTGAGCATTCAATTGGCATGATTTGTTTCATTCATCTCGCCCTGCATGGTGCGAGCAATCACGCGGGCCGGAGCAGTGTCCCTGGCAAATTCGATAGTTCGGATCGGGAACGGAATATTGATCTCGTGTTCATCGAAACGCTTCTTGAGTGCAATGATGGCTTGATCCTGCGCCGCGAGATAGTCGGCCTGTCCGGTACAGTTTTTCCAAAAACGGAGAACAAAATTGATACTGCTGTCGCCAAAGTCGGTAAAGAAGACTTCCACAGGCTTGGTTTCCTTGATGTCCATCCCGCTCTGTTCAATGGCCTCTTTCGCTACGCGTTTGACCAATTCAAGATCTGATCCGTAGCCAACACCGCAAGTAAGGTCGACGCGCCGCTTCTGGCTGTGTGAGTAATTGGTCAATGGATTCTGCAACACATCTTTATTCGGTATCACAACCTCCTGCCCCTGGGGGGTTTGGATGATGGTCGATCGCAGATTGATCTGTTTAATCGTTCCGAAATAGTCGTTGGTCTCGACCAGGTCACCGATCTTATAATAATCCCGCACTGAGATCAGCACGCCGCTAAACAGATTAGTCAGTGGTGTCTGCAATGCCAAACCGATGACCAATCCAGTAACGCCGGCTGTGCCAAGCAACGCGGTCACGGCCTCACTCAAATTCAGGATACTCAGGATCAGGAACAGCACAAGCAACATGAAGATCGCCGCGCTGAGATTGCTCAGGATGTCGACGACATTCTTGCTCGCAGAAGATTTCCGCAAGAGTTTGGCTGTGAGACGACGGATGCGCCGCACTACAAAGATGGAGATGGCCAGGACAATGGCCGCGAGAACGATGTTTGGCAACAATGCCAAAAAGCTGTCCCACCAGCCCTGTAATGTTTCAAAGAGAGTGTCAAATGAAGTATTCATACATGATACTTTAAGAAGATTAACGCCTGCGATGACCTCATGAAGGCCATCATGAAATTCCAGAGATCAGTTTGGGTAGAAGGGGAGAGAGGTCCACCAGCCAGCGAATGGCTGCGTGGAGCAATGCACCCTATGGTGCACCTGGAGTTGTTCTGAGTCGTTCTTGTCCAATCACACTATAAATAACAGGAAATCATCGGAAAATGTTCATTTTTTACTCAAAAAAAATAATTTTTATACCATGCAAGGACCAGAAAGTCGCCTCGCAAGCAACTTGCGCCATTTGCGCAGGAGCCGTGGCATCAGCCAATCACACCTGGCTGACCAACTGGGTCTGACCAGGAGTAAAGTAGCCTCCTATGAGAACGGCAAGGCCGAGCCTAGTGCCCGGACCCTGCTCAAGCTCACCGAGTACTTCCACCTCAGCCTGCGTCCTCTCATTCTGCAGGACCTGCGCAAACAACCAGTGATCACGGCGCTGGCCATCGGCGAAGGCGGTCGCGAGGAAGCCACCGCACCGGATATCATCCGTCTCCGCGACGAGGCCGTCCAGTTGCGAAGGGTGGCGGACGGTTACGAAGCGATGTACGCCATGCGCAAGGAGTCTGTCAGCGATAGCCAGGACACCCGACTGCTGAACGACCGGGATGTTGAGACCATGCTTTCATTTATTGACATTGCACTGACGAAATACGAACAGTGCCTGTCGTGGATCGACGTGCTCGCACGCGGTGATGAAATGTCAGATCCACGCCCATGAGCATGATCCGCCGCGTTCTCAATCCGGCCTGGTACCACGGTCACCGGGCACGCCCACCCTTCTTCGAAGGCTGGTATTACAAACTGGTCGACCCCTCCGGACGACATAAACTCGCCATCATTCCCGGCATCTTTCGGGGACACGCACACCAGGACAGCCATGCCTTTATCCAGATCCTCGACGGGGTGACCTCCGCTTCGCACTACGCCTCCTATCCCACCACGGCCTTTTGGGCTAAGCCTGACGCATTTGACGTGCGCATCGCAGGATCGCGCTTCGATCTGCAGCGGTTCGAGCTTGATATTGACCAGTCTGAAGTGAAGATTTCCGGCGAAATACGCCTGGGGCCCCTCACACCCTGGCCGGTATCACTGCTTTCACCCGGCATTATGGGCTGGTACGCGTGGATTCCCATGATGGAGTGCTTCCACGGTGTCCTGAGTATGGATCATGAGCTGGCAGGCACTTTGCACTACAATGGTGTTGAGATCGATCTCACCGGCGGTCGTGGTTATCTGGAGAAAGACTGGGGACGTGCGTTCCCGCGCGGGTATATCTGGTTTCAGAGCAACCACTTTGGTCAGCCTGGAACTTCCCTGACTGCCTCTATCGCCATCATCCCCTGGATCCGCAGGCCATTTCCCGGATTTATCATCGGATTGCTGCACGATGGAACGCTCTACCGCTTTGCAACCTACAATGGCGCCAGGATATCACACCTCACCATCGACGATGATCTGGTGCAATGGACCGTACGTCGCCGTGAACTGACTCTGGAAATGGTCGCGCGCCGTGCGCACGGTGGGATCCTGCAGGCACCCACTCTCGATGGCATGGACCGGCGTATCGCGGAAAGTATGAACTCACAAGTTGAGATACGACTGACTCGCAAAGGTGTCGTAATCTTTTCAGATACCGGTGCGCATGCGGGGCTTGAGGTGGCCGGTGACCTGGACAGATTACTTGCCTTGCAACGCAACAGGTCAGGTTCCTAAACAGCCCCGACGCTTGCGGTAATATTTCCTAAATTGAGTAGAAGCAAGATCACGAAGAATATGTCGATCCTGATCAAGAACGGACGCATCATTACAGCGGCCGATGACTATATCGCTGACATCCTGACAGATGGCGAGCACATCACGGCGGTGGCAGAAGATCTTGACGGGGATGCTGATCTGGTCATCGACGCAAGCGGCAAAGTAGTGATCCCGGGCGGGATTGACCCGCACGTGCATCTCGACATGCCATTCATGGGCACCTTTTCCAGCGATGACTATGCGTCCGGTACACTGGCTGCTCTGCATGGCGGTACCACCACCGTGATCGATTTCGTTCTGCAAACACAGGGCAGGTCCCTGCAGCATGCTCTCGACGCATGGCGCGGTCGTTCTGACGGCAACTGCTACGGCGATTACTCCTTCCATATGGCTGTGACCGATTTCAACGAAGACACCCGTAAGGAGATCTTGCAAATGATCGAGGATGAAGGGATCACGTCATTCAAGACATTTATGGCGTACAAAGGTGCCCTGATGATCGACGACGGGCAGATGGTGGCTCTAATGACGGAGGTCAAGGACAAGGGCGGCATGGTCACGGTGCATGCCACCAATGGGGACATGATCGACCGACTGATCGCCCGGCACCGGGCCGAGGGTAAGCTCAGTCCGCTCTATCACTATCTGTCGCAGCCCGAGATCACGGAGGCGGAGGCGTCACACCGGTTTGCGGATATGGCCTACTACACCGACGTCCCAGCGTACATCGTGCACATGACCTGCGCAGGAGCGGTCGACGCGCTACGGCATGCCTCGCAAAGAGATCAGCTCGTTTTTGGTGAGACCTGTATCCAGTACCTCATTCTGACAGCACGGAAATACGAACAGGAAGACGGCGCCAAATGGGTGATGAGCCCTCCGCTGCGGGAGGAGAAAGACCAGGAAGCTTTGTGGGCAGCACTCAATCAGGGCCTGGTCCAGGTGGTCGGCACGGATCATTGTCCCTTCCGCTGGGAACAGAAAATGATGGGGAAAGATGATTTCTCGAAGATCCCCAACGGCCATCCTGCCATCGAACATCGCATGGAATTGCTGTGGTCGGAAGGCGTACAGAAAGGACGGATCAGCCCCAACAAGTATGTTGAAGTGACGGCGACCAATCCGGCAAAGATCTTCGGGATGTACCCCAGAAAAGGTTGTATTGCCCCCGGCTCCGATGCCGACCTGGTCATCCTCGATCCGGAGCATCAGCATACCTTGTCGGCTTCGACACATCACATGCAGGTCGATTATTCCTGTTACGAGGGCTGGGAGGTCACCGGCAAGTGCGAAACCGTGATCCTCCGCGGCAAAGTTGCTATTGACAAGGGTGCTGTCGAGATCAACAAAGGGTATGGCCAGTTTGTCCGCCGTAACAAATTGTCCAAGGTGATCTGACCCCTTCAATTATCAATTGTCCATTATGAATTACAGAATATGCCTCGATTGATCACCTCCGGACTCATTCAAATGAGCCTCCCCAAGACGGAAGGCGAAGGCACGATCGATGAGATCAAGGAAGCCATGTTCCAAAAGCATGTCCCGTTTATTGAAGATGCCGGCAAGCAAGGCGTGCAGATCCTCTGCCTGCAGGAGATCTTCAATACACCCTACTTCTGCCCCGGTCAGGATGCCAAGTGGTACGCGTCTGCAGAATCCGTTCCAGGCCCGACTACCGAACGTCTCGCCGAATATGCGAAACGGTACCAGATGGTGCTCATCGTGCCGATCTACGAACAGGAGCAACCGGGGGTGCTATACAATACGGCGGCTGTCCTTGATGCGGATGGGACCTATCTGGGCAAGTACCGAAAAAATCATATTCCGCACACGTCGGGCTTCTGGGAGAAATTCTTCTTCAAGCCCGGCAATCTGGGGTATCCGGTGTTCGAAACCCGTTATGCGCGGGTCGGTGTCTACATCTGTTATGACCGTCATTTTCCGGATGGAGCACGTATCCTTGGATTGAACGGCGCCGAGATCGTCTACAACCCCTCGGCGACCGTCGCCGGATTGTCCCAGTATCTCTGGCAACTGGAGCAACCAGCACACGCTGCCGCCAATGGCTACTTCATGGGGTGCATCAACCGCGTTGGTGAAGAAGCACCCTGGAACCTGGGCAAATTTTACGGATCGTCCTATTTCGTCGATCCCAGAGGGCAGATCTTTGCCCAGGCATCGGAAGATCAGGATGAGCTTTTGGTCGCCGAGTTTGATCTGGACATGATCCAGGAGGTCAGGTCCGTTTGGCAGTTTTACCGGGACCGGCGTCCGGAGACGTACACAAAAATCACTGAACTCTAGATGGGCGAATACCGCAAACCGGAAAATCAGGAGGATCTCAATACCAATTTTGAGCAGATCCACCCGCTGATGGACGCGACCATGGCGTACTATGCCAGCGCCCGGTGCCTGTATTGCTACGATGCGCCGTGCATCGAGGCGTGCCCGTCGGGGATCGACATCCCGCTATTCATTCGCCAGATCCGGACCGGCAATCTGCCGGGAGCAGCCCGTACCATCTACAACTCCAATTATTTTGGCCATATCTGCGGCAAGGTCTGCCCGACCGAGGTCCTCTGCGAAGGAGCCTGTGTCTACACCGAGCAGGATGTGGAGCCGGTGGAGATCGGAGCGCTTCAGACCTACGCCTGTGACCATGCGATCCGGCATGACATCCGCTTGTACGACCTGCCTGAGGCCAATGGCAAGAATGTGGCTGTGATCGGAGCCGGCCCCACTGGTATCGCCTGTGCCTGTGAACTTCGACTGCTGGGCTACGACGTGGATGTTTTTGAGGCCAAAGCCCATCCCTCCGGCCTGGCCCTGCACGGAACCGCCCCCTACAAGATCACGAATGAAGAAGTCCTTGACGAAGTGGCCTGGTTGCAACGGCAGTTTGGTTTCAGAACACACTATGGCAAACGGATCACCCCGCCCGATCTCAGGAAGATGGAATCGGAATACGATGCAATCTTCCTGGGTATCGGTCTTGGGCATACCCGCATGCCACCTGTCGAAGGCACTGACCTGCCGGGGTGTGAGGGAGCGATCACCTTCATTGAGCGTGTGAAGCTGGACCCCCTCAGCGCCTACCCGGGAGACCGGGTGGTGGTGGTTGGCGGAGGTAACACGGCGATGGACGCTGCGTCTGAGTCCGCCCGCCTGGGCGCCAGATCCGTGACCCTGGTGTACCGGCGCAGCCGTGCCGAAATGAACGCATACGATTTCGAGTACGACCTGGTCAAACAGGCAGGAGTGGAACCCTTGTTCCATTACACGCCTTTGCGCATCCTCGGTGAGGACAAAGTGACGGGGGTTGAGCTGGCAAGGACGCACATCGTCGATGGGAAACTTTCCGTCATGGACGATCAACGGATGACCATCCCGTGCGATGCGGTGATCATGGCCACTGGCCAGAGCAAACAGACGGGTTACTTCGCTGATCTCGACATCCATGTCGACAGCAAGGGGCGGATCGTGGTCAATGCCCTGGGGCAGACTTCCAATCAGAAATATTTCGCCGGAGGAGATGCCGTCAACGGAGGGGCTGAGGTGGTCAATGCAGCAGCGGAAGGAAAAATAGCAGCCCGTGGCATCCACGCATCACTCGCAGAAGCCGAGTAGTGCCTCGACAATTTCAATAAAAATGACAAGCCATGCCTGATCTCTCTTCAAACCTTGCCGGCATTTCTTCCCCCAACCCCTTCTGGTTGGCCTCGGCCCCGCCAACCAATAGCGGCTATCAGGTCATGAAGGCATTCGATACGGGCTGGGGCGGTGCCGTATGGAAGACACTGGGCGTCCCGATCATCAATACCTCCAGCCGTTACGGTGCCGTGCACTATGGTGACAAGCGCATGATCGGATTCAATAATATTGAACTGATCACCGACCGGCCGCTGTCTGACAACCTACGAGAGATCGAGGAAGTCAAAAAGTATTTCCCGGATCACGCCGTCGTAGCCTCACTGATGGTGGAGACCCGTGAGCAATGGCATCAGATCGTCAGGGATGTGGAAAACGCCGGCGCCGACGGCATTGAATTGAATTTCGGATGCCCGCACGGTATGTGCGAGCGCGGCATGGGTTCGGCAGTGGGCCAGGAGCCCAATGTATTGCGTACCATCGTGGGGTGGGTGATGGAAGTCGCTCAGGTCCCCGTGATCGTCAAGCTCACGCCCAATATTTCCGACATCACCGAACCGGCACGGGCCGCTGTGGAGGGTGGTGCAGATGCGATCTCCCTGATCAATACGATCCAGAGCATCGTGGGTGTCGATCTCGACACCTTTGTGCCGCATCCGGTGGTCGACGGCCGCAGCACCAACGGCGGCTACTGTGGTCCTGCCGTCAAACCGATCGCACTTAATATGGTGAAGAATTGTGCACTCGATCCCGATGTGACCATTCCTATCAGCGGTATCGGCGGCATCGAGACGTGGCAGGACGCCGTCGAGCACATGTTGCTCGGGGCGCACAATGTGCAGGTGTGCACCGCTGTCATGCACTATGGATTCCGCATCGTGCGCGAGATGACGGAAGGGCTCGAACAGTACATGCGCGACAAGGGCTTCACCACGCTCGATGAAATCATTGGCCGCTCCCTCGACAAGGTGCGCAACTGGGAACAACTCAACCTGCATTACAAGGTCGTCGCCGAGATCGACCCTGGCAAGTGTATCGGCTGCCAACTCTGTTACATCGCTTGCGAAGATGGCGCGCACCAGGCCATTCGGCTACCCGCCTCGGCAGGCACGGCGCGTATTCCAGAAATTATTGAGGAAAACTGTGTGGGCTGCAATCTCTGCTCACACGTCTGTCCGGTTGAAGAATGTATCACGATGGTCCGGCGGGACGACGGGACGCGCAACGAGACGTGGAAGGACTACCTTGCCAGCGACAGGGCACCGACCACCTTCGAAGACCAGCGCGCCGGTGGTGTTGGACACCACATTCCCAGCCCCGCTGACGCCCTCAAACGGGACTGAACCGGCGGCCAAGCCGATTGAAGCAAATTGACGTTCTTTGCTGCCGTGCAATCCGGGCAGGGCAAAACACATATGATCGGAGTCGCGCTGGCGTTGATCGCTGCTCTGCTTTATTCAACCAAAGCCATCTTTGTCAAGCTCGCCTACCAGTACGATGTCGACAGTATCACCTTGCTGGCTCTGCGGATGCTCTCCGCTCTCCCTTTTTACCTTCTGATACAAGTGCTGTACCGCGAGCGCGGGATGCCCAAACTCCGGCACAGGCACTGGCTGGGGGTGGTCATAGCGGCCTTTCTCGGTCATTACCTGGCCAGCTTTCTTGACTTCTGGGGTCTGCAGTTTGTCGACGCGAGTCTTGAGCGCCTTATCCTGTTCACGTATCCGACCTTCATCGCCATTCTTGCACGTGTCTGGCTCAAGGAAAAGCTCTCAAGGGCCCAATGGGGTGCCGTCGCACTCTCCTACGCTGGATTATTGCTCGTCTTCCTGCCACGCCTGGACCAACTCAATCCGGGAACGCAATTCTTCGCGGGCATCCTGGCCATCCTGGGCTGTGCAGTCGGCTTTGCAGTTTACATGATCCTCAGCCAGCGGCTCATCCCTCGCTTCGGAACGACCAGGTATACCGGCTATGCGATGATCCTGGCGTGCATTTTTGTCCTCGCGCATTATCTCTCCACTAACTCCCTCGGCAGTTTCGGAACGCATGCAACAGCGGTTTACTACTACGGCCTCGCCATGGGCCTGGTCGCCACGGTTGTCCCCAGCTATTGTATGAACCACGCCATTCAGCGGATCGGTGCGGCTCGCACTGGTGTCATTGCCAGCGTCGGTCCCATCTCGACGATCGCCCTGGCGTATCTCTTTCTGGGGGAGCGCCTGGTACTGGTGCAATGGATAGGGGCCTTTTGCATTATCCTGGCCGTCACGGCGATCACACGGGAGCGGCAGGTGCGCCGTACTGTACCGGGTTAATCCTTCGCCAGGCGCCGGACTTCAATGCGACGGAACTCAATGGGATGGCTTTCACTCTGTAGCGCGATGTAGCCACCTGTAAGGACGGTCCCGTCCTGCTTGTGGGTCGGATCGTAACCTGATACCACTCCGCCTCCGACGGTTGGATGGCGATAGTGCAGAACCGTATCTCCTCCCGCCACATGGATGATCTTGTCCGGTGTGGCGATAATCTCTGCGGAGACCCATTGATCGCCGTGGAAGGTGCGCGATGACGAGGTGACACAATGATCTGTCACCACGCGTTCATCGATCATGACATGGGTACCCGGTGTGCAGAGGTTCATTGTAGGCCTGGATGTCGCGCCGTCACCACCCAGAAATTGTGCTTCGAGGCTGATCGGGAAATCCTGGCCGTCTGTCATCGTTTCCGGAGCCTGACTGTAGAACATCACACCGCTGTTGCGCCATGCCCAGTCGGGCCCTCCCATGAGTTGCTCTCCCACAAAGCGGTACTCCAGGCGTAGATGGAAATGATCAAACGGCTGCTCGTAAAACAGGTGACCAAACCGGTTGGCAAAGCTGTCGTATTGAGCGTACCGGACAACAAGACTCCCTTCTTCCGCAGAAAAGGTACCATACGGGTCTACGCCGACGGGGTGGCCCGTAATCTTGGGCACCCACCCCGTCAGATCCACACCGTTAAACAGGGGCTGCCATGGCATCTCCTTGTCGCCTCGGCAACCCAGCAGGATCGTCAACATGAGCAACATCCCGCTCCATGGTAACTTGCGCATGCCTAAAGATGCATATGTTGCCGGAAATCCATGCCGGTGGTAGATAGCACAACACTTGGAGCACCGAAGCCGCACCTCTCCGTAAAAGCACAGCAACATCCTATCTTTGCTCCCCGATGGCGGCATGCGTCTATTTCCTTTCCCTCCCATTTGTGTATCTGATCTCCATTCAGCCCTTCTGGGTATTGTACCGATTGTCGGATCTGGTTTGCTTCATCCTGTTTCGGATGGTGGGATACCGGTCATCTGTCGTCATTGCCAACCTGCGGAACTCATTCCCGGACAAGGATGATGCGGAAATCAGGCGCATCTGTGCCCGGTTCTATCAGTTTTTTTGCGATCTGATCTTTGAAACGATCAAGATGCTCACGATTTCGCGGCGAGCGGTCCTCCGTCGCATGACCTTCGATGGCTTGCCTGTGTTTGAACGGTACGCACAGGAGAGACAGAGTGTGATCGTAGCGATGGGACATTTCGGCAACTGGGAGCTCGCGGGTGCACGCTTCAGCGCCGAGCCCATCCATGACTTTTGTGCCATCTACAAGCCTTTGCGGAACCCGTATTTCGACAAGCTTTTGTTGCATTCGCGTACCCGCAACGGAAGCCGGATGTACAAGATGAATCAGGCACTGCGCGACATGGTGACCGACAAAGACCGGCTGACCGCAACGATCTTCCTTGCAGATCAAACACCCAATCCTGCCCGTAAGACGTACTGGACAACGTTCCTGCATCAGGACACGGCCATGTTTACGGGCATTGACCAAATCAGCCGGAAATACAATATGCCCGTCATCTACCTGTCACCCCGTCGTACGCGCCGCGGTAATTACAACCTGCATGCCGAGGTCATTGCCGAACGGCCGCGCGAGTTGCCGCCTTTTGCCATCATCGAGCGCTACGTGCAGGCTTTGGAACGCGATATCTACCAGCACCCGGCCCTGTGGCTTTGGACGCACCGCCGCTGGAAACGCAAACGGCTTCCGACCGCCTCAGTGCCTGTTTGAGCACTCATAGCCAGTATTTAACTGAAGATATGTTTGACCTCTTCGCAGCACCCAAGCACTTCGAGTGTTTGCCTGGCTGAAATTGTGAAACCGCCTTCTGAACAGGAGGTGCGCCAGTCCTCATTAAAGATCATATGGTGATACCTCAAGGGGATCTACGCAAGGAATGGTGGAAAGAAACCAAACATGTTGTGTTTGCTCAAAGACAGCAAGCATGCCGAGCGCCCGCCCTACTCCGAAGGGTGGGTCGGCCTGACTAGCGGGTTGAGGTTATCAGCAGGTCGAGATTGGTGTACTTCATGCCAAACCGCTTGCTCAGGTAGTGATTGGTAAGGCAGCCCTTGTAGGTATACACGCCATGACGGATCCCCGGATGCTCAAACAACAGGCGTTCGATGCTGCCGGTACTTTCTGCACGCATCAGCAGAGGCGTGAGGATATTGCTGACGGCAACGGAGGCGGTCCGGGCTACCTTCGACGCGATGTTGGGTACACAGTAGTGCACCACATCGTACTTGGTAAAAGTTGGCTTCTCGTGCGTGGTGACCTCTGATGTTTCGAAACATCCCCCCTGGTCGATGCTCACATCGATGATAACCGATCCGGGTTTCATCCTGGAAACCATTTCCTCGCTGACCACCACGGGCGTACGTCCTTCCCGGGAGTGAATGGCACCAATCACGCAATCTGCACTCAATAGTTGGTAGCCGAGATACACGGGATTGATGGTCGAGGTATGGAGCTGCCTTCCGATGAGCTTTTGGATCCGCATCAACTTGTATACATCATTGTCAAAGATGCGCACGGATGCTCCCAGCCCGAGGGCCGTGCGGGTGGCAAATTCACCGACCATCCCGGCACCCAGGATCACCACCTTGGCAGGCGGCACGCCGGACACACCGCCCAGCAAGACCCCGCGGCCACCCTTGACATTCGACAGGAGTTCTGCAGCAGTGTGCATCGCGCTGATTCCCGCGATCTCGCTCATGATCCTGACCACCGGAAAGGAACCATCATCTGCTTGCAGATACTCCATGGCCACCGCGATCACCCGCTTTTCGCGCAGTCTCTGTATGTATTGCTCACTGATAATGGGGATCTGCAGAGGAGAAATGAGGATCTGGTCAGCATGCAACAGATCGATCTCTTCCAGTGTCGGCGGTGCCACTTTGACGATCACATCGGCACGATACACTTCCTCCCGTGTTGCGGCCACTTCGGCGCCGGCCTCGCTGTAGTCGCTGTCGGTAAAGTTAGAGTTGTCGCCGGCACCCGATTGCACCACCACCCGGTGTCCGAGACCGACCAGGGTACTTACGGAGTGCGGCACCAGTGCAACGCGATTCTCCAGCATCGTCGTTTCGAGCGGAATGCCGATAAACAGGTTGCGCTCCTTGCCCTTGACTTCAAGTGTTTCCGCCTGGGGTTCGAGACTTTCCTGTGAAAAAATACTGGAGAAGCTTACACCACCGATTCCCTCATTCATTGCTGTCCTGTGCGTGTACTTTGAAAATACGAATTTTCCGCTCTGTCATTGGCCCGACGCTGATCTCCACGACAGCATAAGGAGGTATCAAAATATCCCGTAACAACTCAGGCCACTCGACAAAACACCACGTGTTGCTGTCCAGGTAGTCTTCAATGCCGATTTGCAGTGCTTCATCCAGCGTCTCCAGACGGTACAGGTCAATGTGATACACCATGTCGCCGTCAACGGTTGCGTACTCATTGATGAGAGAGAATGTCGGGCTGGACACCTGGTCTGTCACCCTCAGTTCATGACACAGGGCCTGTACCAATGCCGTCTTGCCTGCACCAAGCTCACCGCGTAACAGGACGAGACAGAGGCCGCCCAACTCCCTGATCAGATCTCCGGCAATTTCCCGGAGCGCAGGTGGTGACTGACATGTGTATTCCACACCCGCAAAGCTACTGATTCAGTCCAGAATCGCGCTCGTCCGCCACCCCGCCGACCCTGCCTTCCGGGCCCTCTGCGTATCGGTGTAAAAAGGGACCTTGATCCCAATTTCCAACCTGGAAAATATGATCAAAAAATTAAAACATAACCGATTTATTATCAGCCGGTTAAATGGTCTCACGCGCTCTAATTTCCGGCAAAAAAGCCGTACCTTTGCACCTTAAATACGCGAAGTGATAATGAGCAAAACAAGCGGCGAATATAGCGCCAGTAATATACAGGCACTCGAAGGACTTGAGGCGGTCAGAAAGCGCCCGGGAATGTACATCGGAAGTACCGATGTCAAAGGCCTCCATCACCTGGTATGGGAGGTGGTCGATAACTCCATCGACGAACACATGGCGGGGTACTGCGACCTCATTGAAACCACCATCCACGAGGACAATTCGGTGTCCGTCCGTGATAATGGACGCGGGATCCCGACCGGCATGCATGAGAAATTGCAAAAGTCGGCTCTCGAGGTCGTGATGACGGTACTGCACGCCGGAGGGAAGTTTGACAAGGATACCTACAAGGTTTCTGGTGGACTGCACGGGGTGGGTGTTTCCTGTGTCAATGCCTTGTCACGCAAACTCAGAGCGGAAGTGCATCGCGAGGGCAAGGTCTTCGCCCAGGAATATGAACGCGGCATACCGCTCTCGGATGTCCAAACCATCGGTGAAGCCGCGGACACCGGTACCATCGTTACGTTCTGGCCGGATCCGCAGATCTTTGAAACCCTTGACATGCGTTTTGAGACCATGGCGACGCGACTCCGCGAACTCGCCTACCTCAACAAAGGCCTGCGCCTGGTCCTCGTCGATGAGCGGGTGCGGGATGCCAACGGCGACCCCCTGAAAGAGGAATATTACTCCGAAGGCGGTCTGACCGAGTTTGTCAAGTATCTCGACGAGAGCCGTACACCACTGATCGATCCGCCTATCCACGTAAAAAGCCGGGAGGACAACGTAGATGTCGAAACAGCTCTCCAGTACAACACCGGGTATCAGGAACACGTGTTTTCTTTCGTCAACAACATCAAGACCAGGGACGGGGGAACGCATGTGGCCGGCTTCAGGATGGCGATCAATCGTGTTTTCAAAAAATACGGTGAAGACAACGGCCTCTTCTCCAAGCTCAAGTTCAAGATCTCGGGAGAAGACTTCAGGGAAGGCCTGACGGCCATTGTCTCGGTCAAGGTACCCGAACCGCAATTCAAAGGTCAGACCAAGGGCGAACTGGGCAACTCGGAAGTGACCGGGATCGTGTCCCGGTGTGTCGGAGAAACACTGACCTACTACCTCGAGGAAAATCCCAAACTCGCCAAGCGAATCATCGACAAGGTCATCCTGGCGGCTACCGCACGCCACGCTGCGCGGAAAGCACGTGAAATGGTCCAGCGCAAGAATGTGCTGACCGGGAGTGGACTGCCAGGCAAACTCGCAGATTGTTCGTCGAAGGACCCGGGAGAGAGCGAATTGTTCCTTGTGGAGGGGGATTCAGCGGGCGGTACGGCCAAGCAGGGCCGCGACCGCAACTTCCAGGCGATCCTGCCGCTTCGAGGCAAGATCCTGAACGTGGAAAAAGCATTGGAACACAAGATCTACGAGAACGAGGAGATCAAGAATATCTTTACCGCTCTCGGTGTCAGCATCGAAGAACGGGATGGTGAGCGGGTGCTCAATATCGAGAAGCTGCGCTACCACAAGATCGTGATCATGTGCGACGCCGACGTCGACGGCAGCCATATCGTCACCCTGATCCTCACTTTCTTTTTCCGCTACATGCCGATCCTGATCGAAAAGGGGCACCTGTATATCGCGGCACCACCCCTGTACAAGGTGTATCGCGGGAAGGAATTCCGGTACTGCTGGGATGATGACGAACGAGATGAAGCGGTCCAGGCGTATCGCCGGCATGAAAACGATGAGTCAGTCAAGGTTCAGCGCTACAAGGGTCTCGGTGAAATGAACGCAGAACAGCTGTGGGAAACCACCATGAACCCGGATACGCGGATCCTGAAACATGTGACCATCGATGATGCCCTGGAGGCGGATCGTGTATTCTCTATGCTGATGGGTGATGAGGTACCACCCCGGCGTGCCTTTATCGAGTCGAACGCGATTTACGCCAACGTCGATGTCTAGTACGGTCGGCCCTTCCAGCTGTAGCGACGGGACACGGCACTGAGGACGCCGATGTAAAGGACGTAGAAGAAATTCAGTGCAAAGGCCGGTACAAACCAGCGCATGGCCCGTTTCTGCCCTGCGAACGTCGCAGCTGTGGACAACAAACGGTGGTCGGCGTATGCCTTGATGATCACCGCCACTACGACCAGGCTCCATCCTGACCAGGACATCAGTGAAACCAGAAGCAGGGCGACCATCAGCACAACATGCAGCAGCCAGACGGCAATCCATGTCAATATGATCGAGCGGTCCTCAAGTGCAGCATTCTTACTGGCCCAACGCAACCGCTGGCTTATCAGATCGTACCATGTCCTCTGAGGCCCTGTCTGCACCAAGGCGTCTTGCGATTTGACATAGCGCAAACTACCGGGATGTCGTCTGGCAATGGCTTCCAGCATGAACAGATCATCCCCCGATGCCAGATGGGCATGATCGCCGTATCCACCCACTTCTTCGAAAACAGCGCGCCGGATGGCCAAGCTGGCACCATTGCCCAGACGGTGACGCCCACTGAACACACCAGCACCTGTGACAACCATCAACCCCAGGATCTCCAGTGCCTGAAAAGAAGACAGCAACCCGGTTGCAGCCTGATAGACCACGGGGCCCGTCGCAGCCTGCACTTCATCTGTAAAGGATGCTGCCATGGTACGCACCCATCCGGGACCAACCAGGCAGTCGGCATCAGTCATAGCGATGATCTCTCCGTTTGCCATGCCGATCCCCGTGCTCAGCGCCGCCTTCTTGCCTCGGCCGGCGCCCGGGATCCCGGCCAGCTGTATGACTCTGACAGAAGGAAATTGTGCGGCGATCTCTGCTGTTCGATCGGTCGAATGGTCGTCCACGACGATCACTTCCAGGAGATCGGCAGGATAGTGCTGCTGTGTCATCGAAGCCAGACATTGGCCCAGGTAGCGTGCTTCATTGCGCGCTGCGATCACCACCGATACTGAAAATGACGCATCTCCTGTCGCAGCCGCCGGGGGGATAGCACGCCAGTCGCGAATGTAACCGAAGATCCTGTGGGTGTAAAGGAGCACCGCGATCAGGCCCAGCGCAGCCAATCCGGTCAAGACCATTACCTGGCGTGATCGTCCAGAAATTCGTCGTAACTCGTATGTTCGTCGGCCTCTTTCAGGGGTTTGAGGTCGAGCGACTCTTCCTGATCCGTGACATCTTCATACTCCACGAAGGCCTGCTCCTGCCTGCGTGCCTGGTCAAGGCGCTTGATCTTTCGATCCAGAAATGCCTTCCCGAAGAGGAAGGCCGCTACAAACGGGTAGAACAGCACCGTAAGGATGATGGCCACGACGCCGTTCATGGCGTTGGTCCGAAACCTGTTGATCAGGAAACGGATGTACTTCAGAACGGTCTCGTAGTTGACGATCAGAGCTCCGGCAAAGAGTACCAGGGGTAGCCACGAATACAGCAACCGCAGGATACCACCCGTGATCATTACAAACAGGATCGCAATCATCACAAAGACAAGGATGCCTACAATTCCGTTGATCGTGATCTTGGTGCGTTTCTCAGGTGACATGGCGATTGATTTAGGTGACCGCGTGGCGCAATGCCTCAGACATCCACTCCGGCCGTATGAGCAAACTGAATTTCGTACAACTTCTTGTAGTGACCGCTTTCCTTTGATAACAACTCTTCGTGACTGCCCAGTTCAACACAGCGGCCATGATCGAGCACCAGGATCTTGTCTACATGGCGGATGGTTGAAAGACGGTGCGCAATAATGATCGAAGTGCGCTTCTCGATCAGCATTTCAATCGCGTGCTGTATGATCGCCTCGGTCTCGCTGTCGATGGAGGAAGTCGCCTCATCCAGGACGAGGATATCCGGATCATAGACGAGTGCCCGGACAAAAGAGATCAGCTGGCGCTGCCCCATTGACAAGTTATTGCCCCGCTCGGTGACGACATAGTCATACCCACCAGGCAATTGCTCAATAAAAGGATGCGCACCAATCGTTTTTGAGGCTTTCAACACGGTTTCCCGGGAGATCTCCGGGTCCATCAGGGTAATGTTCTCAAGCACCGTACCCGTAAAGAGGAACACGTCCTGTAGTACCATGGCGATACGCTGGCGCAGTGCATTCAGTTCATACTCCTGGATCCTGACGCCGTCGATGGTGATGCTGCCAGAGCGGATCTCGTAGAATCGGTTCAGGATATTGATGATGGTGGTTTTGCCTGATCCCGTACTTCCGACAATGGCTAATGATTTGCCTGGTTCGATGGTAAATGACAGCCCCTTGATCACATCGGTTTCACCATCGTACGAGAAGAATACGTCTTGAAACCTGACCTCACCCTGCAGTTTGGCGACCGGCTGCGTCCCCTGATTTTCAATCCTGGACTCATTGTCGAGCACGCCGAAAATGCGATCAGCAGCTACCAGGCCCATTTGCAGAGTATTGAACTTGTCGGCCAGCATGCGCATTGGCCTGAACAACATGTTGAGGTAGATCGGGAAGGCGATCAGGGCACCTAGTGTCACATCACCCCCCAGTACACCACGTGCGCCCCACCACACCATCAGCCCTAATGAAGCCGCGGCGATGATCTCTACCACCGGGAAGAAGACGGCATAGTACAGGATAGAATCCAGGTTGGCCTGCGTGTACTCGCGGTTGATCTTCTTGAACTGCTCCATCTCCTGTTTCTCGGCATTGAAGATCTGTACGATGTGCATTCCGGTAATCCGCTCCTGCAGGAACGCGTTCATGCGGCTGATCTGCGTGCGTACGACCTGGTAAGCTTTCTTCACCTTGGTCTTGAACACATAGGTGGCATAGACGATCAATGGCATGGTGATCAGGCAGATCAGCGTCAACTTGACACTGGTGATAAACATGACGACTAAAACGGTGATCAGCGTCAGGACATCGGCCACGATGGTGATCACCCCCTGCGAGAAGACGGTGTTGATGGTCTCGATATCATTGATCGTGCGGGTGGTCGAACGACCGATGGGCGTGCGATCAAAGTGACTGAGATTGAGAGAAGTGATGTGACGAAATACCCGCACCCGCAAATCACGGATCACGGACTGCCCCAACCGTGCCGTGGCGTAAACGAAGATATACTGAACCAGTCCGGTGACCAGCAATACCGCCACAAAGACAATGCTCATCCGTACCAGTCCGGCAATGTCTGAACTGGCAATCTGGTTGTCGACGATCTGATTGATCAGCCAGGGCTGCAAGGTCGACAGTGGGGCTAGGATGATCGCCAGGAAGCCACACAGGGCAAACAACCCGCGGTACGGTCGCGCCAGTCCAAGCAGCCGCACAAACAACTGCCAATCAAATCGTTGCTGGTCGTCGCTCAAAGGAAGATTTTGAATGAATATAACGCGGTCACAGGCAGAGTGGTTGTCCTGTTCTACCGACGCCTTCAAAGTTAGGACAAAATACGGTCAGAGGCGGCCTTCGTCAAGGAAGCTGAAGTACCGCTGATGTCCCACAATGATGTGATCGGTGAGGCGCATATCCATGAGTTGGGCCGCCTCCCGGAGCTTGTGTGTCAGGTGAATATCCTGTTGGGAGGGCGTCAGTGAACCAGACGGATGGTTGTGTACCAGGATCAACCGTGTGGCACCATACTCGAGTCCCTTGCGCAGAATGATCTTGGGATCAACAACCGCGCCGGTCATGCCACCGGCACTCACCCGTTCGCACCGGATCATCTGACCGGCCTGATTCATAAAGAGTACCCAGACCTCCTCATGCTGTTTGTCGGACAGATAGGGGCGGATAATATCGAAGGCATCGGCGCTCGAACTGATGCGCGGCAGATGTCGGGCCGCGGTACGCATGCGTCGGCGGCCCAGTTCGAGGGCCGCGGCGATCGTCACTGCCTTGGCCTCCCCGACCCCATTGAACTCCTGAAATTTGTTGATCGAGAATCGGGCCAGTTCGTGCAGGTCGTCCTGGGCTGCGGCCAGAATGCGTCTTGCCAGGTCGAGAGCAGATTCGTAGCGCGTACCGGATCCCAGGAGGATGGCGATCAGCTCGGAATCTGAAAGGACGGACAAGCCGTGTTGGAGGGCCCGCTCGCGCGGACGATCGTCAATGGCGAGGTGCTTGATCCTCACCCGAGGTTTATGTGGTGACATGGTAGAGGGAAGATACGGAATGTCCCGTAAGCGACCTAGCCGAGGGCAGACATCAGGTCGGCTTTCAGGTCATCCACATCCTCGATGCCGATACTCAATCGAATCAGGGAGTCAGTGAGCCCTACCTTCATCCGTTCCTCACGCGGGATCGAAGCATGGGTCATGGACGCAGGATGGCCAATCAGCGACTCCACCCCGCCCAGCGATTCGGCCAGGGCAAACAGACGGGTCGAGCTCAGCACCTGGATCGCTGCTTCCATGCTGTTGTCCTTGAGGTCGAAAGAGACCATCGCACCGAAAGCACGCATCTGCCGCGCCGCGAGATCGTGACCGGGATGCTCTGCCAGCCCGGGATAAATCACCCTGTCCGTGGCGGCATGCCCGTCCAGGAAGCGCGCGATTGCCATGGCATTGGCACAGGCCCGCTCAAGCCTGATATGCAAGGTCTTGATGCCCCGTAGTGTGAGAAAACAGTCCTGTGGGCCCGGTACGGCACCAGCTCCATTCTGGATATACCGCAGCTGATCGGCCAGTTTTGTATTGTTGGTGGCCACGATCCCCAGGATCACATCGGAGTGCCCGGCCAGATATTTCGTGGCCGAGTGCTGGACCAGGTCGGCCCCCAGATCGAGCGGCTGCTGCAGATATGGCGTGGCAAACGTATTGTCGACACACGTGACGATGTCGTGCTCGCGCGCAAGGGCAGTGACCCCGGCGAGGTCGATCATCTTGAGCATGGGATTGGTGGGTGTCTCGATCCAGAACAACCTGGTCCGGGGCGAGATCGCCGCACGTACTTCATCCAGATCGGACATATCGACAAACTTGCTCTCGATGCCAAACTTGTTGTAAATCGTACGCAACAGGCGGAACGAACCACCATATAGATCATTCGTTGCGATCACCTCATCGCCCTGCCTGAGCAACTTCACAACGGCGTCCATGGCTGCCATTCCGCTACTAAAGGCGATGCCGTCAGTCCCATGCTCGAGCGCTGCGACACTGGCCTCCAACGCCTCCCGGGTCGGGTTTTGCGTGCGTGCATACTCGTATCCCTTGTGTTGGCCAGGGGCCTCCTGGACATAGGTTGAGGTCTGATAGATCGGGGTCATGATCGCCCCGGTCGCAGGATCGGGATCGACACCGGCATGCACCGCGAGGGTTCCAAACTTCATTTCATATTCATTTTAGGCGCGGAAAGTTACTGCTCTACCGGCATCCCGGCACCTTTCCTGCGCAGCACTTTGCGCACTGAAGCGGCAATGTCGGTCGGGCTCAACCCGTATTTGACCAGCAGATCGGCTGGTTTGCCGCTTTCTCCAAAGCGATCATTGACAGCCACGATCTCAAGTGGTGCCGGTTGGTTGGCAGTCAGCACGCCAGCGATACTCTCTCCCAGCCCACCGGCACGCTGGTGCTCTTCAGCACTTACGGCGCAACCGGTTTTGGCGACCGAATTGAGGATGGCCGCTTCATCAAGAGGCTTGATAGTGTGAATATTGATCAATTCGACATCGATGCCTTCTTCTGCCAGGATCCGGGTTGCTTCCATACTCTGCCAGACCATGTGGCCAGTGGCAAACAGGCTGACGTCCCGCCCCTCTCGCATGACTATCGCCTTCCCGATCACAAACGGTTCGTCTTCGGGCATGAAGATCGGCCACCCGGGGCGCCCAAATCGCAAATAGACCGGTCCGTCATGATCGGCGATCGCAATGGTCGCCGCCCTGGTCTGATGATAGTCACACGGATTGATCACTGTAAAGCCCGGCAACATCTTCATGAGTCCGATGTCTTCAAGGATCTGGTGCGTTGCCCCGTCTTCACCCAGCGTCAGGCCGGCATGTGAAGCACAGAGTTTGACATTCTTGTGCGAATAGGCCACCGATTGCCGGATCTGATCATAAACGCGGCCCGTACTGAAGTTGGCAAAAGTGGCCGTAAAGGGGATCTTGCCGGCAGTCGCCAGCCCGGCTGCAATGCCCACCATGTTGGCCTCTGCGACACCGACCTGGAAAAAACGGTCCGGAAATTCCCGGATGAAGTCGCCCATCTTCAATGATCCGGACAGATCGGCGCTCAGGGCGACCACGTTGGGGTGGGTATGCCCCAGCTGAGTCAGGCCCGCTCCAAATCCGTCCCGTGTGGCTTTCTTTCCTGTGCTTTGGTACCGTTCAAACATCATCAGATCGGTTGGTGCGGGAAATCTCCCAGCGTTTCTTCAAGTTGTGACAGGGCGTCCAGGGCCTGCTCGCGATTTGGCGCGACGCCATGCCATTTATGGGTGCCTTCCATAAAATCGACACCCTTCCCCATTTCGGTTCTCATCATGATCGCCACCGGCTTGCCATGGCCTGTCCTTTCTTTGGCTTCTGCGAGCGTTGCGATCACCTCGTCAAGATTGTTGCCATTCATGTGCAGTACATCCCATCCAAAGGCGGCCCATTTGGCTGGCAGATCACCCAGGGAGATCACATCATCGTTGGCACCATCGATCTGCTGGCCATTCCAGTCAACCGTTGCAATCAGGTTGTCGACCTTGTGATGGGCAGCAAACATCGCTGCCTCCCAGATCTGTCCCTCCTGAAGCTCGCCATCACCGGTGAGCACATACACCAGATGAGCATCTCCGTTCAGGCGCTTGGCAAGTGCGGCGCCGATGGCGACCGAGAGCCCCTGACCCAGTGAGCCGCTGGCAATGCGTACACCAGGAAGCCCTTCATGCGTGGCAGGATGCCCTTGCAACCGCGAATTGATTTGCCGGAATGTGCTCAATTCTTCGATGGGAAAATATCCGCTGCGGGCCAGGACGCTATACCATACCGGGGAGATATGGCCGTTGGAAAGGAAGAACATATCCTCGCCGGCACCGGTCATTTCAAAGGCGGGGTTGTGGTCCATGACGTCGAAATACAGTGCCGTCATAAATTCTGTACATCCCAGCGACCCACCGGGATGACCGCTCTGTGCAAAGTACACCATCCGAACGATGTCGCGACGCACCTGCGTGCAGATCTGCTGCAGATTCTCAAGGTTGGCCATAATGTCAAAAAGAGCGAAGGCAACCCAGGTGTTGTCGGGTTGCCTTCGTGGTGTTCTATTTTCCTGAAATCACTGTCTGCTTAGTTGACAGCGTCTTTAAGTCTCGAACTGGGTTTGAACGCTACGGCCGTTCTGGCAGCAATCTTGATGGTAGCACCTGTCTGAGGATTGCGACCGGTTCTCGCCGCTCTGCGGCTTGTGGAGAACGTACCGAAACCGGGAATCGAAACGCGTTCGCCTTTCATGAGTGATCCGGTAATGGCGTCCAAGCATGCATCAAGCGCTCTTCCGGCATCTGCTTTTGACATACCCGACTGCTTGGCCATGCTCTCAATGAGATCTCCTTTGTTCATTTTTCTACGTTTTAATGAGTAATTGTAAGATCGCGGCAAATTTATGCGCAAAACATATTAAAACCAAGGTGTATACATCAAAATGCAACCGGGAAACCCTGATTTTATGCGGTTTTTGGCGAATTTTACCATTGAATCGAGACCAAGAGCCCTGTCAGCACAAATCTGTCGCTCATGCGTAACCACTTCCTGAAGCACTTTGCACTCGCCGGAATCCTGGCCGCCGGCCTCATCCTGACCCCTGGTTGCAGCCGCAAATCGGGTTGCCCCGCTGAAGACGCAGGCTTTCAGACAGATAAACAGGGGAACATCAAAGTCGGCAAGACCAAGTCCGGCCTCCTGCCACCAAAAGCGACCAAAAAGCGCAAGTCACGCTAGCACAGTGCGCTGAAAACGCGCAGAAAGGACATCCCCGATCCGGTTGAAACTGGCGATGATCAGAAAAATGGCCAGGCCCGGGAAAATGGCGAGCCACCACGCGCTGAAATGGGCACGCGCAGTGCTCAGCATCTTGCCCCAGGTGACTTCTTCCAACCCACTCCCGATCCCGAGGAATGACAAGCCCGACTCAAGCAAAACAGCGGTCCCCATGCCGAAGGCCATGGTGATCAGCACCGGCCCCAGGGCATTTGGTATGATATGTCGTCGAATGATCCGGGCATTGCTGATCCCGATCACCCGCGCGGCGTCCACAAACGTCTGGTCGCGCAGCTTCATCGACTCAGCCCGGACGTAGCGGATGATGGTCGGAGCACGCAGAATCGCAATCAGCAGTACCACATACGTCAGCGATGGGCGTGTCACCATGCCCAGTACGGCAAACAAGAGAAAAAAGGCAGGGATGCTCCGCAGTATCTCGATCGCGCGTAGCACCAGAAAGTCGATCGGAACCGACACCTTGCGGGTTTGTGCAAACCAGCGCCGGCGACCGACCTTCGCAACCAGCCACACCAGGCAAGCGACAATACTTGCGGCCGTCACGTAGGCCAGCAGTCGCCACCAGCTGGCCCCGTTGCTGATCTCGGCCATTCCAAACGCCAGATACAACACAATAGTGGTCACAGCAAGCGCGGACAATGCCACGACAGGCCACGGTGAACGATAGCGCCGATCGCCAAAGTATCCACTCATCGCACC
>JAWWBX010000024.1:0-25228 GCA_033720735.1 Saprospiraceae bacterium
ATTGTCGAGTTGGGTGCCGTATGGCGTGGTTCTCACGCCCGTCGCCACATCCTGTTCAACTTCGTACTGGACCAGTTCACCGTTGATGTAGACATCCGGTATCGGTACACGCTGCCGTTCAAACCCGAGTGCTTGCTTGGCGAGGTCAGAGTAGCTGGTGCCCAGGCTTCCTCCAATCGTCAGGCGCGGATACAGCTGCGTCTGAGCGATCTGCTCCCCAAGCAACGCACTTTCCACGCGCAGGGCCTGGGCCTGGATCTCGGGTTGCCGTGCGTAGGCGGCGTTATATACGGTTTCGAGCGAGGACGCCTCAAGGCGTTCCTGGTTGGTCAGGTCGATTTCCGGTTTTTCAATCTGCATCGGGTAACCAGGTTCGAGAAGCAGGAGATGCTTGAGCGAGAGCATCGCATTGTCGTAGGCATTGACAAAATCGACAATTGCCTGCTCGTCGAGCGCGATTTGTGCCAGGATGTCATAGCGATCGGCCTCCGGGATCACACCGGCGGCGATCATTTTGTCCGTCTGCTCGAGTTGTGACTCACTCAAGGTCAGCGTGTTGCGGCCATTGGTCACGTTTTCATCGGCAAACAGGACATTGAGATACGCCAGCGCTACCTGCAGCGCGATATCGTTTTTGGTCTGTTGCAAATCTTGGTTGCCCGCCTCCAGGTCAAGCCTGCTCTGCCGTATCGACTTGTTGACGGCACCACTATTGAACAGGATCATGCCGGTATTCAGCCCCCAGTTGTTAAACAGTGAATTCTCTGTTTCAAAGTCATTGGTGGCAGGATTGACGACACGGCCGAAGTTGAGCCCGGCGCTGCCGCTGACATTGAGATTCGGGAAACGGGCCTCGCGGGCCTGTTGATCAGCCACAACGGCGAAGTCGCGGTTGATGACGGAGGATTGTACCAAAAGACTGTTGTCGATGGCGTGACGAATGCAGCGCTCCAGGGACCAGATCTCCTGGGCGTTGAGCGCAATTGCGAGCAGACATCCAGTGATGACAAGGGTAAAGCGACGTACCATAACGTTTTTTCAGTCCGGTGAAATTAACGGTTTTGCAATTATAGCCGTTGCCACCGGGCGCGGAGAAAAAATTCTATCAAGCCAGATGATTATCCGATCAATTCCATGCCGTAGTTGCTAGTACTCAGCCGATTCGATCGTGAGACCGCCGATCAACTGGTCATAGCGACCGCCAAACGGACGATAGTAGACAAGGATGGTATAGCTGTTGGTCGCTTCAAACCAGTGTCCCTCGATGGTGGTCTCATCCGGTGTTCCATCGCTATTGCCGAGCACGTAAATGTAGTCGTAGAAGCCCTGTTTGAGCTGCACCATGGTGGTGTACGCTGAGCGTGCCCGGTCGTACTCCATCCGGAAGCGCTCCTGCAATTTCCAGTCGCTGAGAGCACCGAAGATGTACACCGGGGCGTCATACGGAGCATCCACATCAAGGGTGAAGTAGACATCGAGATAGTCGGCTTTGAGATCGTGTTCAGTGATGTCCTCAAACGCGTTGCGCGCTGCCCGGCCGACACGGTTGTCATTCCCTTCAAAGATGGGGCGAAAGCGGGTATCATCCCGGTCGAGGATCACAAACTGGCCATTGATGTCGACATCGCGGATGTAGTTGGCATAGGTGCGCGGCACATCCAGTTCCGCGACGACTTCATAGTGATCGTCGTAGCGCAGGATCTCAAAGACGTCCTCTGAGCGGTACTGGGTACTGCGGATGTCCATGTTGCGAAAATCTTTTCCGGCCGCGAAGACGATCTTGTCCTGGTAGTCAAAGATCAGCTTGTCGCCGCGTTCGAACCTGGAGCGCAAGCCCGTGATCGCATTGTCCCACCGCCCGTTTTGAAGAACCGTCACGCTGATCTCGTCCTTGGGGTTGATGATGCGTACGTCCCGTGTGCCAATCTCAAAATCGATCTCGTGGTGGGTGTTGAGTTTGCGTACCTCGGCGGGCCTGACAATCCGCGCATTGATCGAAACAGAGGGATCAACGACCATAAACCGCCGGGTGATCACCGGCGTCCGGTCGCCATCATCGAGGTACACCAGCAGCAGATAATTGCCCGACTTGGTAATGCGCAGATCCTCGTTGGGGAAGCTGAGTGAGTAGTGCGCATAATTGGTGAATGTATTGATTGAGTACTCGAATGCATCGATCGGTTCGTCATTATAACCATCGACAAATTCGGTGACATCCAGATCGGATGGCTTCCAGTTGTGGTCACAATGAATGACCTGGTAGCGATAAAATTTGGGTGTATCGTCCAGGTCATCAAACGAGAGGACCAGCGCACTGTCAGAGCGCAGGCGGATCACCGGGATACTGGTCAGCAGGTTGATGACATGGAGCTTGACGGTACGGATATTGTCGTTATAGACATGGTCGTCGAAAATGATCTGATCGTGCTGTGCTGCTCCTGGCAGGGTGGCGCTCAGCAGGCAAATGATGATGAGATACTTCAATGCATTCCGTTTATCTGTGTGTATAATGCAAAAATTGTCCGGTTTAGTTTACCGTGCCCCGACCTGGCTGACTACTTCGCAGGGCTGCACCACCGATTGCCGGCGATGCGAAACCTCCACGGCCATTCTGCGCACTCGGCTGCATAATCGACGCCCACACGCGGACTGCTGATGATCTGCTCGTCGGGAATCACATCACCCGCTGCAATCCAGATCGGGCTGTCTTCGGCCGTCAGATCAGTACCGGTATGCCTGGTCCGGATGCCGAGTGCCTGTGAAAGTGTGCCAGGACCTGCTGTCAGTCGGGGATGTGGCGTGGTGAGCCCACGGCGTTGAAGCATGATGTCGGTGCCCGCCACGGGTTCAACGGCCCTCACCAGCACCGCATGCGGCGTTCCGGGCCCCGCCGTTACGACATTGAACAAATGGTGGATCCCGTAGCAAAGGTAGACATAGGCCACACCAGGCGTCCCGAACATCGGCTCGGTTCGGGCCGTACGCCGATTGCCATAGGCATGGCTGGCTTTGTCATCCGGGCCGCGGTAAGCTTCTGTCTCGACGATGCGCCCGGCAGTGAAGTGGCCATCGAGGTGGGTGCAGAGAGAGTGACCGAGGAGGGAGCGCGCTATCCGTACGACATCGTCGGAGTTGTAAAATGTCCTTGGCAGTCGCTGCTGCGGGTGCATTTAACGCCGGGAGTAGTTGGGGGCTTCCTTGGTGATGGTCACATCGTGCGGATGGCTTTCCATGACCCCGGCATTGGTGATGCGCACAAAATCCGCTTGTTGCAAGGCAGCGATATTGGCTGCGCCGCAGTAACCCATCCCTGCACGCAGGCCGCCGACGTATTGCAGCATCACTTCCGCCAATGAGCCCTTGTATGGCACGCGTCCTTCGATCCCTTCCGGAACCAGTTTTCGAATGTCGTCCTCGACATCCTGGAAGTAACGATCCTTGGACCCCAGCGCCATGGCACTGAGGGAGCCCATTCCCCGGTAGACCTTGAACTTGCGTCCGTCATAGATGATCGTTTCGCCGGGTGACTCCTCACATCCGGCAAACAGCGAACCTGCCATGACGCAATTGGCCCCGGCCGCAATGGCTTTCGCGATGTCTCCGGTATACCGGATCCCCCCGTCGCCGATCACCGGCACGCCGGTACCCTTGAGTGACTGGGCCGCCTGATAGATCGCCGTCAGCTGCGGTACCCCAACGCCAGCGACAACCCGGGTGGTACAAATGCTGCCAGGGCCGACCCCGACCTTCACTCCGTCGGCACCCGCATCGACGAGCGCACGGGCGCCGTCTCCGGTGGCGACGTTCCCGCCAACTACCTGCAGATCGGGGTAGGCCTGCTTGATCTCCCTGACCATCGTGAGGACACCCTGAGAGTGTCCGTGCGCCGTGTCGACACAAACCATATCGACACCCACAGCGCGGAGCGCATCAATGCGGTCGAAGGTGTCGTGGGTGACCCCGACGGCAGCACCCACTTTGAGCCGGCCGTGTTCGTCTTTGCAGGAATTAGGGTATGCCTCGAGTTTCATCAGGTCCTTGAAGGTGATCAGCCCGATCAGCTGTCCCTGGCCGTTGACGACGGGCAGCTTTTCGATCTTGTGGCGCTGCAGGATACTGCGCGCCTGGTCAAGGGTGGTGCCTTCCGGGGCGGTGATCAGGTTTTCGTGGGTCATCAGTTCGGCAATTGGCCGGTTCAGATTCTGCTCGAACCTGAGGTCGCGATTGGTAAGGATGCCGATCAGTTTGTTGCCGTCACCGACGATCGGAATACCTCCGATGCGGTGCCGTTCCATGACTTCCAATGCCTGACCTACGTTGGCCTCGACACCCATGGTGACCGGGTCCTGGATCATTCCGCTCTCTGAGCGCTTGACGCTGCGCACGTGCTCAGCCTGCCCCTCGATCGTCATGTTCTTGTGGATGATGCCGATTCCCCCCTCACGCGCAATGGCGATCGCCAGTGCCTTCTCGGTAACGGTATCCATGGCCGCCGAAACGATCGGAACATTGAGCCAGAGATCACGCGTGACCTGCGTGCGGATATCCACGTCGCGCGGCAAAACTTCAGAAAATCCGGGAACGAGAAGGACGTCGTCGAAGGTGAGTGCCTCCCTGAATAACGTCCGTTTCGAGGAGTTTTGAGATTCCATGCGCAAAGATACATTTTTCGAATGCGTGCCCGAATGCAGTCCTGTTTTTTTATCTTCTCGCCCTGATTTCCAGCCATGGTCGAGCTCTATTCAGACACCTATTTTATGCAGCAGGCATTCCGCGAGGCACAGGAAGCGTATGCGCGGGATGAAGTGCCGGTAGGCGCCGTCCTGGTCTCGCAGGATCAGATCATCGCCCGCGGGCACAACAGCGTGGAGTTGCTCAACGATGTCACGGCGCATGCCGAAATGATCGCGATCACTTCAGGCATGCAACACCTGGGCAGCAAGTATCTGCCTGAGTGCACCCTGTACGTCACCCTCGAACCCTGTCCCATGTGTGCCGGCGCCCTGAAGTGGAGTCAGATCGGTCGCGTGGTGTACGGGGCCAGTGACGACAAGGGCGGGTTTATGCGCTTTGGCAAAGCGATGCTGCATCCGTCCACACAACTCGAGTTTGGCGTGATGTACGACGAATGCAGTGCCCTGCTCAGTGACTTCTTTGCTGAGAAACGGCGGATCTCGACACACTAGGGTGCCGCTTTCCGCCAGATCCCGAATGGTTGCGTGATCGTCTGGCGACTCTGGACATTGGTTAGAGTTCTCTCCCCATCTTGATCCTGGACCATACTCAGCCGATGCATCCCGCTTGTGGTGCCGGCTTTCATTTAATAAAGCGTTAATCCGCGTTAAACAGTATTAAAGTGCTGGACAGGTGCGTGGCCGGGGTGTAATTTGCCTGGAAAAGGAAGGAGACATGAACATAGACCGAATCGTACGCCTGGGCATCTTGCTGATCGCTGTTGTGACCCTGGCATCCTGCAGTGCACGCCTGAGTCCGTTTACACAGGAGATCTACGACCGCGCCGGGCTGTCCGAAAACGAACTGACGCAGATCCAGTTTTACCTGTCGGAAGATATCGTGCTGAGACGTGGTATCACGGCGGGCGAAACCGTTGTCAAAGAAGGAAAGATCAGGATGGTCGACGGGCGTCGTGTCGAGGAGGTCCGCATCCCGCGCGGGACCCCGGGCGTGTTGCTATTCACACCCCGGGAAAATCGGTTTGCGATCTCATTCGAGGAAGGTGACGATGATGCGTATCTCATGTTCGGCCCCAATCCGAAGATCGACGACAGATATGCTTTACTGGCGCGCGAATGGAAACGCAACCGCGGAAAAGTGAGCTACAAAGGAAGACTTTACGACGTCGACGCCACCAGTGCGTATTCCGTCTTGCTGGTGGATTTGAAACGGGTCGGTCAAACCGAATATCGCTCACACCGGGCGAGCGGGAGAAAAGTGAATTGATCCGGGGACCTGATATCAAGTCTGAAGCGCAGTTCGGAGCACCTACTCCGTATCCAATCCCTTTTGAAAACGGACGAAGCGGAAGGCACCAAAGCGTTCGCGATCAAACTGATCAGGCCCCTTCCGCGTGATGCGTAACATTTCCTGGGTTTCACCCCGGCCGACCGGGATCACCAGCCGGCCACCGATCGCCAGTTGCTCCAGAAGGGGTTCCGGGATATCGTTGGCGGCTGCCGTCACCAGGATGGCATCGTATGGCGCAAAGCGGGGTAGCCCGTCGTGCCCGTCACGCAGGAACGCGCGTATCCGCCGATAACCCAGCCGCTCCAGCAGGACCTGGGTGCGCTCGAAGAGTGCCTGTACCCGCTCCACGGTGTAGACCTTGACGCCCATTTCTGCCAGCACACAAGCCTGGTATCCCGAGCCCGTGCCGATTTCCAACACACGGTCCCTGGGCTTGAGGGCCAAAAGTTCAGTCTGGTAAGCAACCGTAAAGGGCTGTGAGATCGTCTGATCGTTGCCAATCGGAAACGGCACGTCGCGGTAGGCCCATTCTTCAAACGCCTTGTCCAAAAACAGGTGTCGCGGGATCCGCTCCATCGCCTCCAGCACCCGTTCGTCGGCAATCCCCTTCTTACGCAATGAACGGATCAGCTTGCGTCTGAGTCCCTTATGTCGGTAGGTATCCTGCTGCACGGCTCTTGGTCATCACAACATGCATAATCCTCTTTCGGCCACCGTTGGTCCTGTCCCGTGCGATGGGTGTGAGGAGCCCCGGCAATATATAAATTATGGGTAATTTTATGACCTTACACATTAGAGGAATTTAATATATGACGAACATCAAATTTGGTACCGACGGATGGCGCGCGATCATCGCCGACGACTACACCGTGGACAACGTGAAACGTGTCGCCGAAGCGACGGCGATCTGGATGGAAGAACGACAGATGACAACAGTGGTGATCGGCTATGATTGCCGTTTCGGTGGGGAAATGTTCGCACACGCCACAGCCCGGGTCTTTGGCGGGCACAACATCAAAGTACTGCTCGGTACCAAGTTTGTCTCCACCCCGATGGTTTCTCTTGGTGTTGTCAAACACCAGGCAGACATGGGGGTGGTGATCACGGCGAGCCATAACCCGCCTTCGTACAATGGTTACAAGCTCAAGTCGGCGTACGGTGGGCCATCCATTCCCTCGGAAATCGCTGAGGTCGAGGATCTGATCCCGTCCAAGCCATTGTCGCGCCTCCCGACACTGGATGAAATGCGCGACAACGGTTTGCTGGAGACGACCGATCTGGAGCAAATGTATTACGATCATGTCATGGCCTCCTTTGACATGGACGCGATCCACAATGCAGGGATCAGGCTGGCCTACGACGCCATGTACGGGGCAGGGCAGGACATCCTCCCGCGGTTGATTCCCGATGCTGTACTCCTGCACTGTGATTACAACCCTTCATTCATGGGGCAGGCGCCGGAGCCGATCATGCGCAACCTGCATGCGTTGTCTGCGTTGATCCGCGATGACGACAGCATCCATCTGGGTCTCGCCAACGATGGTGACGCCGATCGCATCGGGCTTTTCGACGATGAAGGTAATTTTGTTGATTCTCACCACATCTTGCTGTTGCTGTTGTACTACATGCACAAGTACAAAGGCATGCAGGGCAAGGTAGTGGTCACCTTTTCAGTGACCAACAAAATGCAGCAGCTCGCCAAGCACTGGGGTCTGGATTTTGAGGTGACCAGGATCGGGTTCAAGTACATTGCCGAGATCATGACCAACGAGGAGATCCTGGTCGGTGGTGAGGAATCCGGCGGTCTGGCGGTTTCCGGGCATATTCCGGAGCGCGACGGGATCTGGATTGGCCTGGTGATCATGGAGTTTATGGCCAAAACCGGCAAGTCGCTCAAGGAACTGATCCAGATGGTGTATGACGAAGTCGGATCCTTTGCCTGCGACCGTGACGACCTCCACATCGACGAGGAAGTGAAGCAACGCGTCATCGCTCAATGCACAGATGGCGCGTTTACAGCCTTCGGTGAGTACGAGATTCAACGGACAGAACGTCTCGACGGGTTCAAATTCATCTTACCTGACGAAACCTGGGTGATGATCCGGCCATCCGGCACCGAGCCGGTACTGCGGGTATATGCCCAGGGCACGGATCAGGCTGAGGTCAGGCGGATCCTTGATGCCACCAAAGCAACAATCCTGTAAGGCTGCGAGCCAGCTGTTACTCCAGCGCAGCCAGCTGTTTCATCTGGTACTTGCCAAAGATGCCGAGATGGGAAGCGTCCTGGCTCGCCAATACGCGGAAGGCCGTGCATTCAATCTCATCGCTGTATAGAATGTGATCGATCGGGATCTTCAGGAGCGAAATGGTCCCCTGCAAGGAAGCAGGCACAATGTCGCGACGGCTGTCGTTGAGACCGGCATAGCTCTTGAATTCCTTGATTTCCGACGACCAGGACGGCAGGTTAAAATCGCCCAGGGTGATCACCGGGCCTTCCAGTTGCCGCAGATAGTTACTGATCTCACGGAAATGCGCCCGGATGGTAGCGTACGCTTCCGAGTTGACGGGTGCGGCGGTATGCGCACTGATCAGGTGGATGCCGGTCGACTCGTCAACACTCACCTGGGCGTGCAGATTAGGTACGTCACCGAAGTGGAACGTATCGACATGGTCGATCGGGTATTTCGAAAACATGGCCATGCCGTACGGATCGATGCGTGTGTGACAGCTTTTGAACGGATAGCGGTCGGACAATTCGTTCAACAGGTAATCATGCCAGTCCGGCGTATACTCCTGAAAGCTGATCACATCGACATCAGCACTCCAGATGGTCCGCATCGTCTCGGCATAATCTTCCGACAGGGACAGATTGATATGAGCGACCGAGATCTGCGGATTGGCATTCTCACTGGGAAACTTGATGCGCTGGTCCGATACGCCTTTCAGATACAGGCACAAACAGCCGCAGGCACCGAGGGCGATAAACATGAGCCGGCTGCGGTTGACCACAAGAAAGAGCATGCCAAGGACCATGTACATCAGCATGATCTGCACCGTGAAATTGGCACCGCGCTTGAGAATGAACAAATCAGGTGTGAACATACACAGCAACGCCACCGCGATCATGGCAGCGGCCAGGGCATATTGCACAAACTTATTATCCAAAAGGCGAATCACAGGTCCTTTGGTCTAATCTGCATCTGTCCAAATGTACGGGTTCTACAGCCGTGTAGCAAGCACAACAACCTCTTTGAATACCTGCCGCGCGCCATCCGGATTCAAGATCTCTATCCTCAAAATGTAGATCCCGGTCGACGCCTGTAATGTCTCAAATGTCGTGCCATCCCATTGTCCCAACGAACCGGCTCCGATCAGCTCGCTGCGCATGATCCGGTTGATCTCCCGGCCGCCAGCATCGTAAACGGTGATCGTGGCCAGGCTGCCAGGCGGCGGTGCTGCAAACTCCACCAGCAACAGGTCCGCAAAACCGTCACCGTCCGGAGAGAAGGTGCGGTTGATGATCTGGTAGGTCTGATCCAGATTACCAGGGTCGATCGCCTGGGAGTTGGGACGTCCGGGCGTGGCAAAACCGGCGCCCAGGGCGGCCGAATGCCAGTTTGCGTCGTCACTGGCGGGGGCCGTAAGACTCAGGCGTTCGAGTGAAACACCTTTGCGATCATCGAGCAATGCGTTGTGCAGATCTTCAGAATAGGCAAATTGATCGAGGGGCACGCCCTGTCTGTCGCTGATGATCACCGTCGCTTCCTGGCGGTCGAACGAGGGTAGCGGATTCGCCACCAGGACGTCGGGATCGTGCGTGGGATAGCGGCTGATCACATCACCAGGATCTGGTGTAATGACTACCAGTGCTCCGGGGGGTATGAGAAATTGGGCGGTCACGGGCGCCAGGTCTGTCGATGTACCCTGCATCTCCACAACATGCAGATCATCCGTGCTCAGGAATTTTGACGAGGCATTGTATAGTTCAACAAATGCCACCCCGCCGGTTTGTGGATTGAACAACAGCTCGTTGACCAGGAGGTCGCCTGGGGTGGGGGGTTCCGCCAAACCGAAATCACGCTCAATGACTTGAGTGGTGTTGCCCAGGCAATCCCGGACCTGCGAGAGGCGCAGCCGGTATGCGGTGGCAGGTGATAGCGGTGTGCTCAGAGTGATCACCCATTGTCGCCCGCTGATCACCGAAGTGTCGATCTCCACCGGCGGTGCCAACACCGCTTCGGGGACCTCATCCGCCAGCCGTTCATTGAACGTGAGGGTCAATTCAGCACCGGAGGGGCCAGCAAACAGATTCACCAGTACCGGACCGGTGGAATCGACAAATGAGGTGTCCAGCACCGAGTTGATCTGTCCGGGTGTACCTCCCACGAGATTGCTGGCTGCGCGCCAGTTTTCACTCTCCAGGCACGGTGTCATGGGATTGATGAGTTCCAGTGACCATCCGCCGTCGTCCCTGGCAGGATCGCGATACCAGGTGTTCGAGTAAGAGACCTGGTCTACCAGCCGGCCGCTCGCGCAACGCAGGCTCACCGACGCACCGGTGTTGGTGAGGGCAGGCAGGTCGATCCCGAGTGTCTGGCCAAACGCAGCAAATGCATCGACATGCTCATTGTCGGTCAAAATGACCAGTTGTCCTGGCTCCAGCAGAAAGGCAGGAAGGATCGCCTGACCACTGCCGACCTGCAACACACAGCCTGCGAGATCGAAGGTGCGACGGGTTACGTTCCAGAGCTCGACATATTCGTATTCCGGAAGCCCAACTGGCGGAACAGGGTCCGGCATCAGTTCATTGATCCGGATATCCAGGGCCTGGGGATCGGCGATCTCGCGATAGGTGAAGACGGCCGTTTGCAGAGCAGCCGTATTTCCGTGGAGGTCGCTGATCATTGCGACTTGCACTTCGTAAGTGGCGCCGTCCGCAAAGGGCGATGTAAAGGCTGCCGCAAGCTCTGTCGCGGTCACCAGTTCTGTTGATGCGGCTGGTCCAATGCCGCCCGAGACGGTCACGTTAGATGACATCACAGACATGGCCAGGAGAGGTTCGTCGAAGGCAAGGCGCAATGCCTGCGGGCCACTGGTGCTGGCATCGATCAGAACCGGTGGTGTGGTGTCAGGGGTGAAGCGGTCAATGACGAAGTTGTCAAAGAAAAATTTGTCCTTCCGGGTATCTGAATAGGTACAGGCAAGGCCGAAATGCCGTGCTTGTGCCGGGAGAAAGGTTTCATCGGTCAGCGAAAGGGCAGTCGAGCCACTCCCGGCAACCATGCCGGTTACTTCCCAGTTACCACCAAGGCGCCTGGTCACCGCGATCTGTGCCGCCGACGGATCACTGCCAAAAATCCCTTCGGTCGATCCGAGCAGCGTGGCTGATCCCTCGTCGAGCACGTAGAAATGCAGGTTGTCGTCTGCCCCATTCTGTCCGATTTCGACATAATATCCAGAAGCCTTGGCGAGGTCGATCGTGTCGATCATCAGGTAACAGCGCAGCATGTTGGAAGCGGAGGGAGCAAAGTCCATCCGATAGTCGAATGCCCATTGCACGCTGTCGGGAAACGCCACCACGGTCCAGAGTCGTGAGGTGCCGGCCATCGGCGCGTTGAGCTGGAGCTCCTGCTGTGCATTCACGGTAAAATGTTGCGTATCACCGGTCCAGACAGGATCCGACGTCAGATTCCCATCCGAGAAATCGTCCTGAAATTGAGCGCGAGCGGGCCACTGCGCCAGGGTTATGAGGGCTACTGCAATCCACCATTGCATGATGTTGAAAATAGGAAAGAATTGACGGATCGCTACCTTTGAACTCTGGTCGAAATGACTCTGACATGAAAGTAGCAGTGGTAGGCGCAACGGGCCTGGTGGGTCGAAAGATGTTGCAGGTATTGGCCGAACGGCAATTTCCGGTGGATGAGCTGATCCCGGTGGCCTCGGCGGCATCGCGGGGACGCGAAGTCAGCTTTGGTGGACAAAGCTGGAAGGTTCGCACCGTCGACGAAGCGGTTGCAGCAGCTCCGGACGTAGCCCTGTTTTCCGCAGGCGGTTCAGTGTCGCGTGAATGGGCACCGCAGTTTACGGATCGCGGGTCCTATGTGATCGACAATTCCTCCGCGTGGCGTATGGAGCCGGGCATCCCGCTGGTCGTCCCGGAAGTCAATATGGACGTGGTCACGCCCGGCGACAAACTGATTGCCAATCCCAACTGCTCCACCATCCAGATGGTGGTGGCGCTGGCTCCGTTGCATGCGCGGTGGGGACTCAGGCGCATCGTGGTATCGACCTATCAGTCGATCACCGGTACGGGCAAGCACGCCGTTGCACAGTATGAGGCTGAGCTCACAGGTGGCCCTGTCGAACGGGTCTACCCGCACGCCATCTTCCAGAATTGTCTGCCGCATTGTGACGTCTTTCTCGACAATGGCTACACCCGCGAGGAAATGAAACTGGTACACGAAACCCGCAAGATCCTCGCCGCACCTGATCTCGGCATCACGGCCACCGCCGTGAGGGTACCCGTACTCGGTGGACATAGCGAGGCCGTGAATGCGCAGTTTGCACACGCTTTCACCCTTGATGAAGTGGCTCAGGTGCTGCGGTCGGCCCCGGGTGTCACTCTCGATGACGATCCGCAGCACCACCGCTATCCAATGCCACTGGACGCGCACGATCGCGACGAAGTCTTTGTCGGAAGGTTGCGAGTGGACCCTTCCGCCGAGCATACCCTCAACTTATGGATTGTGGCCGACAACCTGCGTAAAGGAGCCGCCACCAATGCTGTTCAGATCGCCGAAAGCCTGCTCGCACGAGGCTATCTGCAGGCAGGAAAAGGTGGCCTCAGGCCAGCATCTGCCTGAGCCGGGGCGTTGTCCGGTTGAATAATATGTCAAATAGACGTAAATTTTAAAGCAACAGGACTGCTAGTGGACCGATTCATAAAGTACCGTAATCATGAAAACGAGGTTAGTGCTCTGGGGCACGGAGGCCGACGAACGCGTATTGGTAGCCATCGCACTCAATGCGAGGGAGAACAAGGTGGACATCTGGACATTTCCTGAGGAAGTTGCGACAGAAACACTGTACAATCGACTGTTGAATGAATGGCGACTGGGACGAGACATCCCCTTTCCCAACGTTTTCGTTCAGATCGAACGACCGCTCACGCTCTCTGAACCGATCCTCCCCGAGTCCATCAAGGTAGAACGCGGTGACCTGATACAAAGGGCTCAAACCGAATGGCATTTTGTGGTGCTTTCGGCCAAATTGTTCGATTCCTATCAGGAAGAACTGGCGTTTCTCCGTGAGAAAATTGACAATCTCGGCGAATACGACCGGGTCGTCTGGGAAGAATTGAAGGGCTTTTGGGAGAAAGTCCAATCACAGATCCACGACAAGAATCTGTTTCGCGACCACGCCCGCAAGCTCAAGGACATGACCAATGAGCTGTTTAGCAAGCTCAAAACCCTGCGCCGTTCCTATGAGGACGAGTTTCGCAACACCTCGCGCGAGCGTGCCAAGGCATTCTTCGACCAGCTCGAGCAGATCGAAGAGCGCATCGAACAGGATCTGGGCTTGCAACCACTTTTCGAGGAACTGAAAAAGCTCCAGAAGAAGTTCAAGGATACCCGGCTGACCCGCGATGACCGGTCCAAAGTGTGGAACCGCCTGGATAAAGCATTCAAGCAGGTGAAGGAAAAGCGCTATGGTCCCGGGTATAAGAAGGAGTACAGCCCGGTCGACCGTTTGCAGCGCCGATACGACGGACTCATTGCCGCCATTGGTAAGATGGAAAAGTCGATCGGCCGGGACAAGCGTGAAATAGAATTCCAGGACAAGCGGATCGAAGAGAGTGAGGGGCAGCTTGAGGCACAGATCCGCCAGGCAAAACTGAAAATGATCGACGAGCGCATCCGGTCCAAGGAGGCCAAGCTGGCCGAGATGATGAAAACGAAAGAGGAGCTGGAGGCACGTATGCAAGCCGAGAAACAAAAAGCGCAGGAAGCGCAGGCGAGTCAGGAAAAGGCCACTGCCGAGAGCGGCTCCGGAGAAAAGCCATCAGGTGATACCTCCGACGATCAAAAGCAAACAAAAAGTGAGGACACCGGCGGGGCGACCTCATCGCCTGAAGATGCGAGGGAGGAATCACTGGCCGGTGCCATTGCCGCCACAGTTGGCGAATCACTCGGTGATGTCGCAGACACCGTGCGCGCTGTCGCCGAGGTGGTCAGTGACAAGATTGCCGAAGCCTTCAAGGATGAGGAGGAATAAACCGCTCCCCTCACATCCTCGAATCCTTGAATCCTCGAATCCTCGAATCCTATTGGATCACCACTTTGCGCACCAGTTGCCCCTGCGAGCTGGTGACCTGCACGATGTACATGCCATCGGCAAACTCCCTGGTATTCACCTGGACACTGTAGGCGCCATGCACCATGGATTCCCTTGACCACAGGACTTGCCCCGTCTGACTCATCACGCGCAAGGTGACCGTCTCCGGAGTCGTCGTATTGACGTTCAGGTTGAGGAAATCACCGGCCGGGTTCGGAAATGCGCGCAGTTCGAGACCACTTGGCAAGACATCCCGGGCTGAGCTGACTTCACTCGATGCCACGATGGTGCCGCGTTCGACGGCCATGGTGCAGGTGCCGTCACCTTCCGCACTCGTGATGCACGCTTCGCTGTTGTAGTTGAAGGCGTTCATGATCTCCAGGTCATCCATTGCCCAGCCGATTGAATTGGTATTGCCGTCGCTGGCAAACCGGAAGCGCAACTTGATCTCTTCACCGGCATACTCGCTCAGATCGACCACGATCGGGTGCCATCCGCCGGAGTTGCCAGTCCATGCGCGGATATTGGGGATGGCAAACAAGCTGAACTGCACTTGCGCCAGATACCTGCCGCGCACAAGTTTGTCTTCCGGCACGGCCGTCCAGGTCAACCCGCCATCATCCGAGATCTGCAGAATGCCGGCGTCAAAAAACTTCTCGACGTCCACATTCTGATAGAAGACCAGCAGTGGCTGATCCCCGGAGATAAGGAACTCATCAAGCGTGATGATACTTTGATCGGTGTTGGTGTCGATGTTTTCAGCCATCCAGGCTGATGAGCCGCCATTGACGATGTACGGCTGCAGACTCCAGATCACGTAGTTGATCGGATCTTCGGTGATGATCAGGTCCCAATTGTCCAGGCCGTTCTCCATGTCATCCATGAAGATGCTCTCAGAGAACAGGTTGGCGCTTGACTGGACCTGGTAGGAGATCAGTACCGTGTCACCCGCTCCGATCGTGTCGACGTCGAACGCAATGGCATTCCCCGACAGATCGCTGGCCATCGAGGCACTGCCGTTGATATAGGTGGTGCCGTCCGGGATGGCATCGGTGACGACCACCTGGGTGGCGTCTTCATCGCGGTGGTTGACAGCCATCAGGTTGACAGTGATGGGATCGCCCGGTTCGATGAACGGAGACATGTGTTTGACCACCTTCAGTTCCTTGATTACTCTTGGGTCGATGTCGAAGGCTTCAGAGCCGTCGCGCCGGAACCGGTCCTCACCCTGATCTGCACTGTATCCCAGCCCGCGCCTCGCAAACGCTTCCCAGATCAGCTGCTGGTTGGCCCCGCCATACAATGCGCGGTCGGCCGCCAGGATGGCATCGCGCCCGTCCACAAATCCGGGCTCGCAGGTTTGCATTTTCATGCCATCCATCACCAACTGGACCGCCATGTTGTTGCCGCCGGTCCCGGTGTACAGATCCGGATCAAAGCCATAGGCATCTACAAAGGCCCAGTACATGTCCCACAGCATGGTGCACCACACCGTGCCCACTCCATGCGGGATCGAGTAAAAGGCGATATCATCATAGGTCATCGGGTTGACCGACATGTTGGTCGTGTACGGGAACGGACGGATCCCGCCGCCGGTAATTTCCTGGCCTGCGCTGTACGTCGCAATGCCCCGTGGTGTCGCACCATCATCTCCTTCATGGACAGAGGTGACCAGCGTGAAGAAATCACTCCATCCCTCACCCATTTGTTCGCCGTCGTCGGAAGAGCCATTGTTGTCGGTGTCATAGAGATGCAGACAACCAGAGGCATTCGGTCCGCCGGTGAGCCGGTTAGAGATGCCATGGCCAAATTCATGAGCGACAATACCATTGTCGAAAGAAGCGTCACGCCGGTTAGGGCCCATGCCTGCACTTTCATTAACAAACGAAACCGTCAGCCCGCTCTCGACAAAGACGCGGATCTTCTGACAGTCGCTGTTGGCAATGAATACCCCGGGGATCGTCACCTGGTCCCCAACTGAGCCGGCACCCATAGTGACCAGTCCCTCCTCGAAGTTGCAGATGATGAAACCGACCGCTCCGGCATTCTGCGCGTTGAGGGCCTTCAGACCAAACTGACAGGTCCCCCTGTCGATGAGTGCGATCTTGCCCTCGATCTCCTCCGGGTTGATGAGTTCGTTGCATCCCTGGGTGGCATTGCCGGTGGCGTCCTGGACGATCGCCACCTCCGCAGTCAACGGGACCGCCGTGATCGCACCTCCCCAATCAGAAGCCGTGCTCGCTGTGGCATAGGTGCCGGCTACATCTGCCGGAGATTCTACGCGGAGTAACTGATTGGCCCCGGCACCTTCCCAAACGAACATGCGCATGCGGCCGCTACCGCCATCCGACGGGGTGCCGAACGTCGCATTGTTCAGAGAGGGCTCCACTGTATCCGCTGCGTTGAACTGCGAATGCGCCAGCACATGATCACCATCTGCGCCCTGACCGGTGTAGTTATTCAGTTGAAAGTTGCCGGCGGCTTCGTCCATGCCGTAGTGCCAGGCAAAGTCGTGCATGATATTGTTCATGTAGAACAAATTGGTCACCGATGCGTCCTGATAGTCGACCGGCTCCTTGGTCTGATCGAAGGGGAAGTCAAAGTTTAGCGTGTCGCCGCCATTCGTAGCCGGTTCGTTTGGCGAGAAGTCGCCATCGCGGTCGATAAAGGCATGCACGTTGTTCCCTTTCGTAATCGTCTCATCAGGTCCGTCTACGCCGTCGGTGTCGAGCCAGCCAAATGGTGAGGCTGCGGTGTCCGAAGGATCTTCAAGCAACATGCGCTCTCCGTGCCGTGGGCTTTCAAACGGGACCGGGATCACATTGTAGCGTGAGCCATCCGACTGTGTGCCAACAACCGGTGGCGGCGGTGTGGGTAGCGTATACTCGGCGCAGGTGTGCTGGCGCTGCAGGAAATGATCCGGAAACGAACAGTACAGCGTTCGGTTTTCTTTGGCCACTACCCGACCGGTGCGTGCATCGACCATGACATTCCACAGATCCAGACCCTTTGCCGGTTCGATGACGACGTCCCAGGTCAGCCTCAACATACCCTGGTGGTCGGTCACGTACGCTGGTCTGGCCGTCATATCGATCAGCGCGTGTTCGCCCTTGGCGAAAACCACAGTCTGGTCAGCATTACGCCTGGCAACTGTCAAGGATCCGTTGATCGGGTGACCGACAGACTCGAAAGACTTCCGGACTGCCTCATCGGCCGACAGGGCCAGGCTGCTGCCGGAGATTTTTGCACGCAGATCTGGCAGGAGTTTTTGTGTTGCGAACAGTACTTCCGAATCCTGGATATGCACCTGATACGTGGCACGTTTGACATCGATGCCCTGAAATTGTTGCAGGTAATAAAGGTGTGCCACGCCATTGTGTCGCGACGTGTACTGGTCTGTCAGACGCAGCTCGGCGATATCATCGGCGGTCAGGCCCCACTGGGTGGCATGTTGCGTGAGATAGGTGCGTGCGATCTCATCGAGGTGATCCGGGTTGTGCTGGGCGGTAGCTGTGAACGCAAGGCACAGCATGAAGAGGCAAGGAGCAAGTTTCATACGTTGATCTGGAATGTTTGAAATTCGGTTAAAAATAATGGAATTCACCAGCTAGGCTGCATACGGGATGTAGAAGATAGATGACAGTTTTCTCTATTTTCCCCCACATATGGCGAGCAGTGCGATCATCTACGGACGAAAACCGGTGCTTGAATATCTGCAAGACGGGAATCAGGCCGAGCGGATCTTTGTGCAACGTGGGGTTGACCGGAGTTTTGTGCAGGATGTGAAGGCACTTGCGCATCCGCTCGGGATCCCGGTCCATCTGGTCCCCAAACCCAAGATGAGCAGGCTGACGCGCAAGAATCACCAGGGAGTCGTCGCCTTTGTGCCGGTCGTCGAGTATCAGGACCTGTCCGCCGTCGTCCAGCTTGCTTTTGAGCGTGGCGAATCCCCATTGTTGGTCATGTTGGATGGTATCACCGATGTGCGCAATGTCGGCGCGATCGCCCGCAGTGCTGAAGCCTTCGGCTGTACGGCCATGGTGCTGCCCATGCGGGGTGGTGCTTTGATCACCGAGGACGCCGTCAAAACATCGGCTGGTGCCATCAGGCGTCTTACGCTATGCCGGGTGCCGGATATGGCCGGATCGTGCATGCAGCTCCGCGACATGGGGCTGCGGGTATGTGTGTCGGATCAGCAAGGGCAGACGCCGTTACCCGCCATCGATCTGACCGGACCCGTAGCTGTCGTCATGGGATCGGAGGACGCGGGTGTGCACAAGACGGTGACCGCTGTGGCCGATCAGGTCTTTGTGATCCCCCAGTTTGGCCAAACCGAATCGCTCAATGTATCGGTGGCTTCCGGGATCATCCTCTATGAAGCCATCCGCCAGCGGAAAACATTGTAGGAAATACCGCGTTTTCAAAGCATACCTTCGCAATATGATACGATTTATGATCTCCTGCCTCTTGTTGTTGACCACGGTCGCCGTGATGGCACAAACCGTGCAGCAACCGGAAGCGGCGACTGCAACGCGCGACGATGGCAAACTCGAAAATGCACTACTCTGGAAAATTGAGGGTGACAGCGTGGCAGGGGTGTCCTGGTTGTTTGGAACGATCCATCTGATCTCGGCAGACGAGTTCTTCATGCCTCCGGGTACCGAAGAGGCCATTGCCGCATCGGAAACCTTGGTGTTTGAGATTGACATGGCGGAAATGACGGACCTCGGTGCCCAGCTGTCGATGTTTGCCAAAGCCTTTATGAAAGGGGGCGTCAGGCTGCGCGATCTCGTAAGTGATGAAGACTATACCGTGATCAAGGCGCACTTTGAGGAGATCGGGATCCCGCTCTTCATGCTCGAGCGGATCAAGCCGATGTTCCTCTCCATTTTCGCCACCGGCGACTTTACCTCGGAAGATTTCATGGGTGGGGGCACGACGTCTTACGAAATGGAGTTTTATACGCTGGCACAGCAGAATGGTGCCGCGACGGGTGGTCTCGAAACCATGGAATACCAGATCTCGGTCTTCGACAGCATCCCGTATGACGAACAAGCGCAGATGCTGGTCGAGACGATCAAGATGGGCGACCAGGGCAACGAGCAGTTTGACGAAATGATGCGGGCTTACAAAGCCCAGGATGTGGATGGCTTGTATGCCATGACGACGAGTGGGGACAGCGACCTGGGGGAATACGAGGGCTTGTTGCTGGACGATCGCAATGCCAACTGGATAGCAGGTATGAAGAAATATATGGCCGGCGGACCCACCTTTTTCGCCGTTGGGGCTGCCCACCTGGGTGGGCCCGAAGGTGTCATCAGGCTCCTGCGTGCCGAAGGATTTACGGTCACACCTGTTTTATCCGACACCCGCTCCCGGCCCATGAAGCGCTTTTGAGCATGCCGGTGATCAGGCCTGTCCGCGGATGCACCCCAATGATCGGTGACGATTGTTTCGTCGCAGAGACGGCCGTCATCGTCGGCGATGTTGTGATCGGAGATCGCTGCAGCATCTGGTTCAACACCGTCATTCGCGGTGACGTCAACAGCATTCGCATGGGCAATGAGGTCAATATCCAGGACGGTGCCGTCATCCATTGCACGCTCGACAAGTCTCAGTCCATCATTGGGGACCGCGTCTCGGTCGGACACAATGCCATCATTCATGGCTGTACGTTGCACGATGACGTGCTGATCGGAATGGGTGCCATTGTCATGGATCTTGCTGTCGTCCCTTCCCATTGTATCGTCGCGGCAGGTGCTGTCGTCCTCGAGAACCAGGTGTTGGAGGCAGGATGGATCTATGGAGGCACCCCGGCCAGAAAACTGAAGGAATTGACCCCGGAAACAGCTGCGTTCTACATCACGCGAACTGCGAAGAACTACGTTGACTACGCCGGATGGTACAAAAAGAGTTAGTATCTGCGTACTTATTTGCGCATCACATACACCCCTGAGATGATCAGCGCCATGCCCGCGAGATGTGTCCAGGCCACCCGTTCTCCATCGAGAATTCCCCAGATCAAGGCCATAATAGGGATCAGATAGGCTACGGAAGATCCAAATACCGCATTCGTACTCTGGATCAGGCGAAAGAAAAAGATATTGGCAAAGACGGTGCCGACGAGGGCCAGGGCAGACACGGCCAATAGTGACATGCGCACTTGGTGACTGGCGATCACCGTGGAGTAGATGTCGGTGGTAAAGGAATATCCGATGGCCAAGAAACCCATGCAAAAGAAGGCCACTGCACTCAGTGCAATCGGATGCACGTCCTGCAACTTCGATTTGACAATGTTGCCGGCAATCCCGTAGCAGATGGTACCGAACACGATCAGTAATGAAAAGGTGTCGATGCGAAATTGCAGGTTCGGATCGAGGCCAACGATCAGTACGGCACCGATAAAGCCGATGGTGACACCCACCAGCTGATTGGGTTTGAAAGCGACGGCAAACAGGAACAATCCGAAAAGCCAGGTGAAAATGGGCGTGAGTGAGTTGAGAATACCTGCCACAGAACTGTCGACATGCGTCTGGGCGATCGCATAGGCAAACGCGGGCAGTCCGTTGCCCAGGATGCCGATCAGCGCTACCCAACCGATCTTGTTGCGCGGCACCGGATAGCGAAAGAGCAGGAAGTAGATGGGGATGAAGGCGATGGTCGAAATGCTGATCCGCAGGACGGCGACCTCCACCGGGTCGAAGCCGATCAGGGATTTCTTGATCAGAATAAATGAACTGCCCCAGATCACTGTAAGCAGAGTCAGGACCCACCAGTCCCTGGGGCTGACGTGCGTTTCGCTACTCATCGCTGGTGCCGGGTATTACCCCGGCCGATCAATAACAACAGTTCAGAGTACGATCGGTTTGCTATCGCAACGACGCGGCCACGTCCTCCACGGCCCGCCAGACCCGGAAGACATTCTTGTAGCAGATCTTGGCAATGTCTTCCTCAGTGTAGCCCCGCTTTAGCAGGACGTAGATGAGGTTGGGAAACTGGCTCACATCCTTAAGGCCGGTGGGCAGGCTGTCGCCGACACCATCGTAGTCCGATCCCAGACCGACGTGATCGATGCCGGCCAGCGCCACGACATGATCGATGTGGTCTGCCACTGTTTCAACATCGGCATATAGCCGCGGATTGTTTTTCCGAAACTCCTCAATGATCGGTTCGGCAGCATCATCCCTGAACGACAGACCCTTTTCTTCCAGGATCGAGCGCAGTTCGTCGCGCATTTCATCGTTGGCCTTCTGGATCTCGCCATCGAGGAACGCCGAGCCAAAATTGATCTGGATGACACCGCCGTTCTCGCCGAGTCTGCGGATCATATCATCGTCCATGTTCCGTTCGAAGCCCGGAGTGAATTTACGGCAGGAGGAATGCGAGGCGATGGCCGGCGCCTTGGTGATCTCCATCACCTGGTAAAAGGTCTTGTCTGATACATGCGAGATATCCACCATCACGCCGACGCGGTTCATTTCGGCGACCACTTCGCGGCCGTACGGACTGAGGCCGTTCCACTTGCGCTCTTCGTCGTACGAGGAATCACAGATCTGGTTGTTTCTGGAGTGCGTCAGGGTCACGTAGCGGATGCCGCGTTCGTGGAAGTATGCCACATCCTCGAGGGAGAGCAGCGGTGCGCCGTTTTCCATGCCCATCGGCAGCGAGACCAGTCCTTTTTTGAAATTCTCTTCCACCTCGTCGGGCGTGCGGCCGTGGCCAAACTTGTCGGGATGTGCTTCGATAATGCCATGCACCATGTCAATGAGTTCCTCAGCAAGTTGCTTGGCACCACCGTCAGCTTCTTCCTGGTAGCGTGCCGGGATGTAGATCGACATGAACGGCGCATCCAGGCCACCTTCCTTGGCACGTACATAGTCGAAATCGCCATCGTCGGTTTCGATCGGAATACCGAGGAATTCCTTTTCGAGCCGGAAATTGCGTACCTGCAACCGATAGGGCAGGTCCACATGGCCGTCGGTAATAATGTACTTGTGCGCTAGCTCAACCGCTTTGGCGTACAATGGGTCATCTTTCATGTCCTGTGCGTTGTGCGTGAAAGCAATCAGCAGGAAGGTGATCAGGCATAACCATTTCATGATTTCGCATTTGAGCTTGCCAAGATAAGGATTCATTCAGCCAACGCCTATGTGGGCATTCTGTATTATCACATCATACCGGACACCGGGCATTCCTTGCGCAAGTAGCTCAAGCGCACCGGGATCACCTCATTCGTGATCCCGAGGGCCGGGTTGGCGACCACAAACGATCTCCTTGAGCTGAAAGGTCAGATCACGGATCGGAAAAGGGCGTACGTTGGCCAGAATGATCACAGTGATCCGGTCATCGAGATACCGATGGATATTGGCAAGATACCCGTACATCGAACCGCCGTGACGCACCAGCGTGCCAGAGCTGCCGTCCGGTCGCAGATAGTCCATGATCCGAAACCCGTAGCCGTAGTGCCCGAAGTCTTCACCTCCGGAATTGAATGCCAGGGCTTTGTGGGCTGCAGATACATATTCGTCACCGTACAATGCCTGATCCCATTTGAGCAGATCGCCTACCGTCGAGTAGATGTCACCAGATCCCAGGGCCCAGGCTGTATAGTTTGGATAGGATTGAACCAGCCGGCCCTTGCTGCGTGCATCATAACCCAGGGCGCGGTTGGGTGGAATGTGACTCAAGCGTTCAACCCCGGAGTGGTGCATCTCCAGAGGTGCAAAGCAATGTCGCTCGAGGATCTCGCCAAAAGTCAGCCCGGAAACCCTCATCAGGACTGCGGCGATCAGATGATAATTCAGATTTGAATAATTGTATGCGGTTCCCGCAGGGTATTGAACGGTTGCAGTATTGATGATTTCGATGATCTCATCCACGGGTATATCCCGCGGTTCGATCTCAGTGAGACGTGCCAGGTGGTTGGGCAAGCCGGCCTGCATTTTCAGCAGATGGTGGATGGTGATCTTGCCGATATCTGGTGTGAGTTGGGGCAGGTAGCGGGAGAGCGGGGCATCCAGGGAAACCAGTCCGGCCTCAACAAACTGCAGGCAGGTGAGGGCGGTAAAGGACTTGGTGGTCGATCCGATGAGGAATTTGGTATCGGTCGTATTGAGGATGTCACGTTCTGCATTCGCATAGCCAAAGGCATCGCTATAGAGGATATTGCCATTTCTGGCGATGAGGACGGCTCCGCTGAAGTCGTGTTCGTGGTGGAAGGATGTGACCAGTGAGTCCAGCTGTTGGGTCAGCGTGTCGTGAACCGTATCTGATGGCCAGAAGCTGAGACAACCAGGAATCAGGACGAGGAGATAAAACAGCATGCTCAAACCTAACGTGCGGAGGCCGTGTGACCGTATCTGCAATGCAACACATCAGGTCATTTGATTGGGGTACCACCACCTTGCGTGTTAAAAGTCTGATAACGTCGGATTGTGGGAAGGTAATCCGCACGACATTCATTAGATTTAGACAACACAAATCCTGCCGCTGTGAAATATCTCTCCGCTCTCCTGATGCTGGGTCTGCTTGTTGCGGCGATGGCCGCATGTAAAAGCAGTACCGAAGACCTCCGCGCACCTCAAGTCATCGGTTACTCCGAAGCCGAGTATGCCGAACTGACTCAGAAACTGGATCTGCCTCGCTACGTCCACGATTACAAGGGGGCGCCGACATTCCAGCGGGCCACTCAGGCTACGCTGGGACGGGTGTTGTTCTATGATACTCAGCTGTCTGAAGACTATTCGGTCTCGTGCGCATCATGTCATCAGCAGGCATTCGCATTTGCAGATCCTGAAGCGTTGAGCACCGGTATCCATAGCCGGTTGACGGACCGAAATTCCATTGGCTTGGGGTCTTTTACATCGTTTGCAAGTGAGTACGGTGGTGGGAACGGAGGATCGTCCTCGGCGAGAGCGCTGTTCTGGGATCAGCGGGCACAGACGGTACATGGTCAGATGATCGAGACGATCGCCAATGACAAGGAAATGGGCATGTCGATGACGGATATTGTCAATCGACTGTCGGGCCAGCGGCACTACGAGATCCTGTTTGAAAAGGCATTTCTCTCGCCCGAGGTCACCGCGGAGGGCGTGCTGGATGCTTTGGCGTCGTTCATGCAGGCGATGACCGCCGATCAATCGCGGTTTGACCATGGAAGGCCGGGTTTCGGATCATCTCTGTTCGACCTGTCCTACCCCTTCGAAACATTTTCCGATCTGGAGAATCAGGGCAAATCGCTGTTTGTTGAGAATTGCACGCCGTGTCATACGCGTTCGTTGCTCACATCTTCCTTCAACGGTCTCGAATCCGCTAATAACGGTTTGGACCTGGAGAGCGTGGACCCCGGTCTGGGAGGCCATACCGGCGAAGCGACGGAGGTCGGTCTGTTCAAGATCCCGATGCTGCGTAATGTTGCGTTGACCGGGCCTTACATGCACGATGGCCGGTTTGCCACCCTCGAAGAGGTGCTCGATCATTACAGCTCTGGCGTCCAGGCCCATCCCAATCTGCATCCGGCGCTGGTTGACCCCACAACTGGTGAGCCAAAGCAAATGGGGTTCAGCGATGATGACAAGGCAGCAATAGTTGCTTTCCTCAATACCTTGACCGATATGGGCGAATTGGGCACGGAGAAATTTTCCGATCCCTGGCTGAATTGACAGGCTCAACCTGTAAGCTGCTTTAGTTCAGGTCATTGCATTGATCTCCGATCTTTTCGGCCGTGAGAATGCGATACTCGTTTGGTCAGTTGAGTAGGTTGGTTCAGATCAATTGCCCATGGCATCATTTCCAATCGAAGAGATATTGATCTTCAAAATCAATATCAAATTGTTTTAAAAGCCGCAGGTATTCCTGTTGGAAGGATGTGCGCGCGTGATGTTCTTCCTGCTTTTGAATGTACTCA
>JAWWBX010000025.1:0-24831 GCA_033720735.1 Saprospiraceae bacterium
GATTCCTTTGCTGTTGCCCGGTCGATTGCGCGCAGCAATCCGCGGGTGCGGGCCTACCAACTGGCCAGGAACGTTACGACCCCGTACGCCCAATTCGCCGGCATGCGGCTGGCTAACGGCGACTGCGTGGTGAGCGTCCCGGACGACCTGCAACGTCCATTAAGTGTGGTGGTTGCCATGTATCGCGCCTGGCAACAAGGCCACCAGGTGGTGATCGGCCACCGGGCGAGCCGCAATGACGGATGGCTCAATGACCTCTTCTCACGCTGGTATTACCGACTCATGAACCGCCTCTCTGACGTTCGGTTCCCGCCGGGAGGCGCCGATGGGTTCCTTGCTGACCGGGAGGTCATCGACATCCTGAACCAACGCATCAGTCCGGTCAACACCAGTACCGTCGTCGAGGTATTGCGCTTGGGTTTCGATCCACATTTTATCCCTTACGACCGCCCGCCGTCTGATCGCAAATCGCGTTGGTCGCTGCGCAAAAAGGTACGCCTGGCGCTCGACACCTTCTTCGCTTCATCCTCGTTTCCGATCCGTATGATCACGATCCTTGGCTTCGTGATGGCATTGGTCAGTTTTATCATCATTGTTCTGATCGTGATCGCCAAGCTGTTTTCCGACAACACATTGTTTGGTTTGCCGGTACAGGGCTGGGCCACAAGTGTCGTGATCACGGTATTGTTCAATGGGATCACCTTGCTCGCGCTGGGGATCGTCGCCGAATATATCTGGCGGATCTATGAAGAGGTCAAAGGCCGTCCGGGTTTCATTATTCGCAAAAACGACGAAGAAGAATGAGTGCGCGACCGATCCCGGCATTGAGCCTGAAGCAGATGCATGACGAGATCAGGGCGCAAGCGATGCGCGCGCTGACAGACGTGTACGACGGGCACTGGTATGTCCTGGGCCCGCAGGTACGGGCGTTCGAAAAGGGGTATGCGGAGTATATCGGCACACGCTTTTGCGTGACCTGTGCCAGCGGACTGGACGCGCTGGTCCTGGCCTTGCGTGTCCTGGGCATACGTGCCGGCGACAAGGTACTGGTGCCGTCCAACACGTACGTTGCAACCTGGCTTGCCCCCTCGGCTTTGGGTGCGATACCTGTGCCGGTCGAACCGGATCCCGGCACGTACAACATCACGGTGGACTCCCTGCAGAAGGTCGACCTGGAAGGTGTGCGTGCGATCATCCCCGTACATCTCTACGGACAGACTTGCGTGATGCCGGAGATCATGGCCTGGGCCCGCGGCCATGACATCGTGGTTGTCGAAGACAATGCACAGGCCCATGGCGCAGCGGTATCCGGCAAGCGCACGGGCAGTTTCGGTCATGCCAACGCACATAGCTTTTATCCGACCAAGAACCTCGGGTGCCTGGGAGAGGGGGGCGCCGTGACAACTGACGATCCCGAACTGGCTGATCAATTGCGCATTCTGCGTAACTACGGCCAACGCGAGAAGTACGTCAACGAAGTGAAAGGCATCAATGCCCGCTTCGACGAGATCCAGGCGGCATTTCTCAACGTCAAACTAACCCATCTGGATGGCTGGAATGCAGAACGCAGAAGACTGGCTGCTCTGTACATGGAGGGCCTGGCGGGGCTGGAAGGCATCACCTTGCCCGCTCAATGGCTTGATGAGCGGCAGGTCTTCCACATCTTTCCGATCGGCTGTGTGCAGCGCGATGCATTACAGACCCACCTCCGTGCAGCAGGCATCGGTACACTGATCCACTACCCGGTCCCGCCGCATTTACAAACAGCCTACCGCGATCTGGGATATCGCAAGGGTGATTTCCCGATTGCCGAATCCCTGGCTGATCGCGTATTGTCGCTTCCGCTGTATCCTGGCCTGGAAGACGAGGATGTGGCTCGGGTGTGTCAGGAAATCGCCCGCTTCATGGGGCAGGCCTAACCCGATTTTTTCCAGAAATACGGTGTGAACAGAACGAGGATCGTAAATAACTCCAGTCGGCCGAGCAGCATGATAAAACCCAGGAAGGCTTTGGCCATGTCTGGCACATGCGCAAACGTATTGACAGGGCCGACTGAGCCGATGGCGGGGCCCACATTCCCAAGTGAAGTTGCCACTGCGCCCGAGGCCGACGTAAAGTCCATGCCACAGGCACTCACGACGATCGTGCCTACGACAAAGATGCCCAGGTAAACGAGCAGGAACACCAGAATATGGGTCAGGATGCGCGGGGCGACGATCTCCTGATTGATCTTGATCCGGATGATCGCGCGCGGGTGAAGGATCCGCTTGAATTCGAGGATCGAGTTTTTCACAAAGACAATGTGCCGCACCAGCTTGATGCCGCCGCTGGTCGAACCGGCGCACGCTCCGCAAAACAACAGGATGAAAAAGAACATGGCAAACCCGAGCCCCCAGGCGGTGTAATCGGCTGTCACATAGCCGGTCGTTGTGATCACCGAGACGATCTGAAACAGAGAATTGCGCAACGCAGGCTCGACAGCGTAGATGTCGTGGGCGATCAACAATCCCGCAACAGCCAGGCCCATCAGGAGTACGATGGTGACATAGGCGCGGAATTCATCACTCCGCCATACCCGCCGAAACTTGCCGGTCAGACCGAAGTAGATGACGGTATAGTTGGTACCCGCCAATAGCATGAACAAAATAGCGAGATACTGGATCGAGGGGCCGAAGTGCGCCATGGACGCATTCTTGGTGGAAAACCCGCCAGTGGCCATCGTGGTCAGCCCATGATTGACCGCATCGTAAAACGACATGCCAAACTGCTTGTACAGAGCTATGAGGATGGCAGTCAGGCTGACGTAAATGAGCCAGAGCCTGCGAGCCGTTACCTTGATCCGCGGGTGAATCTTGTCGGAGGTCGGCCCGGGTGCTTCAGCAACAAACAGCTCAACGCCGCCGATCCCGAGCAACGGGAAGATGGCGACTGTCAGCACAATGATCCCCATACCACCGATCCATTGGGTGAGGCTTCGCCAGAAAAGGAGTCCGCGTGGCAGCGACTCGACATCATTGAAGATGGTGGCACCCGTGGTTGTGTATCCTGAGACCGCCTCGAAGAACGCATCGATCGTCGAACCAGTGATACCGCTCAGTAAGTAGGGGAGCGTGCCGAATCCCACCATGACGATCCAGCCCAGCGCCACAATGAGGTAGCCTTCGCGCTTGGTAATGGTCGTTGATCCGATCCGGTAGAAAAACAGCAGTAGCCCGACGCCCATCGTGATCGCTGCGGAGAGAAGCAACGTACGGCTTTCGTCACCCTCGGCAAACAACAGGCAACTGAGCATCAGGCCTGCCTGGAACATCAGCAGCAGGCCAAGTACGTTCGTGATCGGCCGGATCTTGAACATCGGGCTACCTGAAGAGTTTCTCCACTTTCGAGATCGCTTCGTGTTGTGCAAAGACGATCACCTTGTCGTCCTTTTGCAGGATGGAGTCCTCGTCCGGAAAGAGACTGTCGTGGTCGCGGATGATGCCCGCCACGATCGCCTTGTCCGGAAGGTGCAGCTCACCGAGCGGCTTTCTGGTGAGCCTGTTTTCTTTGTGAATCGCAAATTCGATGATCTCTGCATCAACCCCGTGCAGGCTGGCGATGGCTTCAATCTTGCCCTTGCGCACATAGCGGAAGACATTGTTGGCAGCGATCAGTTTTTTGTTGATGATCGTGTCGACACCGATATTCTGCGAGATGCGCATGTAGTCCATGTTGTCGACGAGGGCAATGGTTTTGTGAACGCCCGATTCCTCGGCGAGGAGGCTGGTCACAATATTCGTCTCCGAGTTGGGGGTGAGCGCTATAAAGGCATCCATCTTTTCCAGGCCTTCCTCCTTGAGCAGTTCGATGTTGTTGGGATCGCCCTGGATCACCAACGTCTTCTTGAGCCGCTTGGCCAGTCGTTTACAGCGCTCCTTGTCCTTGTCGACGATGACGACATTGTAGTCCTGCTCAAGCAGCTGGGCCGTCTTCATACCCAGTTCAGTCCCGCCTACGACCATGATATTGCGGACTTTGACGGGATTCTTGCCGGCGATCTGCAGGACTTCCTGCATACGCTTCGATTTGGCAAAGAAATAGATATGATCATGCCGGCGTACGACGGTATCGGGCTGAGGGATGATGGTGCGATCTCCGCGCTGGATCGCGATCGGCCGGAAAAACTGACCGCCGTGCTGATCCGAGATCTCCTGGAAGGTCAGGTTGACCAAAGGCGATGAATCGTCGAGCGAAATGCCTGCCAGCGTCAGCGTCCCTTGTTCGAATTCAAACAGGTCCGTGACGGTCGACTGCTGGACCAGCCGCAAGCATTCCTGTGCCGCCAGCTGGGTGGGGCAGATGAGTGCGTCGATGCCCAATTCCTGGAAGGAGGCGCGCTGGTCGTCGGCGAGATACTCATGATTGCTCACCCTTGCGATCGTCTGCCGAGCACCCATCTTCTTGGCCAGGATACAGCTGACCAGGTTGTTCTTTTCTGAAGTCGTCATCGCCATGAAAAGGCTGGCATTGCTGATCTCGGCCTGCTGCAATACCGCGAGTGAAGCTGAGTCTCCCGGGATCGTCTGGACATCGAGATGGGTGGCGGCGTATTCGAGCACCTCGACGTTGGTGTCGATCAGGACAATGTCCTGCTGCTCGATGGACAAGAGGCGTGCCAGGTGAAAGCCGGTGTCACCTGCCCCAGCAATAACAATCTTCATACCTGAGCGCGATCATCACGACAGCAAATGTACCTGTTTCCCGGTTTCGCCCGCCCTCGATCAACGCATTCCTGTCAATCCTGTCCCTGATACCCGGGGCCGCGCACAAAGCGTCCGGGCAGGGCGCCGGTGTGATCTCCGTCCTTGAGCACTTGTACACCGTTGACAAAGACGTGCTGCACGCCGGTGGCGTACTGGTGCGGCTCTGCAAAGGTGGCGTGATCCTGGATGGTTTCCGGGTTGAAAACGACCACATCTGCAAAGTAGCCGGGCGCGAGGAGACCCCGCCGTTCGATCTTGAGATGGGAAGCCGGCAGGGCAGTGAGCTTATGCACTGCTTCCTCGAGCGGGATCACCTGCTCATCCCGGACGTATTTACCCAACAGACGGGCGAAGTTGCCGTAAGCCCTGGGATGGGGATTGGACTTGAGAAACACCCCTTCGGCAGCGGGTGCGCCGGCATCCGAACCAAATGTCATGTAGGGGAGCTTGATCTGCTTCTTGACGTTCTCTTCATCCATCAGAAAATAAACGGTGCCGACTCTGGACCCATCCGCGATGACCAGGTCGATCGCGGCTTCTTCAGGTGACTGTCCTCGTTCTGCAGCGACTGCTGCGAGCGATTTGCCGGTGTAGTGCTTGAGATCGTCGTTCTTAAAACCCACCAGCAGGACATTATCTGGTGATCCTGCTGCGGCATACAGGTTTTCCCAGTCGTCGGCGTCTTCCTTCATTTCGGCAACCACCTGGGCCCGGACCGCAGGGTCGCGCAGCCGGTCGGCCCATGCTTCATACCCCCCTTCCTGGACCCATGGGGGCATCGCCGCGTTGAGGCCGGTCGCCCCGGCCACATAGGTGTACATGTCTGTGGTGATCTCCAGCCCTGCAGCACGCGCCGAGTCGATCTTGGCAATGACCAGATCCATCTTGTGCCAATTGTTGCGACCGGCGGCCTTGAGATGATAGATCTCCGCCGGGATCCTGGCCTCCGCCGCGATCCGGATCACCTCATCCACCGCTTCGAGCAGTTTGTTGCCCTCGCTGCGCATGTGCGTGATATACATTCCCCCATAGGGCGCGGCGACCTTGCACAATTCGATGAGTTCTTCTGTGCTTGAGTAAAACGCCGGCGCGTAGATCAGCGATGAGCCGATGCCCATGGCACCCTCTTCCATTGCTTCACGGGTCAGCTCCGCCATCCGTGCCATTTCCTCGGCGGTCGGTGGGCGATCCTCATACCCGACCTCGTGGATGCGCAAAGTCGTGGCACCAACAAATGATGCGACGTTGGGAGACACGCCCCGGTCCTCAAGATGCTGCAGGTATTGTCCGAGCGTGCGCCAGGTGATGTCGTACTTGATGTCGCCCTGGTCCTTCAGCTCTTGCTCCTTCATCTTGGGCGAAAGCGGACCCATTGACCATCCCTCGCCCATGATCTCGAGGGTGACACCCTGGCGGATGTCGCTTTGGGCTTTCCCGTCTTCCAGCAGGGATTCCGTGGCCCAGCTCAGCATATTGATAAACCCCGGGCTCACGGCCTGCCCTCCGGCGTCGATGGTGAGATCCGCGGTCGCACTGCCAACATCACCGACGGCCGCAATCGTATCGGCATTGATCGCCACACTGCCGGTGACGGGTGTACCGCCTGAGCCGTCGTAGATCAATCCATTGGTAATGAGAAGGTCATAGTGCGGCTTCTCGGTCGAACACATGGTCAACAGCAGCGCGCAAATCAGGGCGATGGCGATTCTGGTCATGGATTTAAGTTACGATAATCAAAATGGCCCTGACGATAAATTCTCATACACGCATTGTGAATGAGTCGCATGTGTTGTACCTTTGCGCGCTGAAATTTCAAAAGGTGGTGCATGCCACACAAAAAACCGTTATGTCATGAGCTTGAAAAAGAAGTATCTCAAGTCGAAGCCCGTCTGTAAAGTCACTTTCAATCTTCCGAAAGACGAAGTGGCAGGCGGCAAGCAGGTCGCCCTCGTGGGTGAGTTTAACAACTGGAAGCCGAAGAAAGCCGATCACATGCGCAAGCTGAAGAACGGCACCTTTACGAAAACCATCGATCTGGAAGTGGGTAAATCATACCAGTTCCGCTACCTGATCGACGGCGAGACCTGGGTCAACGACCCGGCAGCCGATGCATACGTCTCGAGCGGCGTGAGCCACGAGGAAAACTGCATTGTGACGGTCTAAAGGACCAATTGAAGACACAACCAGAACAGAGGAGGGTGGTTCAGCAATGAGCCGCCCTTCTTTCGTTTTTGGATCGAAATTTGTGTAATTTTGAATTGACCTCTTGTGATCACCTCACCCCGCAAATCATCATCCAAAACCTGATGTCATGAAAAAAATGTGGGTCCTTCTCTTCGCGGTCTTATTGGCACTCCCGCTCAGCCTCAGCAGCCGTAGTGCGGATGCAGACCAGGCTCCGGACGGTACGATCGATATCATCGTCTTTATGATCGAACGGTATGCCGATGGGGCAAATATTGTCTGGAAAGTCGCACACAGCGGCGAGGTGGACGTGTACTTCCTCCAGCATTCAACCAACCAGCTCGACTGGACGACCATCGCCGAGATCGAGCCGACCGGTGAGGAGTATGATGCCCAGGACTACTTTCATGGCAACCTCGCCGATGGTACGCATTACTACCGTCTGGTCGCCAGACTCATCTCGGGTGGTGAGCAGGTCTCCAAAGCCGTGGTCTATCACATCAATGTGGACGCTGTCGGCTCGGGATTTGCCGGCGGGATCAGTTCACCGACCGTGGTCACGTTTGGCAACACGCTTTCGCTGACCTCTCCGGGTGACACGGGCGGGGACACCGAGGTGCGGGATGCCGAGGGCAAGGTGGTCATGGTCGTGCCGGCCGATGTGTCGGTAGACCTCACACACCTCCGGCCGGGCGTGTATTTCCTGCGCGACCTGGCGACCGGTGACATCCGGGTGGTGCGCCAATAGCCCTCTGGCGACGCCCGCCAGATGACCTTCGTATTTCCGGGAATGTGCTTCCATGCCGCTTGGCATTGTTGTATCTTTGCGCGATTTTCTGACCAACAAAACAAAGCGCATTGAAAGAAGAGTACTTCAAGTGGTATTCGCACAACCTGGACCTGCCGATCGAAATGCTCGTGTTTGGCGATCGGGGCCTCCCGCTGATCATTTTCCCGACGACCCTGGGGAGTTATTTTGAAGCCAAGGATTTCTTCCTGATCGAGAGCATCCGTCGTTTCATTGAAGCGGGCAAGGTACAGGTGTACTGTCCCGATGGCGTCAATAAATACTCGTGGTACAACAAGAAAGTGCCGCCCGCAACCCGGGTACGCAATCACATGTGGTATGATCAGTTCATCCGGGAAGAACTAGTTGAGAAGATCCGCCATCAGACCCCGGCCGGCCGGGTGGCTGTTGCCGGTTGCAGCTTCGGGGGGTATACCGCTTCCAATTTTGCTTTCAAGTATCCCGATGTGGTCGGATGGATGATCAGCATGAGCGGGTCGTACGACATCAAATCATTCCTCGACGGATACTACGACGAAAACGTATATTTCAACAACCCGGTCGATTACCTGCCCGATCTCAAGCATCCGGACCTGCATCGGATGGGGATCATACTCGGTACCTCGGACTGGGACATCTGCAAGCAGGCCAATTTCCATATGTCTGACTTGCTCCACCGCAAGGGAATTCGTCACTGGCTGGACGTGGTGTCGGAATCACCACATGACTGGCCACTCTGGCGCTACATGTTCCCCCGCTACGTGGAAGCCATTTGATCTCATCTTGAAAACGGACTTATGAAGAAGATCGGAATACTTTTCGGCAAGGAACGCACATTTCCACAGGGTTTCGTCGATCGGGTCAATGACCTGGCGCCCGACGGCATCTCGGCCGAGCTGGCCGTGATCGACGAGGTCGTGCAAGGCAAACCCCTCGACTACGCAGTGCTCATCGATCGCATCTCACAGGATGTACCGTTTTACCGGGCAATGCTCAAGAATGCGGCGATCACTGGCACGGCGGTGATCAACAACCCTTTTTGGTGGAGTGCCGATGAGAAGTTTTTCAATAACGCCCTGGCGCTGCACGTCGATGTACCCGTGCCCAAGACCGTTCTGTTACCGTCCTTTGAGCGCCCTGACGATACTTCCGGAGAATCATTCAGCAATTTGAAATTCCCTCTGGAGTGGGAACGGATCGTGGCGTATCTGGGCGGATTTCCGCTGTTTATGAAACCACACGCCGGCGGAGGATGGAAAAGTGTCTACAAGGTCACCTCGATGGAGCATCTGTTCCAGTGTTACCACGAGACCGGTCAGCTGGTCATGATGCTGCAGGAGGCAATTGAGTTTGATCAGTACTTCAGATGCTACTACCTGAACGGCGATCGCGTGCGGATCATGCCCTACGAGCCGCGCAACCCGCACCACCTTCGTTACATCCGCGACGATGTACATGTCGACGACAAGATCATGTCGACCGTACATGATTACATCCTGCGCCTCAATCACGCGTTGGGATATGACTTTAATACCGTTGAGTTTGCCGTGCGGGATGGAGTGCCCTATGCGATTGATTTTTGCAATCCCGCACCGGATGCGGATATTCACTCTGTGGGTGAGGATAACTTCGGGTGGATCGTTCAGAATGCGGCGGAAATGGCGATTGACCGCGCCAAACGGCATCAGGCGGGCAAAATGAACCTGACCTGGGGTACCTTTATCAAGGATGCATAATCATCTCTGGGGCTAGCGCCACCAATCATGGAAGACAAGCGGATACAGGTAGCGATACTGGACATGTATGACGGCACGCCGAATGTGGGCCTGGCAGCCATCCGGCGGGTGGTCGGCGACTTTGCAACGCTTGACTTCCAGGTGTTTGACGTGCGGGCCCGCCACGAATTTCCGGATTTCGACTTCGACCTGTTCATCTGCAGCGGCGGTCCTGGTGATCCGCGTGAATGGGACGAGGCCTGGACACCCAAATACTTTGAACTGGTCGACTTGCTGTGGCAGTACAATCTGGCCAATCCACGACAGCCGAAGCCGGCCTTTTTCATCTGTCACTCCTTCCAGATGATGTGTGATCATTTCCGCCTTGGTAAAGTCATTCCCCGCAAGTCGCGCTCGATCGGGGTCTATCCGGTGCATATGACTGACGCCGGGCGCATGGATCCGCTGTTTCGCGGGCTGAGTGATCCGTTTTATGCTGCTGACTCGCGCTACTATCAGTTTGTTCACCCAGACAAGAAACGTTTTGCCAGCATGGGTGCACATGTGCTCGCACTCGAGAAACGTCGCCCGCACGTGCCCCTGGAACGGGCGATCATGGCGGTTCGCTTTTCCAACGCCTGGGTCGGCACCCAGTTTCATCCCGAGGCCGATCCGGCCAGTATGCTGCACATGCTGCTGGAGACGCCCAAAGGGGAGAAGATCCGCGCCTTCAAGGGCAACCGTAAATTTGATGAACTGATCGAGACCCTCCGTGATCCAGCCAAACTCGAGGTAACGTATCAAACGGTGCTTCCTGCGTTCCTGAAGGAGTGTATTGCCCGACTCAAACCTGCTGAAGCAACGTCATGATCCCGGATATCCGCAAGAAATACAACGAGTCGTTCACGGATGAACGCTATCAGGCCTTCCTCGACCATATCTCGCGCGCCTACCATCACCGCCCCTTTTTCCGGATCTCGGAAACTCCGGTGTTTGTGCCCAGGGAGCTGGGCCAGCATTTGTTTCGCGCATGTGAGGAGATCACCGATGTGATTTGCGATCCGTCGTTCAAGGATCTGACGCAAGGAGCCCTGCGCCCGAAGTACACCACCCCCAATGAGGATGATCATACCCTCTTTCTGCAAATGGATTTCGGGATTTGCATCACCGAGGAGGGGTTGCGCCCCAAGCTGATCGAAGTGCAGGGTTTCCCATCCCTCTATTTCTATCAGGATCTCGTGGCGCGTGCCTACCGGGAGTATTTCGACATTCCCGATCATCTGAATCACCTGTTTAGCGGGCTGGATTCAGATGGCTACCTCGACCTGTTGCGCCAGGTCATCGTCGGCGACGAAGACCCCAAGCAGGTGGTGCTCCTGGAGGTGGAGCCGCGCACGCAAACCACTCAGATCGATTTTCTCGGTGCAGAACATCTGCTCGGGCTGAAGATCGCCTGCATCAGCGAGATCCGGAAAGAGGGACGCCGCATCTACTACATTGACAAGCACGGGCGGGATGTCACCATCAAACGCATCTTCAACCGGGTGATCTATGACGAGCTGCTGACGCGCAAGGACCTGCCGCGCGAGTTCCGTTTTACACAGGAAGCCGATGTGGAATGGGTTGGCCATCCCAACTGGTTTTTCCGCATCAGCAAGTATACGCTGCCATTCATCAACAGCCAGTATGCGCCCCGTACCTGGTTTCTCGACCAGATGGAGGAACTGCCTGAGGACCTCGACCAGTTTGTGCTGAAGCCACTCTATTCGTTTGCGGGTTCCGGTGTCAAGATCCATGTTGAAAAGGATGATCTCGCCCTTGTGACCGATCCATCGCAGTATATCCTTCAGGAAAAAGTACACTACCACCCCGTAGTGGAAACGCCTGATGTGCCTGCCAAATGCGAGGTGCGCATGCTCATGCTCTGGGAGCCGGGTCGAGACCGGCCGCGTATTGTCAACAATCTCGCCCGTCTCAGCAAGGGAGAAATGATCGGGGTCAAATACAACAAGGACAAGACCTGGGTCGGCGGTTCGGTCGCCTTCTTCGAAGGGATCTCCTAATCGTTCAACGGCACCGCGGCGTGATAGTCGCGGTTAACGATTCCGGCATAGTGCTCCAGCAACTGCAGGATCCTCTGGCGCTCGGCATGCCTGAAGATAAAGCCGACGTGATGCTTCTTGGGCATGGTCCACCAGATCTCGGGTTCCTGGTATTGACTGTAGTCCACCCGCTCTTGTCGGCTGAGCGAGGCGATGATCCCGGCATGATCCGAGGTGACTTCCGGTAGTGTATACGGTTGGCCGATCTGCAATGCGTGTTCGACACGCGCCCATTCGCGCCAGAGGTTGATACCCGAAGCAGCCTGCACCATGTCGGCCAGGTGCGCACCACCAACCCGCGCGGAAGTCTCCAGAAAATACACCTGTCCGTCGCTTACGATGTATTCGGAGTGCGAAGCACCATGCCGCATGCCGAATGCTGCCAGTACGTGCCGGTTGACTGACTGGATTGCCGTATCGATCTCGCTGCCGGCATCAATGGTATGCGACTGGAAGATGCCTCCACCATGTGCCACATTGAATGGCGGGTCGAGGTACTGCGAGGTGCGTGAAAAAAGCACATCGTCATTGAAAGACAGGCTGTCTACGTGATAGACGGCACCTGGTTTGTATTCCTCGAGCAGGTAGCGATGGCGCTCGTTGCCGAGGCTTTCGGCATGCTCCCAGAACTGCTCCGGAGATGTGATCTTGCGAATGCCATGTGCACCGGCATCGCTGCGCGGCTTGATAAACCAGGGGCCCTGTGAGGTATGAAGGAAATGGTTGATATCGGCGTCGTGAAACAGGGCGGTAAATCCGGGTACCTTGATGCCGGCGTCACGCGCCTGAATACGCATGGCCAGTTTGTCATAAAAATGGCGGGCCGTGGTCTGGCCCATCCCCGGCATGCGAAACTCTTCTCTGAGGTAGGCGGCCTTGCGGACGTCGTAATCGTCGAGTGCGATGATCCGATCAATCTTGGTATGGCGCATCAGCCCCGCCGCGCCCTGCTTGAGGGTGTCGATATCCCACAACCTGCCATCGTTGCCGGGCATGAAAAAGATCTCCTGCAAGGCCTCCCGCGGCCAGGCGTCATCACGGTGGTTTTCGCCGGTGACCAGGTAGACCCGATGGCCCAACTCGGCAACAGCGCGCATAAATTCGCCGCCCTTGAAGTCACAACAGATACAGAGGAAGCCGCATTGTTTCATCGTCATCCGGATTGTGCAGGCGTGGAGACCAGTGACCGCATCCATTCCACGAGCAACCTGACACCAAAGGCAGTGGCGGTGTGGTTGCGCGATACGCCGTTGGCTTTGAATGCCGTTCCGGCAATGTCCAGGTGTGCCCAGGCAGGGTGTGCCTCGATGAAATGTTCGAGAAACTTGGCGGCAGTGATCGAGCCAGCCATTGGTTTGTCACCCAGGTTTTTGATGTCGGCAATATCCGAGCGCATGTCTTCGGCATAATCTTCCCACAGCGGCATGCGCCACAGTCGCTCCGCGACGCGATCACCGGCGCGGATCAGCCCGTCCGCCAGGTCATCGGAATGGGTAAAGAGACCGGCGCAATGTGTGCCGAGTGCCCGTACTACACTCCCGGTCAGCGTGGCAAGGTCGACCAGCACATCCGGTTGGTAATTGCGGATCGCGTATGACAGCGCATCGGCAAGGATCAGTCGCCCTTCCGCGTCGGTATTGATCACTTCAATCGTCTGTCCTGAATACGAGCCGATCACATCACCCGGTTTGATGGCCCGGGCATCGACGCTGTTGTCGGTGGTTGGGACAAATCCCGTGATCCGCACCGGAAGTGCCAGCTTGGCCGCCAGTTCGACGGCGCCCAACACTGCAGCGGCCCCGCCCATGTCACTCTTCATATAGTGCATGTTGTTGGAGGGCTTGATCGACAGTCCACCCGTATCGAACGTGACACCTTTGCCGACCAATCCCACATGGGTGGCGGCATCCACTGCGGGCTGGTAGTCGCAGATAATAAATCTTGCCGGGTATTCGCTCCCGCGATTGACGGCCAGCAGCGCGTCGAAGCCCTGCTCGCGCAGTGTCTCCTCGGTCAGTACCGTCACCTGATACCCATGCTTCTGGCCGGAGCCGACGGCCCAGTCGGCAAGGGTCTGCGGTGATTTATGATTGGAAGGCGTATTGACCAGTCGCAGGATCTGTTGCTGTGTCGCTGCTGTATGCTGGCCACGGGCGATGGCTGCCCCTGCCGAAGCGTCACAATAGACAAAAAGTTGTGGCGTCGGTGATGACGCGTGCTCCGACTTGAACAGGCCGGGCTGGTACGTGCCCAGCAGGAATCCATTGACAGCGGCTTCTGCCAGTGTCTCCAGATCTTCGGTGATATGACCGAGCGACAAATGGATATCCGGTGTGAATGAGCGGCCATTCCGGGCCGTAAAGCTGTGCATGGCCTTGAGCATCCCGCTAAAGGTGGCCGTTTTGACCCGCACCAGTTCGAGGCGTACGTCACCGAAGAACAGGGCAAACAGTTCCTCCTTGCTGGCGGCAAAATCTTCGGCAATCCGGCCCGCAGAGGGTGTCAATGCCGGCGTCAGGTCACTGAGGAGGGCCTTGATGTCACCATCAGGAAGACACGGAATGACCACTGTCGAACCAGCCGCATTGTCGATATCCAGGGATTGCAGGTGTTTGATCTCCATACTGATGTTACTCAAAGTACAACCATTCAACGGCGGTGCTGAACGCCTCGCCCCAGAAGGACTCGTTGTGTTCACCATCGGGGTTAATGACGATGTTAAACTTGGTGAGTGCGCTGTCGAAGGAGCGCGCGTTTACGGCATCCTGAAATCTGCGGATATGTTGGGTCATATACCTCGATTCCTTCTCGCCCGCGTAAAGATAGATTTTCATCGGCAAAACATACCGGTAGTTGAACGCGTCAAAATAAATACGGTCAGAGTACCAGAAAGACGGGCTGAAGATCATCAGTTTGCCAAAATGCTGGGGATGGACGAGCCCCGTGTAAGCGCTGATCAGCCCACCCATCGATGAGCCGCCAATGCCCGTGTTGTCACGGTCGGGCCGGGTGCGATAGGTGTTGTCAACATAGGGTTTGAGGGTCTCGATAAGAAACTGGGCATACTCCTTGCCTTCGCCCTGTCCAAACTTGCGATGATAATATGGGCTGTATTCTCTGATCCGTTCGGAACCCCCGTGATCGATGGCGATCACGATCAACTTGTGTGATCGTGCCGCAAGCCGGGCAAGCCGCTGGTCGATGGCCCAGTTGCCGAAAGGCGCAGCGTCATCGAAGAGGTTCTGGGCATCCTGCAGATACAGGACGGGATAGCGCTTGCGCGACGTGTAATAGTCATGCGGCAGCAATGCCCAGATCCGCCGGGTCTTGTCGAGCTGCGGGATTTCAAACTCATCTGCAATCAGCTCGATGTGTGGCTGATACGTCGCAAGATCCCGGTCCGGTGAGACGGCTTTCCCCATCTGTTTTCAGTCCTTGTAACCCTGTTCGTGCACGGTCCTGACTGCGCGTCCGGAGGGGTCATTCAGATTTTGAAATGAGGCATCCCAGGCCAGCGCCTCAGGCGTGCTGCAGGCCACTGAAGGTACGGATGGAACGCAGGACGCCGCAGCATCGGAAGGGAAATGTTCGGCGAAGAGCGAGCGATAGAAATATTCCTCCTTGCTCATCGGGGGATTGATTGGAAAACGGAATCTTGCCGTTTCCATTTGCGCGTCGGTCACCTCCTGTTCGGCCAGTGCCTTGAGCGAATCGATCCAGTTGTAGCCGACACCGTCCGAAAACTGCTCTTTTTGCCGCCAGGCGATCTCGTCTGGCAGGTAGTCAGCAAAGGTCGACCGGACGATGTGTTTCTCGATGCGCCCGTTGCCGGCCATCTTGTCAGCCGGGTTGAGACGCATTGCGACATCCATAAATTCCTTGTCCAGAAAAGGTACGCGCCCTTCGACACCCCAGGCCGCCAGCGACTTGTTGGCACGCAGACAGTCATACAAGTGCAGTTTGGACAATTTGCGTACGGTCTCCTCATGAAATGCCTGGGCGTCGGGCGCCTTGTGGAAATAGAGATAACCGCCGAAGATCTCGTCAGCACCTTCTCCGGAGAGCACCATCTTGATGCCCATGGATTTGATGACCCGCGCCAGCAAGTACATCGGCGTTGAGGCACGAACCGTGGTCACGTCGTAGGTCTCCAGGTAGTAGATCACGTCGCGCAGTGCATCAATGCCTTCCTGCACGGTATAGTGGATCTCGTGATGTACTGATCCGATATGGTCGGCTACCACCTGGGCTGCCGCCAGATCCGGCGACCCTTCCAGGCCGATCGCAAAGGAGTGCAGTTGGGGATACCAAGCCGGTTTGGTATCGTCCGATTCAATGCGCAGCGCGGCGAATTTCTTGGCAATTGCCGACGTGAGTGATGAATCCAGGCCACCCGAGAGCAACACGCCATACGGCACATCGGACATGAGCTGACGATGCACGGCCTCTTCGAGTGCCGTACGGAGTTGCGCCGGATCCGAGACGTTGTCGCGCACCGCGGCGTACTCCATCCAGTCACGCACATACCAGCGCCGCAGCTCGCCATCACGGCTGTGGAGATAGTGCCCGGGCGGGAATTCCTCGATGTGGTTGCACACACCTTCGAGTGCCTTCAGCTCAGACGCTACGTAGCGATTGCCGGCCGGGTCATGCCCGTGGTACAGCGGGATGATCCCCATGTGATCACGGGCGATGAGATACTCGTTGGTGGTATGGTCGTACAGCGCGAAGGCGAAGATCCCGTTGAGCATGTCGATGAGGTCAGGACCGTACTGCCGGTAAAGTCCCAGGATCACCTCGCAGTCTGACTGCGTTTGGAAGGCGTAGTCAGCGCAATAGGTCCTGCGCAGCTCACGGTGATTGTAGATCTCACCGTTGACGGCGAGCGCCAGGGTGCTGTCGGGGCTGTACAGAGGCTGACGCCCGGACTGCGGGTCGACGATCGCAAGCCGTTCATGAGCGAGGATCACCTTTCCCTCGCAGTGGATACCCGACCAGTCTGGTCCGCGGTGTCTCAGTTTCTTGGACATCTCAAGCACCTGTCCCCGCAGCTCTGCCGGATCCGATTTGAGTTCAAATACACCGATGATTCCACACATACCTCGTCCATTAAGCCTGCAAAGGTATCGATTTTGTGCCCACGTGATGCCGGTTTGCACCGGGTTAAAATCAAGCAGGTAGGCAGCCCTGTCAGGCCGTTTGGAAGGCCCCGCCGTGACGATGCTACTTCTGCGCCAGACATGGTACGGATTTTGTGAATTATCGTATATTCATCAATGATATGCCGTGGGTGGCGTATCATTCTCCCCTCCGTCTCCTCCCAATTACATTGCATTACATCCCGGATTTGCGCTGGGCAAACAATGTTTGCTATTGACCACTATTTAGGCAAAAGAAGAATGTAATATGGCTTCGATCTCTCAGTACAACGGGGTCCTCGACAAGCGGCTCGCGGCCCACCTCCTCCGGCGTTCCACCTATTCGTGGAACAAGGCCCGCATCGATGCGTTGATCGGTCTGACACCGGACCAGGCTGTGGACCAGTTGTTTGTGGTGCCACCACTCCTCAACAGCGAACCGCTGGACTATGTGACACTCCAGCCCTGGATCAACTCGGGCGTCGAGCCTGCCCTCAGCAATGACAACCTGATGGATGTCGTGTCCGGGTGGTGGATCAATGAGGCGATCCATGATACCTCCATCTCGCACAAGCTCCAGTTTTTCCTGCACTCGGTGTTCGTGATATCGCACCAGAATATGTTTGGCTCCCGGTATTTCTTCGACTATCTCGAGCTGATCCGCTTTTACAGCCTGGGCAGCTTCAAGACGCTCTCGAAGAAGATGACCCTCGACAATCTGATGCTCGACTATCTCGATGGGGAAGACAACACGGATTCGGATCCGAATGAGAACTACGCGCGGGAGTACCTGGAGCTCTTTACCATCGGCAAAGGGCCACAGATCGGCCCCGATGACTATACCAACTTCACTGAGCTCGATGTGGTAGAAGCTGCCAAGTTGCTGTCAGGCTGGAAGCAGAGCAGCCGTCCGTTGGGAGGTGATCCGCAATACATCGACCCGGACACCGGAATCCAGGCGGGCTACGGCAACTTCAATCACCATGATACGACTGACAAGACCTTCAGCTATGCCTTTGGGGGACAGACCATCACTGGTGCGGTCGATCTCAACGACATGTATCGCGAGCTGGATGATTTTGTCGACATGGTGTTTAATCAGGACGAAACCGCCCGTACGATCTGCCGGCGCCTCTATCGCTATTTCGTTAGTGGCAAGATCGACTCGGAGATCGAGACCGACATCATCGAACCGATGGCAACGACCCTGCGCAACGCCAACTACGTGCTGGAACCTGCCGTCAAGCAGTTGCTCAAAAGCCAGCACTTCTATGACATGGACGACGGGGACAGCTCCGACGAGATCGTTGGTGCACTGATCAAATCACCGCTGGAGCTGCTGGGACCAACCATGAACTTTTTCCAGATTGATATCATCGCTCCCGAGGTCAATCCGGATGAGCATTATGACGAATGGTATGCCGAGACGGTGATCGACATTCTCTTCAAGAGTGCGGGCTATCCGATTTTCGAGCCGGAAAGCGTGGCAGGGTATCCCGCTTACTACCAGGCACCGTTGTATCATCGCAACTGGCTGGATACCAGTACCGTTCTGGCCAGGTATACCTTCCCTGATATGCTCCTCACGGGCAACCGCATTCTGGCGGGAGGAGACCTGGGTGCGGGGATCCAACTCGATATCGTCGACTTCGTGCAGAACAGCGGGGTCGTGGGCAATCCGGCCAATGCGCAGGACTTGCTGGATGATCTGGTCGAGTATCTCCTGCCTGAGGCGCTCACCCCGGAGCGGGAGAATTACTTCCTCAACGAAGTCCTGCTCGATGGCTTGTCTACCACCAACTGGTTTTTCGAATGGCTCAATTATCTCAATACCGGGGATGCCTCGGCAGTGCGAATCCCGCTGGAGAACCTGTTTCGCGCGCTGATCTTTAGCCGTGAATATCAATTAATGTAACAACGCAAATTCCTGTCTTCATGAAAAGACGTGACTTTCTCAAATACACGGCGCACCTGTCCTCGGCGCCGATCCTGCTGAATAACATTCCGGTCTCAGCGTTTTCAACGGTCAACATGCTCCCGCTCCTCAATTGCGCGGGGGTGGATGACCGCATCCTCGTTGTGATCTTTCTCAAAGGCGGCAATGACGGCATCAACACCATCGTACCCATCGACCAGTATCCGGACTACGTCAGCAACCGACCCAATATCGCCCTCCCCGACGCAGGAACCGGGGCGTACATCGACCTGGACACCACCTTGCCGATCGTCGACCAGGTGGGGCTTCACCCCGTGATGACCTCGTTCAAATCGATGTACGACAGCGGACTGGCCGGATTGATCCAGGCTGTCGGCTACCCCGATTCCAATTTGTCGCACTTCAAATCGACCGATCTCTGGCTCACCGGCGGTGATGGGACGACCCCCTACAACAACCTGAGCAGCGGGTGGCTGGGACGATTCCTCGAACTGATGTACCAGGGGCTCGCCGGCAATCCTACCGAAGCAAACCCCGATCCGCTGGGCATCCAACTCGGTGATACCAAGCCTTCGCCGATGTTCTTCAACGACGGCGGCAAGTACCTGGCAGCCAATATGAGCCAGCAGAACCCGAGTGAACTGTTCGATACCGTACAGGGGATCGGAACACCGCCACAGTCGACCTTCCCGAACTCGGAGTACGGCAACGAACTCGCATTCATTATGGCCGTTGAAAACAGCATCAACGTCTATGCCCAGCGGATTGCTAATGTCTTCAACAGCGGCACCAACTCTACGGTGACCTACCCCAATACCTCACTGGGCAACCAGCTCAAGACGATTGCCAAGCTGATCTCAGGAGGCAGCATGACCAAGGCGTATCTCTCTCATACCGGTGGCTTCGATACGCACTCCGGGCAGGTGCAGGGGGGATCTCCCTACCTTGGCGCCCACGCCAACCTTCTCACCAATGTCTTTGACTCGGTCAAGGCCTTCCACGATGACCTGACTATGCTGGGCCATGACCAGCGGGTGATTACGGTCACATTCTCAGAGTTTGGTCGGAAGGTGATCCAGAACGGCAGCCTCGGCACCGACCACGGCAACTTTGCACCGATGTTCTTCTTCGGACAGGGTATCGAGCCGGGTGTGATCGGTACGAATGTCAACCTGACCAGTCAAACCGGCGATGGCAGGCTCACGAGCGACCAGATGCAATTCGATTATCGCCAGGTCTTCAAGACGCTGCTGCAGGACTGGCTCGGTGCCAACAACTCTGTCGTCGATGCCACCTTCCTGACGTCGTACAGCTCCCTTCCGGATCTGGTCAATACCGCCAATACGGTCGACCCGAGCTGTTACATGGGCACATACATCACGCAAAGCCTGGGACGGGCCCGACTGTTCCTGGAGGGGTTCTACGACCCGCTTGCCGGCGTCATGCGCACTGATCTGGCCGAGAAGGGTCTCATTCCGCTGTCGCAGCCCTACAATGTTGCCCCGTTCAACTACACGGGTACCGAAGCTGTCACCGAAGTCAGTGATGACATCGTCGACTGGGTGCTGATGGAGCTACGCGACGGATCCGATATCAATACTGTGATCGGTCGTCGGGCTGGTTTTCTGCGGCGCGACGGTCAGGTGGTCGGTCTCAACGGCGGGTTCGGGATCGCATTCGACGATGTGCTGCCCGGGACCTTCTACATTGCGGTTTACCACCGCAGCCATATCGCGGTGGTCAGCAATGTGCCGCTGGACCTGAGCGATGTGACCAATACCCATGACTTTACGCTTGCCGCGACCCAGGCCCTGGGGACCGGTCAGCTCAAAGAGATGAATGGCAAGTATGCGCTGTTTGCAGGGGATTACGACGGAAGCGGCGTGAATGACGACCTGGATTACGACAAGTGGAAGACGGAGTCTTCCTCGGTCAACGGGTACGAGACCTCCGATGCCGACGGCAATGGTGTCGTCAACAACCGGGATTTCAATTTATGGAAACGCAACCTGAATCAGGCCGGGCACCCTGTCGTACAACAATAATATCAACGGACAACCTTCGTGCAATGAAACAACTTTCCACTATCCTCATCCTCGCTCTCAGTGCGGTGTCATGGACAGCAACCGGCCAGTCGGTCGATCTGCGCGGCGTGAGTTCCGTCGATTGCGGGACCAGCACCTACTGCCTGACCCTTCAGGTTCGCGCGGCGGATACGTCTTCAGTTCAGCTCGGCACCTCGTCGATCCTGTACCGCTATGATACCGCAGCCATTGCATTTGCGTCCTATACCCCGTTGGCATTTGACGGTTCGGGCCTTTGCAACGGCGGGAGCCCCGCGTGGGATCCCCCGTCGTACGATGCCACCGTGCCTGGCGTGTTCAGCATGACCATGATCCTGCGCGACAGCGCGGCGGCAGCAAGCTGCCCCACGATCGACAACGTGTCATGGGTGGATGTTGGCCAGGTCTGCTTTGCCATCCTCAACTCCGATCTGCACACAGCCGAGGTCATTGATATTGGTTATACACACTTCAATGCCAATGTGCCGGACGACGGTACCCTGACGTATGCGACCGGCACCATTGAACTGGATCCGGCCACCTGCGGACCTGACGCCGATGCGGATGGCATCCCGGATCCTGCCGATAATTGCGCGAACACAGCCAATACCGATCAGGCTGATTCCGACAACGATGGAATTGGCGATGCGTGCGATCCGATTTGCAATATGCCGATCAGCTCGAGTGGTGATTTTGTCCTTTGCGACGGGACCACCGTGACACTCACTGCATTGAGTGAGTCCGGCACACCTCCTTATACATACCTGTGGTCAACCGGCCAGACAACCAGCAGCATCCAGGTTACCCCGTCGGGGATCGAGAATTACTACGTCACCATCACGGACGCCACCGGCTGTATCGGCGTCGACAGCATGGAATTGGAGGCCAGTGTGGCAGATCTGGTCATGCTGATCATCTACGATATCGACACCGAAACCGTGTACGATACCATGGAGCCCAATGAGCAATATTTTGTCAGCGACCTGCCCCCGCACTGGAACATCGAAGCAATTACCTCGGGAGATGTGGAAAGCGTAGGCTTTACCATCACCGGACAGGAATTTGATACCGACACCGAAAACTGGCCGCCCTACCGGTACCCGGGCGATAATTCTCCAACCGAGTTTGGTCCGGGCTTTTATACCATCCTCGCCACCATCTACAGCGAGAATGGGCTGGAGGGGGTCAGTTGTGACCAGCTGAATATCCCGTTTGAGATCGTGGACGATTGCATGGTGGTAGACCTGACACCGCATACACATATTTGCGAAGGGGAGCCGTTTACGCTCCATGCCTATGTTTCGTATGCGCATGGAGACTACACGGTAGCATGGAGTGACAGCTCGTTCGGAGAGGAGACGGTCATTTCGCCACTGCTGGACACCGACTACTACGTGACGGTCACCGACGAATCCAATTGCGTGTTTATCGGCGAGGTGGATATCGATGTCGAGTACAACGCTGTGGATGAACTCATCTTCTACAACGTCCAGGACACTACCACCTTTGACACCATCCAGAATGGCAAGGTCTACGACTTTGCCAGTATGCCGCCATGGTACAACGTAGAGGCATTGACTTCAGGCTCTACCAGCAGTGTTTTGTTTGTCGTGACCGGAGATGAAGAGGATGATCGCATCGAGAATTCAGAGCCCTATCGCTGGGATGGCGACAATTCAGACCTGGATCTTCCACCGGGGACTTATTCGGTCTGGGCACGGCCTTATTTGCAAAACTGGGCCAATGGCAACTCCTGCGTCGATAAAGCGGTGACCTTTCACATCGTGGATGGGTCGATCGACTGCAAGTACGTGACCACCACGCTCGACAGCCTGCCGGGATCGCTCATCGACGCGATCAAATGCGCCGCTCCGGGCGACACCATTTTGTTTACCGACGCCGTGCAGGGTGATACCATCGAGTTGTGGAACCACTACCCGGTCATCGACAAGGACCTGTACATCATGGCACTGCCGGGTCAGGAGATCTATGTCAATGCCCGTACCACGCCCAGCGCTTTCACCATTGCGAATGGAGCTAACGTGGTGATTCGCGGCTTGAATATTGTACCCGGGCAGGCGAGCGCGGGAAGTGCAGTCGACAATGACGGCAACCTGACGCTCAAGGATGTCCAGATCTACAATCGGGACAACGTGCCCACGCACATCGTTAAAAACACCGGGTCCCTCAATGTGGAGGGCACCACCCAGGTACACAATGTCCCGCCTGGCGGCTGATCCACTACCAGTGGAGCCGGCGTTCATAGCCCGGCAGCACCTGGCCGAGGTGATGTTCGAGGTGCCAGATGTAATCACGCATGAGGTACTCCAGCGATGTGCTGGAATACGAAGGCACAGCCCGCATGGCGATCCGGTCTAGATTGTGGGTGGCATGAAGGCGCTGACGTACTTCCTCAGGAATCGCTTGCATGATGTGGGCCAGATGCATGTTGTACGCATGCCACAGCGCGACAATCTCCCGCCAGGGCCGTGCGTGGTACTGCTGGGTCTGCACCCAGCGATCCTGATCATATCCGTCAAACACGAGACCCGGATGATCTACTGCCCGTACAAAGCGTTGATGATTGTTGGCAGCTGAGTCGATCAGATGCCCCAGGATCTCTTTGAGAGACCATTTGCCGGGCGCCTTGCGCAGCATCACCTGTTCTTCTTCGAGTGCCTCCAGTTGTGGGCGAACCTCGTCAACGATCTGGCGCAACAACGCTCCGGGTTGCATGGCAGGCAGGCTTTATTTCTTCTTGCTGCGCGAACTTCTGCTTTTCGATTTCGAACTGCTGGAGCGCGTCGGTCGCTTGGAGGGCAGGGTGAAACAATCTTCCGCCGTGATCGGCATGAAGTGATCGGCTTCTTCGATCAGGATCGCCGCTGTGGTCTCCTGGACTGCGGCGATTTCCACACGCACCCCTTCGCCCTTTAGATGGCGCAGCAGTTCCACGTAATCGGAGTCGCCTGAAAGCACGATGATCGTATCAACCTTCTTGGCGATTTGTGTCGCATTGATGGTCAGCGGGATGTCGGCCGACTTGTGACACGGCATCACCGATCCGTGATAGTGTTCAAGAAGCCTGTTGGAGAGTTTCGACGAGATGGCTTTGCCTTCGCGGAAATAGATCAGACGGCTCAAACCCCGCTCGTTGAGCAGCTTGGGGATCACGATGTCAAAGTTGAGCATTGCCGAACTCTGACCGGTAATGGTCTGGAGACTGCGTTCAATATTGTTCCCATCGATCAGGATGGCGACCTCCTGGGTAATGTGTACTTGTGGTGCTTCTTTCATTTAGTATTCAATGTTGCGCATCAGGCCCGGTTTGGACCTGGCTGCAATTTCGATTGCAAAGATGCGCAATCTCGCGGTCAACCTCAACGGGTGTTTTTGACTACTCGATCCAGAACGGGAACGAGGCGTGCTTGCGCCAGGTCAGCGTATCTCTGCGGAAGCGCTGTTTCTCAATGAGCAACTGATGCTTGCCGCGTGCCAGGTAACTGACATCAATGGTGTGCAGCAGTCCATGTTCACCCTGGTTGGGATGGATATAAAAATGCGGGGCGCTGGCACTCAGACTGTCATTGATCGTCACCCGACTGACCTGGCTTACGCAAAGCAGGAGTGAATCAGCCGAGGTGACGTCGTCGTCATCTCCTGTAAAATTGATCGCAGAGGACTTCATGCCAAGAGATTTTCCACTACTGATGCCGGGGCACAGTCGTTCAACCACCGCATTGTCATTATTGGTGTACGGGATGAAAACTTCCAGAAACCCGTTCGTTACATAGCGTGACGGGATACTGGCAAACGTCAGGACATCGCGTTCGTCAAGCGCATCGTCGTAATGCGTGCGTGCGAGATAAGGCCCCCTCGCCGTTGTGAAATAAAGGTGGGCCTCCGTCTTGATGGAGGTGATCAGGCCCACCACGATCATGTAAGGGATCAGCAACAACGCCACCCGCCGGCCAAATTTGTCATCAATCAGATTGTAGTACAAGGGACGGTAGAGGAACGACAGCGTGATGACACTGTAGAACCGGTAGAACGGGTAGTATACGACAGACAGCCACCTGATCCGCTTGAGCCAGCCCAGGGTGACAAAGTCGATAAAGTAGAGGATCCCGGAGATCAGGATGATGACGTTGAGGGTTGTATCGA
>JAWWBX010000026.1:0-24573 GCA_033720735.1 Saprospiraceae bacterium
CGGAATGCTCAGAAGAAGTGGTCGTGGCCGTCACGGACCTGTCAGAGGATCCTAACCCTGATTTTGATGTTGAACACTGGACCTGGGTGCTGACATACGGTGATTCCCTTCTGCTGTCAGACGTGCAAAACCCGCAATTCGTGATCAATGGAAGCCAGGAGGATGTGACCCTGAGCGTCGTCGTCACATCTGGTAACGGATGTACGGCAGAGATGAGCGCAACCTTCGATGTCAATATCATTGCCATCCCGTTCAAGGGCGATTCAGTGGGTGTATGTGATGGAGATACCGTGGCACTCTTCGATAGTCCGGGACCCGGCCTGACCTATACCTGGGCACCAACGGAGTCACTGGATCTGACCGACCCTGCCTTTCCCCTGGCCTTTCCGGATGAAACGACCACGTATTCCGTGACAGTCACCGACGGGCTTTGTACGGTCACCGGTGAAGTCGTTGTCGTGGTACAGGAACTCCCCAACCTCGACTTCGTGGTCGACACAGACTGCAAAAGCCTCGAGATCGCCATTACCAATATGTCAGACGGATTTCAGTATCACTGGGACTTCGGTGACGGTGACACTTCACTCGCCGAAAACCCTGTGCACACCTACGATTCTGCAGGTGTCTATACCATCGTCCTCACCTCGGCTGACGGGTGTGACGTGCAGACCTCACAGGAGATCACTGTAAGCGTGATCGACGAAGAGATCGAGGACGAGTCCATCAGCTGCTTTATGGAGCCGGTGGTGCTCAATCCCGATGGTTCTGCTGAGTACAGCTATCAGTGGACCCCTGCCGGATTTCTCGATGATTCATCAGCGATCAGTCCTGTTGCTTCCGTAACAGAAACGACGACGTTCTTTGTGACGATCACCGACATCGACCTGCCGGGTTGTAGTATCGTAGATAGCGTCGCCGTGATCGTGCCGGGAGACTTCAGTCTTGCCGCTCCTCCGGATTCGTCGTATTGCGACGCGCCCGAAGTGACGCTCACGGCAGGCAATGATGCGCTCGAATATGTCTGGAAAGATATGGACGGAAACATCCTGGCTGAGGGACCTGATCTGACTGTACAACCTCAGGATACGACCTCCTACGTGCTTTGCGGTACTGATAGTTTTGGTTGTACCAAGTCCGATACGGTAACACTCAACCCAACCTTCTTTGCAGTAGAGGTGGGACCCGATGTCACGATTTGCCCGGGTGACGACACGACGATTTTCGTCATGAACGTGGATCCCAATCAGGACCTGAGCTATGTATGGCTGCCCGTGGATTGCGTGATCGGAGACAATACCGTCCCCAATCCGCGAGTCAAGGCCGACGAGGACAAGGTCTTTACCGTCCAGATCACCAACAACGACCTGGGTTGTATGGTCGAGCGCCAGGTGGAAGTGAGGGTCAGTTTGTTCAACTATGAGATCACACCAGAATCAGTCATCTGTCTGGGTGAGTCGCTGGAGCTGAACATTGTGAATCAGGACACGACGACCCTCGAATACATGTGGACACCTGTTGAATCGATCCTGGATGGCGCCAACACAGACTCACCGACGGTCATGCCAGACGAAACCACCACCTACGTCGTCAAGATCCTCAACACGACCTACGGGTGTGAGACCCTGGACAGCGTCACCGTGATCGTCAGCTGGTTCGATCCTGATATCCTGGAGATCTTCGTAGACAAGGACAGTATCATTCTCAACGATGATGTCTTTGTGATCTCGACCAACCAGGATCCGGACCTTGACTTCCAATGGAGCGGTCCCGGCGACTACAATCCGAACGATCCCATCATTACCGTGACCCCGACCTCGGAAGGTCCGGCGGTCTATTCCGTGACCGTAACCAATGCTGACGGCTGCCAGTTGACGGGCATGACCCCCACACTCACGGTGCTCGATCCGCTGTGCAATATGGAGGACATCTTTGTCCCGAATGGTTTCAGTCCCAACGGTGATGGCCAGAATGACGTCCTTTTTGTCTACGGCAATTTTATTGAAACAATGGAGCTGCGCATCTTCAACCGCTGGGGTGAGGAAGTGTTCCAGTCGTTCGATCAGAACATAGGCTGGGACGGACGGTTTGAAGGCAAGGAATTGTCGCCCGACGTTTTCGGATACTATCTACGGGTGACATGTCCGCCTGACAAGTCGTATTTCATGAAGGGTAATATCACCTTGCTCCGCTAGATCCCGGGATCGGCCGACTTTGTCGAATCAGGCACTACACGTACATAGGACGGCTGCATGCTGATGCTCCGTGCATAGACGGGGGAGTCGGCGATCTCAACCGGACAACGTCCGTTCACGATACAATCTGCATCCGTATGCACGACGGCCCGAAACAGGCCTGGATGGGTCGTGCCCTGCTTGCTGCTGCCGATCGTGCAGCGGATGGTCACCGCACTCGGTTGTGCGGCGAGTGACATACTGTCGGCATCAATCTCCAGAGGGACGGCAAACTCGAGGCGTATTTCCTGATCCGCCTGCACGATCACATCGACCTGCGTCTGTTGCAATTCCACAAATGGCGAGGGCGATGCCACACTGACGGATTTCCTGAAATCCGATTGCAGGGTGGGGAAGTCCTGGCTGGGCACCTGCACATATTCGATGTCATCGCAAATGGAGGCAGGGCCGGTGACAATCGCCATGGCCGGCTCGACCAGAATGGAATCCCTGATCTGATATCCTTCTTCAAACCGCACACCGCCGGTGTAGACAAATGGCACTGACTTCTGGACCTTGAGGTCTGTACTCAGCCGGATCACATCGACATTGACTTCACGAACCTGTATTTCAGCATCGCCCAAATGCTGATACAGGGCCTGCACAAGGTCAGTGCGTGTGATATCCTGATTGCGCACCGGGACTTGTACACGTGAAAACCCGCGATGCATGGAAACACTTAGCAGGTCCCATCCCTGGCCGGCCAGCTGTGCCCCGAACGTTTTCTGGGGCGCTGCACTGAAACTGAGGTTTTCGGGCAGGTCGTAGACAATGTGAAACGTGTAGTCGTGGATATAGTCCTCCGAGAGCTTGGTGATGAGCCACAGAATGAGTGCAATGCCAATACAGATCAGGACGACATTCCTGTTCTTGCTCCTGATCAGTTTTTGATACCACCGTTCTTTGCGGTCACTCATTCTCAGCTTTCTTGACACTTTCGGTCAACTCACGCGAAATGGAACCTTTGGTCACGCGAATAAAGGTCTTGGTGTCGACTTGCAAGGTGACGACAGCTCCGTCAATCTTGTTGATCTTGCCGATGATCCCGCTGTTGGTCACGACTTCATCACCTTTTTGGATCTCTTCGACAAATTTGTTTTGCAACTTCTGCTTCTTGGCCGTCGGTCGTAAAAAGAAAAACCAGATCACGATGATCGTGATCATGAGCAGGGCATAATTGGTGAGCATGGGTGCTGGACTGCCTTCGCCCCCGGCCTGCAACACAATGAAATCTACCATAGCGCTATACTTCACTTGAATCTGTTCAGCCGCAAAGATAACGTCTGCAACAAGGATGACAACACCATTCGACAGATGGTGCTGTCGCCCTGACTGTGTACTTTCACCGGGTGGAAAAACCTGACAGGATCTACCTGATCGGCATGATGGGCAGTGGCAAGTCTACCGTCTCCCAGTCGCTGGCGCGGCAAGTGGGTATGCAGGCCGTTGACCTGGACCGTGAAATTGAACAGTCGTCGGGCAAATCGATCTCTCAGATCTTTATTGAAGACGGGGAGAAAGCGTTTCGCGTGATGGAGCGCGATGCATTAAGGGCAACGATCAATCTGCATCAGGTGGTGATCGCCTGCGGTGGTGGCACCCCCTGCCATTGGGAAGGGGCGGCATTCATGCATCGGCATGGCACCATGATCTATCTGCGAGCGACGATCGAAACACTACTGTCAAGACTGAACGATGATTCCACATCAAGACCATTGCTCAACCCGGACAACCATGCAGCACTTGATAGCCTGTTGGCAGCCCGCAGCCAGGTGTACGAATCAGCCCAGGTGATCGTGCAGGTCGACGGGCGCTCCGTGGACGACATCGTCAGTGAGATTTGCCGGCAATTGGATCTTGCCTAGTCTACCAACTGCCGGACAGCGGCAAAGGGCTGGATCAAACGTCCGCTTTTCGGGCCTGCTTTGGTTTTCTTCCCGGTCTTGTGCATGATTGCATAGGCCTCTTCTGTCGTCAGGTCAGGGTAGAGGCTCTTCATCAGGCCCGCGAGTCCGGCAACTGCCGGGGCAGCCATGGAAGTGCCGCTATGCGCCTGGTAGGCATTGCCTGGCTTGGTGCTGTAGATATCCACCCCGGGTGCGGCGAGTGCCATTTTGAGATCTTCAACCGTATTGGAGAAAGAGGCCCGGTCATGGTTGCGATCGACTGCGGCCACAGTGATGACACCCTCAATGTTGGCAGGTGTGGTCTCGCGGGCATTGCGTCCGTTGTTGCCGGCGGCTACAATGACCAATGCGCCATGCTTCCGCGCGTAATCGACTGCTTCCTGGTAGGCACGCTCTTTCTTCGCCTGGGTTGGGCCGCCAAGTGAAAGTGAAAGCACATCCGCCCCGGCATCAACCGCTTCGATCATGCCCTTGATCACACTGTGTTGCGAGCCAAACCCGTACTGGTTCATCACACGTACGGCAGCAATGCGCACAAACTCGGTGGTCGGTGTCATCGAGGCGATGCCGATGCCATTGTTTGACACGGCACCCGCGATCCCGGCGCAATGCGTGCCGTGCCCGAGCGCATCCTTGTTGTACGCGGCCCGATACGTGACCAGGCCGTCGCGCAGATCCTCATGCTCTCCGTCAATGCCAGAGTCCAGGATGGCGATGGTGGCCGTTTTGCGCGGCTTGATACCTGATTCTGTCAGAAACCGATGGAGGGCATCCACGTCCATCGGGATATATCCCCATTGGTGACGGAGGCCCGGATCGTTGAAGTAGAAGTCGTGCCTGCTGTCCACATCGGCGGTCGCTGCCGGCGCCTCGATCTGGATGCGCTCGTTGGGTTCGATCCATGCGATCGCTGGCTGCCGGTTGAGGTAGCGGCAAAGCCGCTTGATCTCGCACTTTTCATTATTGGCCAGATTGACGAGGTAGTAGTCATCGAGGGTGGTCTGGTCGGCATTCGCCGGGATGAACGCGCGTTCTACAGTGCAATCAAACTTGTTGGTGATGGCTGCAATCGTCGTTTCTTCCGAATCATCCAGCTGAATAAAGAACTCCCCGTCACGATCGATCATGGCCGTTTCCACCTGGGGGAAGGTGTAGAGCAACACGTGAAAATAGGAGAAGTAGAGCGTCAGGCCCGCGGCGAACGCCAGGATCAATGAAAGCAGGATGTTGCGTTTGAAGACGTTGAAGAGCTGAGACACGACCCCGAGGACAAACATATCCCGGAACAGAATGAGGAGTTTGTACGGTGTGGTCCCCGACGAGAACGCCAGCGCGGCGAGGTAAAAGAAAAAGCCTGTCAGGAAGAGCGCGCTGAATTTACGGCTCACACGCTTGTTGCCCTGAGCGAAGAACCAACCGATCAGCCCGCCCAGGCTGATCAGATAACTGACGGGATAGATAAAATCCATTGCTTCAAAGTGTAAGGTACGCCGGGCCGGCGGCCTTGCCAAAAACTTAAGATGGATACCCGGCATCCATGGTTCAAGGTCAACTTTTTCCGGATCAAATTGGTTTACATACTGCTTCACTGCCAACCACAATGTATTTTTGCGGCGTTTCGTGAACAGCGCAGCGGGAATACCCCGATTTGCCAGGATTATAACACTACGTAGAGAGATATGAGTTCAGAAAATGGAGCTTTGCTGACGTTGATCATCGGTTCAGGACCTGCTGGCTATACTGCCGCAATTTATGCGGCGCGCGCCAACCTCAAACCCGTCCTTTACACAGGGATGGAACCAGGCGGGCAACTGATGATCACCACCGATGTGGAGAACTACCCCGGCTACGCTGATGGGGTAATGGGACCCAAGATGATGGAGGATTTCCAGAATCAGGCGGCACGATTCGGGACCGAGATCAACTACGAAGTGATCACAAAGGTCGATTTTACAGGGCCGGTGCACAAGGTATGGACCGACAGTGGCAAGGAACTCCATGCCCACACCGTCGTGATCGCCACTGGTGCGAGCGCCAAGTGGCTCGGCCTCGAGTCGGAAAAGCGCCTGGCCAACAAGGGGGTTTCAGCCTGTGCAGTGTGCGATGGCTTCTTTTTCAAAGGTATGGAAGTAGCGGTCGTTGGCGGCGGTGACACGGCGGCTGAGGAATCCACCTACCTGGCAAAGCTCTGCCCGAAAGTGCATCTGCTGGTTCGCCGCGACGAGATGCGCGCCAGCAAGATCATGCAGCAGAGGGTGTTTGACGCACCCAATATCGAGGTCCACTGGAATACTGTAACCGAAGAGATCCTCGGCGATGAAGAGGTGGAAGGCGTCCGCGTACGCAACAACGTCACGGGCGACGAGCATGTCATCCCGGTCAAAGGCTTTTTCGTGGCCATCGGTCACAAACCAAACACCGACATCTTCAAGGGATGGCTCGACATGGACGAAAGCGGATACATCCTGACCGTCCCGGGCACATCAAAGACCAATGTGCCAGGCGTCTTTGCCAGCGGTGATGCGCAGGACAAGGTCTATCGTCAGGCGGTGACGGCCGCCGGCACCGGGTGTATGGCAGCCCTCGATGCCGAACGCTATCTGGTCAGTATCGGAAAGGCCTAGTTATAAGCGAATACCGATAGAGTTGAGTTCCTCTCCAACTTCGGATTTGATCCGCTTCAGTTCCTTGTGCACATTGATGTGCAGACGCATCATCTCTTCATCTCCGGCAGCATTGAACTTCTGGATCAGCTCCTGATTCTCCGAGATCTTGCGGTCGATCTTGTGATGCTTGAAGGCCAGGATGGCCTGGTAGGCATCCTCGACGTAGTTCTGATCGGGCATCTTCTGACTTACCAGGGGCAGGTGCTTCATTTCATGCCAATTGGGACTGTATTCAAATGGTGTGGCGAGGATTTCCACCACTGTTCCTGAAATCTCGGGATCCGGATGTTGCACCAGTTCGTCTTGTGACGGAACCCGTCCGAGAGTAAGTCCTTCTGCAAACAAGCCGGCAATCCGCGCATAAAACGGATTGTCAAAGGTGTCCATCACATCACTGATATTATTGATCACATACTGTGCGACACTGATCCCGTCTTCGTCTGAGTACAACTGATCTCCGTAGTTGACGAGCACCCGGATGATGTCGCGCTCCTGATATTCATCTGAATACGCAATGCCTTGCTCATCATCCTGGGTGGCAGGGCGGGACGGCATGGGAGTGGTCTGCTGCTGCGTAAAATCTGTCCTGATCTCCGCCCTGCGATCCTGCAGGCGCCGCTGCTTGAGGTTGGAGCGGATGGCGTTGTTGGTCTCCTGTACGAGGATGCGCTCATCGATCGCGAGCAGACGGGCGCATTCCTGGAGATACATGGCACGGCGGATCGCATCAGGCACCAACGCCAGACTCTCGACGATATCGCGAATGACGATCGACTTGCGGATCGGGTCGTTCTCACTTTCCTTCGACAGAAAACCCGCTTTGAACAGAATAAAGTCCTTGGCTTCCTGGTCGAGATATTCCTTGAACGCCTGTGCCCCCAACGAGCGCAACAATGAGTCGGGGTCGTGTTGCTCGGGGAGTAGTACCAGGCGCACCAGCACATCCTCCTCGAGCATGAGGTCCAGTCCGCGCAGGGCGGCCTTGATCCCGGCCTCGTCACCATCGTAGACAACGGTGATGTTGCGGGTGAACCGCTTGATCGCCTTGATCTGGTCTTTCGTCAAGGCCGTGCCCGACGATGAAACGACATTGGTGATCCCCGACTGGGCCAGGCTGAGGACATCGGTATAGCCTTCCACGAGGTAACAGAGGTCATGCTTGCGCACCGAGTGCTTGGCCTCAAACAACCCGTAGACCGCCTTGCGTTTGTTGTAAATACGTGACTCAACCGAATTGATATACTTGGGCTCCTTCTTGCCCTCACGCATGGTGCGGCCGCCAAACCCGATCACCTTCCCGCTCAGATTGTGGATCGGGAAGATCACCCTGCCGCGAAAGAAGTCGTTGCCATTTTTGGTGATCAGTCCCAGTTCCCTGAGGCGATCCTCCTGGAACCCCCGATCCTGTGCGGCGTTCTGCAATGCCTTGCTATCGTTGCGTGCGTACCCAAGACCAAACTGACGGATGGTGGATTCCAGATAGCCGCGTTCCTTGAAGTAGGAGAGACCGATGGTCCGGCCGTCTTCCGTGTCAAAGAGATTCTCAATAAAATGGGTCTTGGCAAACTCATTGATCAGATGCAGGCTCTCGATCTCCTGCATTTCCTGAAGCTGCTCGTCCGAGCGTTGCGTTTCCTCAATGTCGATGTTGTACTTCTTGGCGAGGTAGCGGATTGCTTCGGGGTAGGTGTAGCGCTCGTGCTCCATCACAAACTGCACTGCACCACCGCCTCGCCCGCACCCAAAGCACTTGAAAATGTTTTTGGTTGGCGACACCATAAACGAGGGCGTCTTCTCGTCGTGGAAGGGACACAATCCTGTGAGATTGGATCCTTTGGGTTTCAGATTGAGAAAATCACGCACCACCTCCTCGACACGGGCCGTTTCAAACACTTCTTGTATCGTCCGCTGGCTAATCATTCATACATGATATACGACGGTTCGTCGAAAAATGTCGCATGTCCGGCAAACAAAATGGCGATGGCGCACGTTCTACCGATACAAACTCACCCGGTGGGGTGAGAGCGCCTCAAAGGAGACGCGCAGACTGATGAACTCAAGTACTACCTGCCTTTGTTATTAGAATAAAGGCAGAATTTCAAGATACGTTTTTAGGGTGTTCTCATAGTGTGTTCTTGCCCGCTCTCCGTCCAGGGGAGCGGGTTTTTTTATGCCTCTTCGAGAGCTGCCTCCAGTTCTTCGGTCATTTCCAGATTGTGGTACACCGCCTGCACGTCGTCATCCTCTTCCAGCGCGTCGATCAGGCTCAGGGCCTGCCGCGCATCCTGGAAGGGCACCTCGGTGGTATTGAGCGGGATCCGCTCCAGGTTGGCATTCCTGAGTTCGAGTCCCAGATCCTCCACTTTCTTCTGCATACTGCCAAAATCCTCGAAGGCCACGGTGACGATCACTTCATTTGATTCTTCGTCCACTTCGATATCTTCCGCACCGCCGTCGATCAACTCGAGCTCCAGTTCCTCTGCATCATGCCCCTCGCCGGAGACAATAAAGACGCCCTTGCGCTCGAACAGAAAGTCGACCGACCCGGAAGTGGCCAGATTGCCGCCCCGTTTGTTGAAGATGGCACGGACATTTGCCACCGTGCGATTGAGGTTGTCGGTAGTACACTCCACAAAAATGGCGACTCCGCCAGGACCGTATCCTTCGTAGGTTGGCTGGTACAATGCCGCACTTCCTGATTCCAGGGCTTTCTTGATGGCCCGGTCGATATTGTCCTTGGGCATGTTGACGCCCTTGGCGTTGGAGACGGCCAGACGCAACCGCGGGTTGAAGTCCGGATCACCACTGCCACCTTCCTTGACGGCGACTGTGATCTCCTTGATCACCCGGGAAAACATCTTGGAGCGCTTGGCATCCTCGGCACCTTTCTTGCGCTTGATCTTGGACCATTTACTATGTCCGGCCATGCTGGAACTGTATTTGCGTCGTGATGAAAAATCAGTCGTGCAAAAGTAGCCATTCAGGCGAGTCCGGGAAAATCCAGAACATCTTCAAACCGGAAACATCCCTGTTTGTCGAAGAGCCATTCTGCGGCGATGACGGCGCCGAGCGCGAAGCCATCGCGTGAGAGCGCGTGATGCCGGATACTGATCGTGTCGAAGGGGCCGCGATAGGTCACACGATGAATGCCTTTGACATCCTCTTCACGTTGTGATATGATACCCACCGTCTGCGCATCACCTTTGTTTTCCGGCACCCAGCTGTTGATGCGGTCGAGCGTGGCGACGATCTGCCCGGCCAGCGCAATGGCGGTGCCGGAAGGACTGTCCTGCTTGCTGGTGTGGTGGATCTCCAGGATCTCGGGCTGATATTGCGGATACCGGTTCATCAGTGACGCCAGGATCTGATTGATGCGAAACGTGAGATGCATCCCGATACTGAAATTTGGTGACCAGCACAATGCACCGGATTGTTTCGCGCAGAGGGCTTCGACCACAGGCAGCTCCTCCAGCCACCCGGTGGTGCCGGATACCACCCGGATGCCCTGCCTCAGACAGCGTGAGATAGCATCTGGTGCCACTGCCGCGTGTGAAAAATCGATCGCACAATCGACCGGAGGGAAGACAGGCGTGCTGACAGACAGGATTTCGGTCGAATGACCACGTGCAACTGCCTGTTGCTCAACAGCTTTTCCCATCTTACCGTAACCAATCAAGCCGATGCGCATGGTCAATAGGTTGGATTCAATTATACTGATTTTTCTATTTTTACCGCCACCGCCCACGCGCTCTGCAGGCGGTCAACTGGCATCTATGGGATGGTTTAAACGGCTCACTGACGGGATACAAACTGCCACCAAGTTTAAGAAAGAAACGCCTGACGGCCTCTGGCACAAGTGCAGCAATTGCAGCGAGACCCATACCGTCAAAGAACTCAAGGACAATTTCTACAAATGTCCGAAATGCAGCCATCACGAGCGGATCGGTTCGCACGATTACTACGAGATCCTGTTTGATGGCAAGTACGATGAGTTGTTTGAAGAGTTTGAATCCACGGATTTTCTGAAGTTTACGGACCTCAAGCCCTACCACCAACGGATCGAAGAGGCAAAGGCCAAGACCGGACTGCGGGAGGCGATATCGGTCGCATCCGGCAAGCTCAACCGGAAACCACTGGTGATTGCCGCCATGGATTTCAGCTTTATCGGTGGGTCCATGGGATCGGTAGTAGGGGAGAAGATTGCCCGCAGTATCGATCTGTGCATTGAAATGCGCACGCCCCTGCTGGTCATTTCGAAATCAGGCGGGGCGCGCATGATGGAGTCGGCGTTCTCTCTCATGCAGATGGCCAAAACAGCTGCCAAGCTCTCAGAGCTGTCGGAGGCCGGTGTGCCGTACCTGTCGTTGCTCACGGATCCTACCACTGGGGGGGTCACCGCATCGTTTGCCATGCTGGGAGATGTCAACTTTGCCGAACCCAACGCCCTGATCGGATTTGCCGGCCCGCGGGTGATCAAGGAAACGATCAAAATGGATCTTCCAGAGGGCTTTCAGCGCTCTGAGTTCCTCCTCGAACACGGCTTTCTGGACTTTATTGTTGATCGCGCTGAGCTGAAAGACAAGATCGACGATGTCCTGTCTACCTTGATGCCGTCCTGATCACTTCTCTTCCATGACGATAAATCCTGGTTCCAGGGGGTCGAGGGTTTCGATCAACCGGTTGATCCAGTCCGGTCCCTGTCCGAGATAGTACTGCATGAAGTTATCGTGTCGCTCCTGCAAACCCTGTTCGGGAAACAATCGATCACAGAGTTTGCCAATCTTCTGGATCGTGCGTTCGTGTTGCGCTTTTTCCGCTCGCACCAACCGCTTGCCCAGGTCGTCTACACCCTTGAGGGTCTTCGTTTTGAAGGCCTCGATCTTGTTGGCCAGGGTCGGGTCGAGTGCCATGGCCTTATCCCGGATGGCATCAAAAGCCACATCAAGTGCATGCGTCTCTTCGCCAATGTCGATCTCGTGCTCAGCGTGCGCTTGCACCCAGGAGGAGATGAGTTCATGCGGATGATGAAAAAGGGCGGGTACGGTGATGTCCAGCTCGTTCCGCAATTTTTGCATGCCCCGGTTGACATAAAGCACCGAGTTGCGCCGGATCAACATGGGAAAAGGGACATGGAAGTGGGCAAACTGCGATTTGCGCTCAAGCCAGTACGCAATCTCGCCACCGCCGCCGATGTAGGCCAGATTGGGCAGGATCGTTTCCTGGTAAACCGGGCGTAGATTGACGTTCGGGCTGAAACGACCAGGATGGTCGCTCAGCTCGCGCTCCATCGCATCCGGCGTAAACACCTGCTCCGAATCGACAATTCGAAAGAGGCCATCCTCTGACCGTTCAATGCGAGAACGCATGCGATCGTGCAGATAGAAAAGGTTGATATCCCGCAAATAAGCCTGGGGCTTGTATCCTGCCTCCTCAAGCTCGGCCTGGGTCGCTGAGATCAAGGCGTGCGACACTGTATCGAACAGCTCCGCCCGCATGACCGGGGTAAAGGCTTGCTTGAAGGCGGGATCATCCATCTGCAGCACGATCAGCGGCGTATGTGCAAAGAGCCGGATGACGAACTTTTGCATCGCCTGTCCGTACGTCCACTCCGGCTGAAATGCCTCGTCGATCACCCCGTTGAGAGCGTCCGCGTACGGACTGCTGCCAAATACCTCCCTGATGGATTCCAAAACCGGCATGAGGTCGTCAGTGTGCATGCGACCGACTGCACCGGTCTGTGCAGTCTCCCACGTGAATGTTTTGCCAAACAGGTTGAGATGGTTGCATTCTGCAAAGTCATGGTCTTCGCCACCAATGACAAAGACAGGGTGGACGTGGCTGTCATGATGCTGTGCATTGAGCCTGTCAGCCAGGTGGATCGCCGAACAGATCTTGTAGATGAAATACAGAGGGCCTGTCAGGAGAACCGGCTGATGGGCGGTGGTCACGGTGAAGTGATCCGCATTGAGAAGTCCATCCAGATGATCTGCTGATTCACCGAGAGCGGCGTATTGCTTCCGGAGTCTTTCAACAAGCAAATTTCGGTCTACCTGGCTGGACCGGCGGGCGTCAATGGCCGCTGAAAATGCAGAATAGGAAGGCAGGTGTGCAATCCATCGCGCAAAGCGCTCCGGGTGTTGGGCGTAGTCTGCATCGGTCCTGGACAACTGGGGTATCTGGTCAAAAGGTATGCGCGTAACGTCAATGTCTGTCATACTGGTATTGTGTTGCGCAGGCAGGGTAAAGTTGTCAGAAAGGCTGGCAACGTCAGAGGGTCCCTCATCCTGTTCCGCGAAAATATCATTAACGCAGCAGGGACGGGAATGTTGATCGGACTTCTTTCTCTTTCGGTGAGGTCAGAACAGATAAGTTGCTGTCGCCACCAGGCGGTTGCGGGCATCGTCCAGCTTCAGTTCCGTGCCGCTGATGAACATACCGGATCCATAATTGGAGAAGTCCATCTGATACGACAACCGGAACAGGACATTGCCGTAGTGATAGCCAATCCCCGCATGGTACCCGGCTAAGATCAATGGCAGGTCATCCACATAACCACGGACATCATCGAGGTCGCTGCGGTGCCGCACTTGCAGCCGTGCCACGAGTCCTGAAGTGAATTCCACTGATCGGATCTCGATCCCGACGGTCAGCGGCAGGACCAGATGATGGGTGACATCGCGTGCAGGCAGATCTGGCACATCGTTGTCCAGAAAGTTGATGATGTAATCGGTTGATTGATGATTGTACAGCAGGTCTGACTCAACGAAGAAGCCGTTGTCGAGCCACCATCGGGCAGTGATCCCGGCATACACCTCGGTGCCCGCGCGCATCGTGTTGAAGGTGAGGGCCGTCAGTTCCCCATTGACCACGACATGGTTGTGTGACAGCGCATTGGCAGGTGTAATGCCCGCCCGTGCACCAAATTGAAGCTGCGCGCAGGTATTGCTCAACGGGAGAAGGCTCAACAGGACGCAGACTGCGGCGAAAAGTGAAGATCTCATGTGCTGTGCTTTACTGGTCTGGCAGCTGTCCGCAGACTCCTTGTGTTTGTTCAGAGCATAATGGTGCGACACACCCTTTCAACGCAATGTCCGAAGAAAATATTCCCGGAAGATGGCCAAATTTCATGCCGGGGCGGCAAGTGTCGCCAGTTGGACTCAATCCCGTTGCTACCTGAAAGACGCGCCTGGGGATGAGCACTAGAATGAAATGCCGACTGAGGCAATCAGGCGGGTAGGAGACTTGTCAAAGGCATAGGAGCGCCCATTGAACACAATGTGATCCCCAAAGTCCGAGAGGTTGCCTTCGTACCTGGCATCCAGATGCAATTTCCAAATATCCAGACCAATGCCGGCCTGCCAACCAAAGGTCAACTCGTCAAAATTGGGATCGTAGCCATCGTAATCATCGAACAAGTCGGAAGTGCTGTCCAGGAACAAATGCCCCACTGGCCCGGCACCGATCCGCACCGGACCAAATTTGGCGCCCACGATGATCGGAATATCGAGGTATTGATAATTCTCGTCGCGGATCTTCGTCACGCCAATGTTTTGCAAGTCCTCGATCGCATAATCCACACTATTTGAGTTGAAGACCAACTCGGGCTGAATGAAGAACCCGCCGAGTTGGGCCTGGATGAAGAAACCGAGATGCAGGCCGTACTTGGCATCGCGCACATCCAGCTTGAATTTCTCGGCGTCACCCGCATCGAGGATGATCAGGCTTGAGGGTTCAATGTCCACGGACGAGAGTCCTCCTTTAATCCCGACCCGCACCTGCCCCCAGGCCTGACCACTCACCATCGCACACAGCACCAGAACTGAGAAGAACTTGAGTTTCATTTCCTTCAATGGTTATCGTTGACCAATCGATACTTAAACGTACAAAATCCGGAAAACATATGACGCTTTCTCATCATATGTAAAGCTTTAACGGCTCTTTAAGACAAACCCGCGCCGAATCCGGATTTTTTTGGTTTACTTAACGAGGAGTGAGACGCGCAAAGATAGTATTGCGACATGGACTTCGCCAACATTCAAAGTGCCAAATACATCGGTAGTTTTCCCGACTACAAAAGCTGTCCGGAGGGCAGGTTGCCGGAGTACGCCTTCATCGGTCGTTCCAATGTGGGCAAGTCATCGCTGATCAACATGCTCTGCGGGCGCAAGGACCTCGCCAGGACCTCCAAGACCCCGGGCAAGACACGTAGTATCAATTTGTTTGTGATCGATGGGCAGTGGCAGATCGCCGATCTGCCGGGCTATGGGTACGCGCGCGTCTCCAAGACCGACCGCAAGCGTTGGCAACGCATGATCGAAGAGTACATGCTCTTTCGCAACAACCTGGTGACCGCCTTCGTACTGATCGACCTGCGGCATGAGCTGCAGGAGATCGACCGCACTTTCATCAACTGGCTTGGTGCCCGTCAGGTACCGTTCACGATCATCTTTACCAAGGCCGACAAGATCAAGGAATCACACTTGCCGCGACACATCCGGCGCATCGAAAAAGCGTTGCTCGAGGAATGGGAGACGTTGCCTCCGACCCTGGTCACGTCATCGGTACGTGAGACGGGGCGCCAACAGTTACTTGAGTATATTGCGGAGTTGAATGCCCGGCTCCAAACGGAGTAGGGCCCTTGCGCGAGATGGCACAGCCAAGCAGGATATATCCGCCCCTCTACCCGGACATTACAGATTGGCCGATCTACCAGTTGTACCGCGACCGGGAAGACTTTGTCCGCGAGATCGACGAGCATGCCTTTGCCAGCCTGGTTGAGCGCTTTGGCGATGATCTGTCCAGGCTTATGGCACGCACCGCCTACCTTGAGCTCATCCGGCTCAAGGAAAACCCCTGGAAGTCAGACCCTCCCAATGAAAAGCAGTTCTGGAAGCGGGTTCGCCGTGAATTGAGTGAGAACGCACGCCACCGTGAGGATGTCAGGGACGAGCGCAACGAGGAGTTGTTGCGGCGCATCGTGCATCGATATTCAGAGGAAATTGCAGGGAACTTCCATCAAAAGACGTTCAAATTTGCCCGCAAGTTTCTCACTGCGTTCTTCAAGCGATTGCTCAATACGGCTGCAGGACGCAATTACCGGCGGATCTGGGGGAGCAAGCATCACCTCTACGAGCAGCTGAAAGTGTACGGCGATGTTGAGCGGGTCAGGGCCTGCTTCAACCAGGGCACGGTGGTGATTGTGCCCACCCATTTCAGCAACCTCGATTCGGTGGTGATCGGGTATGCACTGGACACGATTGTCGGGCTGCCCTCATTTTCGTACGGTGCCGGACTCAACCTCTACAACTCGGAAATAGCGGCCTACTTTATGAGCCGTCTCGGCGCGTACCGGGTAGACCGGCGCAAACGCAATCACATTTACCTCGAAACGCTGAAGACCATGTCCAACCTCTCGTTGCAGCGGGGGGTCAACAGCCTGTTCTTTCCCGGGGGCACACGATCACGCTCCGGGGCATTGGAGTCCGAAGTCAAAATGGGCTTGCTCGGATCGCTGGTGGAAGCGCAGCGCAGCATGTATGTCCAGGGCAAAGACAGCAAGATCATTATCATTCCCCTGGTACTGAGCTACCACTTCGTTCTGGAGGCGCGCATGCTCATCGACCAGTTCCTCGAACGGGCCGGCGAGGAGAAGTACCTGCTGATGCCCGACGAGTTTCAGAGTGTGCGCAAGATCCTGCGTTTTGCCTGGCAGTTTTTCTCGCAGAGTTCTGACATCTCCCTGTCATTTGGCGAACCGATGGATGTGATGGGCAACCGGCTCGATGCCGACGGGCGCAGCATTGATGAGCGCGGCAATGTGATGTTGATCCGCGAATATTTTACCCATGATGGTCAGATCACGAAGAATAAGCAGCGTGAAGCCGTCTACACCCGGCATCTGGGCAAGAAGATCGTGGATGCGTACCACCGGTACAACGTAGTGCTCTCAAGCCATATCGTGGCCTTTGCGGCATTTCAACAATTAAAACAGATGAATCCCGAGCTTGATCTGTTTGGCCTCATCCGCTTGCCTACCGACGAGTTTGTGTTCGACCGTGTGCTGCTGCTCGACGTGATCGGACAGGTCACGACGCACTTGTGCGAGATGGCTGACCAGGGGCAGGTGAAATTGCCGGACGAACTCAAAACCATGGATACCCGGATGTTGTTGGAACAAGGCATGAAGAACCTGGGCATCTACCACACAGACAACCCACTCACAACCAACAAGCGCGGGGAACTGGTGAGCAAGAGTTTCAAGCTGCTGTATTTCTATCACAACCGTCTGTCGCATTACCAACTCGAGTCGACCATTGCATGGAATCAAGAGTTGGTGGCTCAGGCGCAGGTCATGGCTGATTTCTAGCCCGAACGACAAGTATGGACTTTATCATTTTCGATCTGGAAGCGACCTGCTGGGAAGGCAATATCCTGGGGCGTGAACAGGAGATCATCGAGATCGGCGCCCTGCATATGGATGGGTTTGGTGATGTGTTCGGAACCTTTCAGAGCTTTGTACGTCCGGTTCAGCATCCGCAGCTCTCCGTGTACTGCCGTCGCTTGACCGGGATTGATCAGCAGTATGTGGATGCAGCATCAGGCTTCGATCAGGTCATCATTCGCTTTCGGCAGTGGATAGACGACCAGGCCGGAGATGCGGTGCTGTGCAGCTGGGGGAGTAAGGATTACACGCTGCTGACCAATGACCTGCAGTTGCATAACCTGCCTCAGGATTGGCTGCCAGAATACATCGACATCAAGCAGCAATATCACGACATGATCGGGGCCCGCAAGAAGCGCGGACTGAAACGTGTTCTCGAGCAGGAAGGGATCCCGTTTACTGGCGATCACCACCGTGCTCTTGATGATGCCTCCAACCTCAGTATCCTGTTCCGCAAGTACCTGGACCGCTGGATGTACTGATCTGCCGCCAGTGGACTCCTCCACGCCAAAGGTGTCTTTGTTGAGATTTTGAGCGCTTTGATCGAATAATTTGGTGAGGCGAGAGGAATCATGGCTTCTTGTCCGTTGTATAAGGGAACAATCACACATCACCGGTACACTGATTTACAGATCTACGGCATAGTAGAGTTTTTTCATACTAATCTGGTCTTTGTTAAGGGGCGCAACGGCGCCCCTTTTTTCTTTCGGGCATTGGAAGCAGGGCGTCCGGGCTGATCGATCGCATCAGGGTTGGTTGAATGATGGTACTTTTGGTGTGGCAACATGGTTTCCGAGATCTGCATTACCGAGATCAGACGCACCACTGGGACACCAGTGATACTGGATGTGCGCACCCCGGCCGAATTTGCCCGGGGACACATTCCGGGCGCCCACAACCTGCCACTGTTTTCCAACGAAGAACGAGCGATCGTCGGAACGATCCACAAGCAAGAGGGGCCCGCGCAGGCCATGCGCCGGGGACTCGATTTGGTGGGTCCAAGATTGGCGCATCTCGCAGAGCAGGGCGGGGGACTCCTGAACGGTAGTCCCGGGATCATACATTGCTGGCGCGGTGGCAAGCGCAGTGCCAGCGTCGCCTGGCTACTGGACTTTTGCGGAAATGATGTGGCTGTACTCAAGCGCGGCTACCGGGCATTCCGCCGCCACGCACAACAGGCCTTTGCCAGTGATCAGTGGGACCTGGTCGTGCTCGGAGGACGCACCGGATCAGGTAAGACCACCTTGCTCCGCACGCTGCGTAGTCTGGGCGAGCAGGTCATCGATCTTGAAGCCCTCGCCAACCACAAGGGATCTGCATTCGGGGGGATCGGGGAGCCGGAGCAACCGATGACAGAGCATTTTGAAAACCTGCTCTATGACGCTTTGTCGGCCTGTGACCCCGGACGCCGCATCTGGGTTGAAAATGAAAGCAAGAGCATTGGACGCGTGTACATTCCCGATGCACTCTGGGTCCGCATGAAAGCCGCGCCGCTGATCCACCTTGAGGTGCCGGATGAGCAACGGATTGCACGCCTGGTCAAGATGTATGCAGGACATGCAGAAGTTGCCGACCTGCGGCACGCCTTTGTGCGGATCGCCAAGCGTCTCGGCGGTCAGCATGTCAAAGCTGCCTTGTCTGCACTTGATAACGGTGATTTTACCCGGGCCGCCGCGATCGCACTCCGGTACTACGACAAGACGTACGATTACAACCTCAGGCACAACCGCTCGCCATCCATTCACGTGCTGGCTTTGAAAGACCATCAGGACCTGCACGGCGCCTGCCGGGAGATCATTACATTTGCCGACACCCGCCTCGCAAAACACCATGCAACACACTCCGTATCAACTCACCAGATATAGCCACGGCGCGGGCTGCGGGTGCAAGATCTCGCCAGCCATCCTGTCAGAAATTCTGAATCATAGTCAGCTCGACACGGCCAATGTAGACACGGCCTTGCTGGTCGGCAATGCCGACCGTGACGATGCAGCGGTGTATGATCTGGGGGATGGCTCGGCAGTGATCAGCACCACAGACTTTTTCATGCCGATCGTTGATGACCCGGTGGATTTTGGGCGGATTGCGGCGGTGAATGCACTCAGCGATGTGTACGCGATGGGCGGCAACCCATTGGTCGCTATCGCCATCCTCGGTTGGCCCGTGAACGAGCTGCCGGCTGAAGCAGCCGGCCTGGTGTTGCGTGGGGCGCAATTGGCATGCAGCGATGCCGGCATTCCGCTTGCCGGAGGACATAGTATCGACAGTCCGGAACCGATTTTCGGCCTGGCCGTGACCGGACGGGTGCGCCTCGAGCATCTCAAGCGCAATGGAGGAGCCCGGGCCGGCGATGTCCTGTACCTGACCAAACCGTTGGGTGTGGGCATCCTGACAACGGCCCAAAAGAAAGGACAGCTCGATCCGGCGCATTTCGATCAGGCGCGAGACACCATGATCAGGCTCAACCGGCTTGGCGCGGTGCTCGGCAAAGAGGGCTATGTGCACGCCATGACTGATGTCACGGGGTTCGGGCTTGCCGGTCACCTGGTAGAGCTCTGTCACGCAAGCGGGATTTGTGCAAGGGTCCACTTCGACACGTTGCCGGTCATTGCACCGGCAGCGCTCATGGATTACCATCAGCAAGGGTGTGTACCGGGAGGTACGCAACGCAATTTTGCGAGCTATGGTCACCACCTGGTTGTCGATGAGGGTTACCAACGCGATCTTGTCTGTGATCCGCAGACCAGCGGCGGTCTGCTCATCGCGGTGGATCCGGAATCAACCGCTGCCTTTGAGGCGCTGTGCAGGACCGTGGGTGAAACGCCGGCGAGGATTGGCTTAGCCGAACCGTGTGATGGAGACAAAATCCTGGTTTGTGTGGATTAGTCGGATATCTCACTCACGTCGACCACAATAGGAGTCTGTCTGTGTGGCATATCAGGCATCTGTTGCGCGTTGACCGATGTGACTTGCCATCAGGCGCAGTCCGTCCAGAGTCAGCTCGGGCAAGATATGATCAAAATACTTGTGCAATGCCTCCACTCGCCCAACCAGCCCACCAGTCGCAATCACGATCAATGCCTCATTCAACTCGGCGCGATACCGTGCGATGAGATGCTTGATCAGGCCCTCATAACCGATCAAAACACCGCTCTGGATCGCGTGGACAGTATCCTTGCCGGTCACCGTGTCGGGAAACACCAGCGGTACTTCGGGTAATTTGGCTGTCTCAGTGTTCAGGGCTTTGATCGCGGTGCGAAGACCCGGAGCAATCGAAACGCCATGCAGTTTCTTGTCACGACCCACCGCTACAAACGTAAGGGCGGTCCCGAAATCAACAATGAGAGCATCTTTTCCTGCAAAGATCCTGGAGGCGGCATACGCATTGGCCACCAGGTCGGATCCGATTTCATGCGGGCGTAACACCTCAAGCTCGATCTCCCGATAAATTGCCGGTCCCGCCAATTGCACAGGGCAAGTAAAGAGATCCGCGCAAAATGCGATGATCGGATTTGTCAGGAGAGGTACCACTGAGCTGATCATCACCTGTCGTACCACCTCGGCTGGCAGATTGGTTTCTACCCAGTGGTTGGCAATCTGCAGCTTGTAAAAATTGACATCGTCATCCGTAATGGTCGGGATACGCCAGACATGCTTCCACGCATTTCCGTCGTGCAAGCCGATCACTACATTGGAGTTTCCGATATCGAGTGCCAGCATCATGGTTTGATCAAAATAACGATTCACGATGACCAGCAGAAACTGAAAAAAATCTATGATTTCATAGATGTTTGGACTGCCCGTACTCAGTATTTTTCCCTGGCATGCACTTTCCGACACCATGAATGCTGTCATGCGAACACTTCCTTCGTGCGCACGCCGTGCCGGCGTGGTTGGCATATTACTCTGTATACTACTGCATACAGGCTACTCACAGGTCTACGTGGACATCAATGCCACTGGCGCCAATGACGGGACCTCATGGACGGATGCCTATACCGACCTCAATGTCGCGTTGACCAACACTACCAACGATGATCTCTGGATCGCGGCAGGTGTTTACAAACGCGTCAATTGTAATCCATGCTCAGCCAGTGACCGCGAACAAGCATTTCTGCTGAAGAACAACGTGGCGCTGTATGGCGGGTTCAATGGTACGGAAACTGATCTCTCGCAACGCGATTTCGTCGGCAATCCGACCATTCTCAGCGGGGATATCGGCGTGCCCGGTGACAGTACGGACAATGCCTACCGCGTGGTGATCGCGGAAAACGTGGATGCCACCGCCATTCTCGATGGCCTGATCATCGAAGAAGGGAATGCCGACGGGAGTTTCGGATTCAGCGCTGGTGGTGGAATCCTTCTGGATGCCAATCCTGGTGGGATTGCCAACCCGATCATTCGCAACTGTACGATCCGTAACAATTATGCCGGAGGTGGCGGGGGGCTCGCCATCGATTGCGTACTTGGAGGCACTTGCACGGCGCTCATCGAGGATTGTACGTTTACCGGCAACACCGCCTCCCTGGGAGTCGTAAGTACGGGGGCGGCAATTTTCATGCAGGGCAATTCAGGTGCCACGATTGCCCCAACGATCAGGGCCTGCCTGTTTGCAGGTAATTTTGTCGATAATGACGGAGGAGCGATCTCCATGACGCCAACCGGGAATGGGACGATCCTGGATCCGTTGATTGACAGTTGCACATTTGTGGGCAATGAAGCTACAGATCGGGGGGGAGCCATCTGGATGCGGATGTCCTCCCAGGGAACGATGTTGGGAGTGATCAAGAACTGTGTGTTCAGCAACAACATTTCGGGTGGCCAGGGCGGGGCCATTTATCACCGCTCAAGTTTTGACAACGTAGCATCTACCCACATCATCAGTTGCACCTTCGAGAATAATCAGGCTACGGGCACCTCGGCATTCAATGATGGCGATGCCGGGGCAGTCTACTTGCGTGGAAGCCAGGATGGATCTAACATGTCAACGGTCGCCAATTGTCTCTTTGTCGGCAACAGTGCTGTGGGGGACGGGGGCGCGATCTATAATGATGCCAACATCTTCGCTCCCGGCACATGCAACCCGCAGATCATTAACAACACCTTTGTGAACAATTCTGCCGGAGGCAATGGGAATGCGATATTCAATAATGAGGCTGATGGCACCATTGCCAACTGTATTTTATGGAACGGTGGCGACGAAATTGCCGACACAGCACCCTCGACCTCGACCGGCACCGTGACAAACTGTGTCATTGATGGCGGCTATACGAATGCGAATGCTACCGTGCAAAATATCAAGGATGCCAATCCCGGGTTTGTCGACGAAGCTGGTGGTGACTACCGTTTGGCCCCATGTGCCCCGGCAGTGGACTTCGGTGTCAACGGACTGGTGCCAGCGGATGTCGCCGATCTGGATGAGGACAACAACACCACCGAAACCCTGCCCATTGACCTGCTCCAGCAGTTGCGTATTGCCGACGGTGCAGTCGATTGCGGCGCCTACGAGTATAATGGGGACCCCGTGTTCCTCGGTGTCATCTTCGTTGATGCAGATGCCTCGGGGCTCAATAATGGAAGCTCCTGGACCGATGCCTACACCAACATCAAAACCGCCCTGAAAAGCAACTGCAGTGGTGTCCAGGTATGGGTGGCTGAAGGAACGTACTATCCCACGGTGACCACTGACCGTGAAGCGGCCTTTTACCTGGAAAACGGGATTGAACTCTATGGCGGGTTCGACGGAACTGAGTCGGATTTGTCAGAACGCGATATCGCGGCCCATCCCACGATCTTGTCAGGGGACATCGGTATACCGGGAGACAGTACTGACAATACCTATCGGGTCGTCATCGCCGAGAATGTGGATGCGACTGCTGTACTGGACGGCTTCATCATTGAAGAGGGGAATGCCGACGGGAGTTTTGGCTTCAGCGCAGGCGGCGGGATGCTGCTCGATGCCAATCCGGGTGGAATTGCCAACCCCACGGTTCGCAACTGTACGATCAGAAACAATTATGCCGGTGGTGGAGGCGGGGTTGCCATCGACTGTGTATTGGGTGGCGTCTCGACGGCGTTGTTCCAGAATTGCACCTTCACGGGTAATACGGCCTCGATGGGAGTCGTAAGTACCGGTGCCGCGATGTTCATGCAAGGCAACTCTGGCGCGATGATCGCCCCGGTGATCAAAGGATGCCTCTTCGTCAACAACCTGGTCAATAACGATGGCGGAGCGATTTCCATGACACCGACTGGAAATGGCACGGTGCTGGACCCGTTGATAGACAGCTGCACGTTCATTGGCAATGTGGCGACTGACCGTGGCGGCGCGATCTGGATGCGGATGTCCTCACAAGGGTCTATGCTGGGGGTGATCAAGCGCTGCGTATTCACCAATAATACATCCGGAGGAGAGGGCGGTGCCATTTATCATCGATCGAGCTTTGACAATGTCGCTTCCACTCAGATTGTCAATTGCATCTTCACCAGCAACACCGCCGATGGAACGTCCCCGTTCAACAACGGTGACGGCGGGGCCGTTTTTTTGCGGGGGAGCCAGGACGGCACGAATAATTCGGTATTGGTCAATTGTTTGTTTGAAGGTAATTCAGCTGTAGGTGATGGTGGTGCAGTGTATGTCAGCGCCAATGTTTTTGCTCCGGGAGTTTGCGCCCCTGCTATCATCAACAACACCTTGGTCAATAATACTGCCGGAGGTGCTGGCAATGGGATCTACAATTTCGAATCCACGCCTTCCATCATCAACAATATCCTCTGGAACGGCGGCGACGAGATCACGGGTAGCGCTGACAATCCCGTGGTGACCGACAACATTGTACAGGGAGGTTATAGCGGCAATGGCACGGTGGCGGATATCATTGATTCCGATCCACTCTTTGTTGACGCCGGCGCCGGCGACTTCACGCTCACCGGCTGTTCGCCCGCGATCGATGTTGGCGATAACAGCGCGATTCCACAGGATGCCGGTGACGTGGACGAGGACAACAATACCACCGAGCAAATAGATATCGATCTGGCAACCAATCCGCGCATTGTCGGGGTGAATGTGGACCTCGGCGCTTATGAAGCCGATGGCTCCACGCCTGCACTCGACATCACCATGGACAGTACGGTGATCAGTTGCGCCGGTGCCTGCGACGGGACGGCGAGTGTCTCGGTGATCGACGGCACCCCATCATACTCCTACCTGTGGTCCAATAATGCGACGAGCGATGTGATCTCCAACCTGTGTGCAGGGACATATTCCGTCACTGTCATGGATGGGGGGCTGTGCACCAAGATCGATTCAGTCCAGTTGAGCGATCCTC
>JAWWBX010000027.1:0-24548 GCA_033720735.1 Saprospiraceae bacterium
GACTTTGACGGAGTGCCCGAAGGCCAATACACGTTTACCTATACAACGAATAGCGCGATCGCACCATGCACCGACCAGGAGTATACCGTAACGATCACCGTTGAAGATTGTGCATGCCCCAGTCCGCAATTGGCAGATCCGTCGCCACTTTGTACGGATGCCGGGCAACTCGATCTCAATGATTTGCTGATCGCCGGTGTCACAGAACCCGGTGGCACATGGTCGATCATCGCAGATCCCGGCGGTGCCAACCCGGCGACGCTGAATGGTGCTTCGTTCGATGCCACTGGCGCTGATCCAGGCGTTTATGAAGTGCAATACACCTTGAGCGGACTTCCGGCCGGATGCCCGGATTCGGACAGCAAGTTGATCACCGTCAACCTGGCTCCCGATGCAGGGGTGCCGGGCGCTCCAGCCCAGATCTGTGCAGAAGAGGACACGGTCGTGTCACTCAGAGATCTGATCGTGGATGGTCAGAACGGCGGGATGTGGATAGAGACCTCTGTTGTGCCGAGCACAGGTGGTGCCTTCAATAGCGGTGCTGCCACCTTCACGACAAATACACAGTCTCCAGGCACTTATACCTTTGAGTATATCGTCCTGGGCGCTGCCCCATGCAACGATGCCTCGACGACGGTCGAAGTGGTTGTAGAGGCTCTGCCGGTGGCGGATGCCGGGGGAGATGCACAACTGACATGTGACGAACCGAACACGCTTCTGGGAGGTTCCGGTTCGAGCACAGGACCCGAATTTGAATACATCTGGACTACGACCAACGGGGTGATCACGGATACTTTCTCTCTCAACACGCAAGTCGGAAGCGCAGGGACCTATCAACTGACCGTACGCAATCGTGACACCGGATGTGAGAGCATGGATGAAGTCGTGGTGACACTTTCCGGCGACCTGCCGACTGACCTCGAGTTTAGTCTTGATTATCCGGTTTGCGATGGAGATCCGCCGTCGCGCTTTGAGGTCATCACCGTGACAGGGGGGACCGGCCCGTACACCTTTAGCCTGAACGGAGGACCGTCGTCTTCCGAGACCGTCTATACCGACCTGGCACCAGGAGACTACATCCTTGATGTGACGGACGCCAATGGTTGTCCGTACCAGACCAGCTTCAACATCCCGCCGATGACCTCACTGGGTGCCGAGCTGGAGGGTGATCTGCTGGTATTGTTGGGAGGTGATGCCACCTTTGGATACAATCTCGTGACCGGGATCGCGGATTCGGTGATCTGGTCAGTTGACGGGCAAGTGCTCTGTGTGAATTGTGACTCCATCACCTTCACGCCGACAACGGCGACGGAAGTGATGCTGACGATCTTTGATCCGAACTTGTGTTCGATCACGCTTACAGCCAACGTACTGGTGAAGACAGATCGCAGATTGTACGTTCCGAATGTCTTTTCACCCAATGGCGACGGGGTCAATGACTTCATCACCATCTTCTCGCCCTCGGATGTTGTACAGATCAACTTCTTCGAGGTGTTTACACGGTGGGGTGAGATTGTATTTAGCAGATCAGGTTTTCCGCACAATACCCCTGAACTTGGCTGGGACGGAACGTTTGCCGGTGAGCAGTTGCTGCCGGGTGTGTACGTCTATCACGCACAGGTTGAGTACAGTGACGGAGTGACTGAGACGATCAAGGGCGATGTGACCCTGCTCAGATAATATTCAAAATATTTATAATACAAAGGGGGCGGATCATTATCTTTGATCCGCCCTTGATGTTTAAGAGACCCCTTCCACCTCCCTGAGATGATTGGAGTATTTGATGCGTTTGACGTTGCGTTCGATCATAGGATTCAGTGTGTGGTTCTGCACCATGTGTGCCGGGATACAGGTGCATGGTCAATGTACCTTCGACTTCCAGACCATCATCCAGGATACGCAGTCGGTGACGGTGCAGGTCGAAGTGGCCGGGCTCACCAACAGCGATCTTGCCGGCAGTCAGTCCCTGTGCGCCATCAATCTGGCGTTTCGTCATAATTACCTGGGGGACCTCACCGTCGAGCTCATTTCACCGGCCGGACAAAGTGTACAGCTCATCGGCCCGATCACGGATCAGATCAGCCCAACGAACCTGACGTCATGGAACATCAGTTTTCTGCAATGTGGATTCCCCGCAGCCCCTGACGCCGGGTTTACCGCTCAATGGAACAACAATCAGGCATGGCAGATCCTGAGCAACTACACCGGAAGCTATTATCCGTCAGCAGGTTGTCTCGAAGACTTTGACACCGGCCAGGCCAACGGCACCTGGCGGCTGGTCCTGACCGACAACGATGCGCCCCAGACGGGAGAGCTGATCAGTGTTGAACTCATTTTCTGCGACAATACAGGCATCTCCTGCACGCTGTGTGAGGCCGACGCCGGCCGGTTTGCCGACCCCATTCTAAGCATTTGCGAAGGCGAGCCAGTTGCTCAGACCGCGTTTGAACCGGTTTACCTCGTGGACACCCCGGATTTCATTCTCTATGACTACGCCTACCTGCTTTCGACCGATGGGGTTGGCCATGTGACACTCAACCAGATCAATACCACGGCATTGCCGATCGGGGTCTATACGGTGTGCGGACTTTCATTCGAGCGGACGCAGACGGCTCCCCTGATGCAACAGATTGACACCATGACCCTGGATGAGATCCGCGATGCGTTTGCGCAGCAAGAGATCCCGTTCTGTGCGGACATTACGGAAACATGTCTTACCCTGGAGATCCTGGATCTGCCTGATTCTGCCTATGTCGATGCCTCGCTGTGTCCAGGTGAGTCGATGACTGTTGGCGGCCAGACGTTCAGTGCGACCGGGACGTACGTCATCGATATTCCTGTCGCGGGGGCCTGTGACAGTGTCGTCATCCTGGATCTGGAGGTGACCCAGCTTGTCCCGCGTATTGATCAGGCCGATACCATCTCCTGCGAAAATGAGATCACACAGCTTGATGCTACCGGGTCGACGGCAGGGCCCAGTGCTTCATTCACGTGGACGACCGCAACCGGGATGATCATGAGCGGTGCCAACCAGCCGGTCGCAACGATCCGGGGTCCGGGCACCTATCTCCTTACCATTGAAGAAGGTGCGTGTACGGAGCAACTGAGTTGGGAAGTCATCACAGACAAGTCGTTCCCGTTTGTTGCCATCGATGACGCGCTCATCGACTGCAACAACCTGAACGTCACCCTGCAAACGGCCGTGTTTCCTCCTCAGGTCACGTACGACTGGTCCGGACCTGGAGGATTCGTATCCGCTGACCCTGAGCCAATCGTGTCGGAAGGGGGCGTGTATTTTCTGAATGTCACCGATATCACCGGTTGCTCAGCGACTGCGTCGGTGACTGTGGAGGTCGACACGACCAGGCCGGTCGTCAGTTTCCTTGAGGTAAAGGACTGTGCAACAGAGCGCGTGCAGCTCTGTCTCTTGCCGCCCGCTGACGTCTATACTTACAATTGGTCAGGGCCGAATGCGTTTACATCCGTCAATCGCGTAATCTGGGTGGCAGATCCCGGCATGTATTCTGGCACCATCACCCTCCCCAATGGATGTTCGGCATCCGATTCCATCTTTGTCGATGCGGACTTCACCATCCCGGACGTGACAGTAGACGTATCCGACGACACACTCAATTGTACTGAGCAAATTACCCTGACGGCCATGACGACCATGCCCGGCGTGACCTATCATTGGGTGGGGCCCGGTGGGTTTACGTCCGGCAATGCGTCGGTGGTCACCAGCGTGGCCGGGCAATATGTCATTGAGGTCACCGGATCCAATGAATGTGTCAACCGGGATACTGTGGTGATCGCCCGCGGTGATGATTTGTTTGACGTCACGCTCTTTCCAGATACACTCACCTGCAATATTGATACAGCGATCATCGGTGTGCTCCCCAACGCAATCGTTCAATCATTCTCATGGTCCGGCAATGGGGTGATGGATTCAGTACCGTTTATCCGGGTGACGGCCCCTGGTGTTTATGCTGTTCAGATTGTTGACACCGCTCAATGCGTGGTGAACGCATTGGTTGAGGTGGTGAGCGACATGGTGCCCATCAACTTTAATCCGGTGCACGATACGGTCTCGTGTTCCGAGCCGATCGGACAGCTGTCGTTTGTGCCAAACCAACCCGTGTTCACCATCAACTGGGAAGCGCCGGATCAGAGTATGTCGGCAGATTCGATACTCGTAGCGGATGTGCCTGGTGTCTACCGGCTGACGATAACCGGAGCCAACGGTTGCCCGCGCACCCGTGCTGTCCGACTCTATGCCGATACCCTCGCCCCGGTGGTGTTTGTTAGCGCAGGCAACATCGGATGCCTTGGCAGCACCGACATCACCACGGTAGCGGTCGATCCTGCCCTGACGTACCTGTGGACCGGCCCCCAGGGATTTGTATCTGCGGAGCCGGCCATCACGGTAGGGGAGGCCGGACTTTATACGCTGACAGCCACAGCCGCAAATGGCTGTTCGACGGTAATTGATCAGCCCATTGTGGCAGATACCACCCGACCCGTCATTGCGATCGACAGTGTTGGTGTGGACTGTGATGCAAATGCGGCCTATCTGTCAGTCGTCGTCGACGATCCGCTGTCCTCGATCAGCTGGTTTCGCAACGGCGTGTTTGTCGATACGTCTGTTGTCATCACACCATCCCAGGCAGGCCAGTACGTGGTGGAGGTCACCGGAAGCAATCAATGTATCAGTGCTGATACCGTCGATTTCCCTGGCTTTGGCCGACCTGCATTTATGGTTACGACCGACATCCTGACCTGCGCGGTGGACACGGTGGTGCTGACTGCATCCTCACCCGATCCTGAAGTGACCTACGAGTGGTACGATGGCACAGGCATCCTGTCCACAGATACGTTTCTGATTGTGGATCAATCGGGTACCTATGGTGTGCGGGCGCTGGTGGAAAATGGATGCCCGGGCGATACGTTGGTGGCAGTGCCGATCGATACCATTCCCCCCGTTGCGGTTGTGGGTGGCCCCGATCCTGTGCCTTGCAGCCCGGGCGACATCGTCGTGCTGAGCGCTGCAGGCTCCGTGGGAGATGCCTTGATCTATCAGTGGAGTACGACCACCGGTGCTATTTTTTCCGGAATGTCCGAGGTGAGTGCCTCCGTCGCCGGACAAGGTCTTTACCACCTCCTGGTCACCGACGAAACCAACGGATGTTCAGGACGTGACAGTTTGCTGGTACAACCGGCGAGCATGCTCACAGGCATCAGGTTTACCGCGATCCCCGAGTGTGCAGGCAATGGCATGGGCTCAATCATCATATCGGGCGTTGATGGTGCTAACAGCCCGTTGCAGTACCGACTCGATGACGGACCGCTTGTTTCGACTGCCACCTTTACCGGATTGTCGATGGGCACGTATGCTCTCACTGCGCGGGACAGCTTCGGATGCTCGGTAGATACCGTCGTGACCGTAAATGAAACCGCCGCCGGATCGTTTGTTGACCTCGGTATGGACATCGAGGCAATCATCGGCGACGTGGTGGAGCTTTCGGCTACGTTGACGGTGGATTCTGCCGCAGTCACCGGCATTTCCTGGGAACCGCCCCTGCCATGCAATACATGCCTCCAGAATACCATCATGCCCGTGGAAACACAGACCTTCCGCATCACGGTGTCTGATACGTTTGGTTGTGTGATCTCAGACGAGATCACGGTGTTTGTGCAGGAACGGGCAAAATTCTTCATGCCGAATGTCTTCAGCCCTAATGGGGACGGAGTGAACGACGAATTGGTGTTGTACCTGCATCCGGGGGTGGCACGCGTCCACGCATTCCGCATTTTTGACCGTTGGGGCGACCAGGTGCATGGTGCGATCAATGTGGTGCCTGAAGATCCCACGTTGCGCTGGGATGGACGACTCAAGGGAACGCTTCTCAATCCGGGCGTATATGCGTATCTTCTCGACGTCGAACTTCTTACCGGACGTCGTCAGATCTTTTCTGGAGATATTACGCTCATCCGCTAGTCAGGGAAAGGGCGAATTTTAACACTTGTGGGGCAGCGTTTCCCGGCGCAAAGCGGTCTTACTGCGGGGATAGTGGATCCTGAAGGCTGCGCGATCCTTTCATAGCTGGCAAGAGCACGACTGGCACAGGACTGTGCATAGTAAATTGTATATTCGGCAGGCAATTTTATATCGGACAAATGGCAAGGCATAACTCACCCTCGTGGATCACCGGTATTGTACTATTGTTAGGTGTACTTGGCAGCCATGTGCTGTATGGCCAGTGCGACCCACCGGCACTTCTTCCCACGGTAAATTGCGGCGATGCGCCACAAATCTGCCTCAATGAGGCATGCTACAGCACGCAGAACATTCCCGATGTGGGACACTCTGAGTTTTGTGGCCCAAGCACGCTCGTACACAATCCACAGTACATTCTCTTTACCGCGACATCCACCAATGTTTCGATTACCATCACGGTGACCGGATGTAGCAGCGGCACCTCATTGCAGGCTGCGATCATTCACCTGCTCACACCGGATTGCAATGCATGGCAGAATTCGGACGTGATCGTATGTGATCCCGGTTTTTCGGGTTCCACCACGTTGCAGGCGAGTGTGTTTGAGGTTGACACGCAATATCTCTTGCTCATCGACGGGTCGAACGCCGCGACCTGCGAGTACGTGATCGGACCGGTCATGGGTACCTTTGAGCCACAACTCAACGACAGTCTGACCAATGCACTGGGTGAGCCACAGGCTTGCCAGGGACAAGACAGCTGGACTGCATCTGCTCAACCATCGATTGCTGACGCAGCCGGTTATATCTGGTCGGGCTTTCCCTGGGGGAATGGTATTGTCACTTCGACCCTCTCCGATCTCGACATCGAGATACCAAATGACGCGACACCCGGAATCTGGGAGATCTGTGTGCGGGCCTTCACCGGATGCGACACCACGAATGTGTTGGACGCACCGTGTTTTGAGTTCGAGATCTACGAAATTGATGACGCTGAGCCAGACTCGATCACCCTGTGCCCCGAGGAGCTGATGGCCGGCTACAGCTGGCACTCCCAGGTGATCACCAGCGCCGGCACCTATACCGAAGCGTTTGACAACGCATTGGGATGTCCGTACGACTCCATTCTCGTGGTTGAATCTTTCCCGGCATCCGGGGTAGGGCAGATCGATACCGTCGTGTGCGCGACCTCCTTTGACTATGAAAGTGTGACGTACTCGACTGCGGGTTCGTATGAACTCCTGTATGATGATGCATCATTATGGGGCTGTGACAGCACCGCGATGCTCAACCTCGACCTGGCATATGCGGAGGCAGAGATCACGATGGAATGCGATCTTGGAGAATTTGTGCTGACGGCCAATGTGACAAATGTCGTGCCGTCAGGGGCCAATCTTAACTATCTCTGGACCGATGACATGGGTACCACTGTTGGTGATCAACAGATGGTCCAGGTGCCGTTTGAAGGAACCTACAATCTTGAAGTGAGTATCGACATCAACGGTACCGTGTGCTCGTTCATGGCCGCACCGATCAATATCGTGCTAGACGACCTGGTGCCGCCCGCACCTACCTTGCTCGAAGCGGATTCAATGGTGTGTGAACTTGACTTTCCCGATTACACCATTCTGGACGAATATGATATCATCGATATCGTGTGGGAGGTGCCCCCGGGTGCAGCCATCTTCGGACAGGGCAGCAACGAGGTGAGTATCGACTGGCAGGGATCTTCCGGAGGACAGGTGTGTGTCTATCTCGTTAATGATTGCGGGGATGGGCCACCCACCTGCTTTAATGTGCAGGTCTTGCCTGCACCGGACGCGATGTTCGATGTGGAGAGTGTCGTCTGTGCGGATTCATCCGTGATCGTCAACTTTACGGGTTCGGCCACAGTAGATGCCGAATTTCAGTGGGATTTTGATGGCGCCACGATCTTGTCTGGTGGTACCGGTCCGGGACCTCACGAAATCGCCTGGTCGACCACGGGCAACAAGGAAATCTCTCTGAGCATCATTGAGGAAGGATGTGATACCGCCTCCGTCATGCAGGTGGTCATCGTTGAAAGCCTCGGTGTGCCGGTGGTCAACTGCAGTTCGACGGTCAACTCGATCACCTTTCAATGGGGCCCGGTATCCGGAGCTGACGGCTATATGGTCAATGTCCTTTCCGGTGCAACCGGCGGGACCATGCAGGGTGATTCGGCATTCCTTGTTTCTGGGCTGAATCCGGGCGATACGGTAGTGGTCGAAGTCGTTGCCACGAGCAGTGGCGGTGCGTGTGCAGCGAGTGTGGTAATGGTAGAATGCGTGGCGGAGGATTGTACACCGCCAGGCAGCAGTAATATCATGGCACCCGACTCCATTTGCCTTGGAGATGTGACAGGAACGATCAGCTTGTCTGGGATGGTTGACGGCATGCCGGCCTCGGGAACATGGAGCGGTCCGGGCATTGTTGACGCGCAAAACGGGACCTTCGATCCGGCGGACTCAACAGCCGGAGTCGGGATCCATCAGGTCGTCTTCACCTTTGATTTCGGAGGCTGTATGTTCAATACGAGTACCCAGATCCGTGTGTTCGACAACCCGACGGCCGACTTCGTTGCTGACTCTGTCATCTGCGAAAGCGAAACGGCAACAGTCACCTATACCGGAACTGCCTCAGGTTCGGCGATGTACACCTGGGACTTTGGCGGTGGACAGATCATGTCCGGAAGTGGCGCCGGTCCGTATGAGATCATGTGGAACCAGGATGGCCCTAAAACCGTCAGCCTGACCGTTGAGGAAAATGGATGTGTCTCAACCAGTGTCATGAATGTGGTGGATCTCAGGCCGACCCTGACGCCACCATCAATCCAGTGTATGACCACCACCGGGTCGATCACCTTTTCGTGGAGCAACGTACCCAATGCGGTCAACTATCAGGTCAATCTGTTGAATGGTGCTTCAGGCACCGAATCGCCCAATCAGTATGCGGTCACCGGGCTCATGCCGGGTGATTCGTCGAGCATTGAACTGGTCGTCAGCGGCGATGGGACGTGCCCACCAGTACGTGACACGATGACGTGTTATGCCCAGGCGTGTCCATCTCCCACGATTACGGTATCGCCGATGGATACGTCGATTTGCCTTTATGCCGGAACGCCGGTCCTCGATCTGGAGGTCACTGTGCAGAACGGATCGGGGAGTGGTAGCTGGAGCGGCCCCGGCATCGTTGATGCCAACCAGGGCTTGTTCGACCCGATGGCCGCGACTGCCGGTCCGGGCACGCACGTGATCACCTACAATTACACAGATCAGGGATGTGCATTTAGCCGGCAGGTGACCATTCGGCTGTACGATCCGCCGCAAGCCGTCATTTCCAACACAGACCTGGTGCTGTCCTGCGACAACAACAATGAACTGACACTGGACGGCACCCAGTCGACAGGTGGCGCTGGCATCAATTATCTCTGGACCACCAGCAATGGAGTCCTGCTCAGTGACCCGACCCTGAACCAGGTGACGGCCGGTGCCCCGGGAACATATACCTTGTTGCTCACCAATACGACCAGCGGTTGTGTGGACTCAACCTCGGTGACCCTCCAACAGGATGCCGACGTGCCCACGGCCGATGCTGGTCCCGATGTGCGTCTGGATTGTAACCTGACCTCGGCGACAGTCGGAGGGAGTTCATCGACGGGATCAAATATTGTGTATGAATGGTCGACCGGAGAAATGACTCCGACGATCACCGTGACTGCCTCTGGTGTCTATGAGATCATCGTGCGTGATACCTCCAACGGCTGCTTTAGCCGTGATGAGGCTGTGGTTACCGTTGATACAGTCGCGCCTGTGCCTTCCGCTTCGGTCGGGGGGATCCTGGACTGTGATACCGACGCGGTCGATGTGACATCATCGGTGAGCGGAGGGAGTGGCGATTATAGTTATGCGTGGTCGTCGGTCAATGGTGTGATTCAGGGCAGCACGACAGGGCCTGCCATTACGGCGACCAGCCCGGGCATGTACCAGGTGGTCGTCACCGACAATCAAAATGGCTGTCTTGACAGTATCTCTGTCGAGGTCATGGCCGATGATGATGTCATCACCAATGTGGACGTGGATCAGCAGTTTATTACTTGCGCCGGTGATGACAATGCCTCGATTGCCATTCTTTCGGTCATTGGCGGTAGCCCACCGTACAGTTTCAACTGGAGCACCGGCAGCACGGACATGCAGATCACCGGGCTCGGACCAGGTAATTATACCGTCAACATCGTGGATGCCAACGGATGCACCTTCCAGCGGTCATTCGATGTGCCTGCACCCGTGCAGGTCACGGCGGATATTGGTGGCAACCTGCGCGTTAACCAGGGAGACAGTGTTGTGATTACGCTCAGTACCAGTGTCACGCCCGGAGCACTGGGCAGTATCACCTGGAGCGGGCCCTTTCCACCCTGTGACATGTGTACCAGCGTCAGTTTTGACGCGGATCAATCAGGTACGGTCATGGTCACGGTGGTAGATACGAACGGATGTTCGGCTACGGCTTCACTCTTGCTGGAAGTCCTCGTTCCGCGGGGTATGTACGTGCCCAATGTCTTTACGCCCAACGGCGACGGTGTCAATGACTACTTTACCATTTTCGGAACGTCACTTGCGGGGATCAACTCGATGCGGATATTTGATCGCTGGGGTGAACAGGTATTTGAGCGGCTGACCTTTGTACCCAACGTGCCCGAGGCAGGTTGGGATGGCACGCTCAACGGCGAGACACTGACGCCCGGTGTCTATGTATTCAGAGCCGAAGTCGTCCATCAGGATGGCCTGGAGGAAACGGTCACAGGCGACATTACCTTGTTGCGCTAGCAACCGATCAGAGATATAAAACAAAAGCGCATCGAAGATCACTTCGATGCGCTTTTTTCTTTCTGTGTGGTTTTGGTGCCTACGCGTCGACCTCAACAACGGTTGCCTGGGGAGCAACGCGCTTGACGGAGCGGATGCCAGCTTCCATGCTTGACTTGGAAGCATACATCTGGCTCGATCCTACGATCTTCTTGTTGGTCGACAACAGGTTGAAATGGTGCTTGCCATTCTTCGCAACCTTGCGCTCGAAACAGTTGTCGTTTGAGCAATTCTTCTGAACAGACTTGATCCCGTTCTTTACGCCGGCCTTGTTTGAGTAGCCTTCGCTGGCCAGGATGGTCTGGCCATTACGTGCTTTCAGCCGGAAGTAGAACTTTTTGTTCTTGGGGCTGCGAAATACCTCGAATTTCATGAGCTTGAATTTTGATTTGAATGATGGTGCGAAGATACTCAACGACGCGCCATCTTGTATGCATTGGCAAGAAGAATCATGCGATGCATTTGCAAACGCATCGCATTCAAAATATGCATGCCAAAAAAAACGCCCTTCAACATGTTGTCGAAGGGCGTCGTTGTTTTTTCGTTGATACGTGCTATTCTTCTTCGTCCGCAGCTTTCGCTTTTACGATAGGTGCTGCGGTCTCCTGCACTTCCTCAAACGGCTCAATATTGATGTATGTACGGTTGTTGCGTTTTCTCCTGAAGGCAACGGTACCGTCAGTCAGTGCGTAGATGGTAAAATCCTTGCCCATCCCCACATGCTCACCCGGGTGGAATTTGGTGCCGCGCTGACGTACGATAATGTTGCCGGCACGTGCTGCCTGGCCTCCAAAAAGTTTCACGCCCAGTCGTTTACTCTTACTGTCGCGACCGTTGTCAGAACTACCAACTCCTTTCTTATGTGCCATGGTACAGCGCTTTAGAGGTTGATTGCGTCAACCTTGATTTTCGTGTATTGTTGTCTGTGTCCGTTCTTGACCTTGTAACCCTTGCGGCGTTTGCGCTTGAAGACCAGAACCTTGTCACCCTTGACGTGCCCGAGTACGGTGGCGGCAACTGTCCCCTTGAGATGTGGGGTACCGACTTGCACGGTGCCGTTCTGATCCACCAACAGTACTTTGTCGAAGGCGATCTGTTCACCCTCGGCAGCCTCGATCCGGTTGACATACACCTCGGCGCCTTCTTCCACCTTGATCTGCTGGCCTTTAATATCTACAATCGCGTACATGTCACTGATTTCATGTTCAAAAACAGGACCGCAAAGATAAGATTCCTGATGTATTTGTCAAAGCGACACGTGCAGATCGTCGGGATGCCACAAGTGGCACATTTTCAGGCAACTAGATCAGCTCTCTGAGGCGGAAATGCACCTTGATGATCTGCTGCTTGCGCTGAATGACCAGCCGGATGCGCTTGCCAACACGTTTTTGCATCAACGCAGTCACCTGATCGAGGGAGAAAAACTTGGCAGGAAGGCCCTGAATGCGTCTGATGATATCGCCGGGCTGGATCCCTGCTTCCGCCGCCGGTGAGCCGGCGATCAGGTCCTGTACCACAAATTCATTCAGGGAATGACCCAGCGCGAAAATGATCATGCCGCTGCGGTCCATCTTGAACTTGCGTTTGTAGCGACCCTGCGGACGCAGGTAGATCTTTTCATTCATGTAGTCGATGTACACGTCGAAGCGGCCGAGGAGTTGGTTGCCGACCAAGCCGTTGCGGTTGCGCAGTGAGTCCGAGATCACCGCATCAGACAGATCCTGAAAGCTGGTAAGCACGAATTCGAATGCGATATCTTCAATTTGCAGGGACTTGATCCGCCCGATGGAGCCCTGCACATAGCCACCGAGGCCCACTCCCAGCTTGCCCAGGATCAGCTCTTCCGGTGGTGCCAGTTTGGGATGGGAGTTGCTGTGCAGCAGGAGTGGAAGCCCGGCGCCGGTGTCTACCAGCAGTTGCAGATCCAGCGTTGTATCGTCAAGTAGCGTCCCGGTAGCTTGCAGGTATGGTTTGTTGGAAACCATTTCCACGTTGATCTGCCTGAATGACCTGCCGGGTGGTTCAAACTTCATTCCGTTGTGCAGGATCAGCCGTTGCTTTTTGTAGTCGATCTGCACGACCACGTTGCGGAAAAACCCTCCTCCGATGATGCCATGGATCTGGGTGCCGGTGATCTCGTCGAGATGGAAGTAGTTGTCCTCAAGGACCAGAATATCCCGCTTTTGTGGTGCCAGGCCAACAAGCTCCAGATCGACTGATCGGGCAACGAGCGCATACAGATGGCGTTGTTGATCCGATCCAACGATCGGAATGCGCAGGTCGTACTGCACATTGAGAAAATCCGCGTACTCCCGCTTGAACAGGATCGTATGTTCGGCGCCCGTATCAAAAATGAACTGCATGGGCAGCAGGCCAAACAGCCTGACATCGATCAGAATGAAGTTGTGCTTGAACTCAAAGGGGATCTCGACCCTGTCCTCTCCATCCAGGATATCGAAGCGCATATTCTGCCCTGGCGCCATGAAGGCACTCAGCAACAGGCTCATCAGAACCAACCCACGCCAGACAATTCTCGCTCGGTGCATACCTGAGGCAGCTAATGGAAATTAAAGTAATTTCCGGTCAGGAATCCTTCTGACCGTCAATCAGATAATACCAAAACGTCCGGAATGTTGAATTATCCATGGCAGGTGGGCTAAAAAAGAAGATCGGGCTCTATGGTTTGACGATGGTAGCCGTTGGATCATGCATTGGTTCAGGCATTTTCATCACACCGTCATCGATCGCCGGTCATTTGGGGGAGCCCTTCTGGATCATAGCGGCCTGGCTTTTGGGCGGGGTCGTAGCGCTGACCGGCTCATTGACCTTTGCCGAGTTGGGCAACAGGTTTCCGGCTGCTGGCGGCGTCTACGTCTACATCCGTGAAGCATTCGGGCACCTCTGGGCTTTTCTCTATGGGTGGTGCATTCTTACGGTGATCACCTCCGGGGCGATCGCGGCGCTCAGCCTCACTTTTGCGCGCTACGTCAGTACCCTGGTACCTCTGGATCAAAACGGAATGATCGTCGTCGGGGCCGCCTCTATTGCCGCCGTGACCACGATCAATGTGCTCGGTGTCAAGCTGGGCGAGATCTTCTCGAGCGTGTTTACCACCCTCAAACTGATCGGCATTGCGATGATCGTGGTCATCGGGATCGCACTGGGGCAGGCTGTCTCGGGCGAGCCAAGCACGGTACATGATGCACCAGCGACGACCATGGGCGCGTTTGCGTTGGCCATGATCGGTGTCCTCTGGTCGTTTGGGGGCTGGCATCACGCCTCCTATCTCAGTGCTGAGACACGTGATGCCGCACGCATTGTACCCAGAGCAATGATCATAGGGGCGGTGATCGTGACGATTACGTATGTCCTGGCCAATGTGGCCTATCTCAGATTGCTGCCGGTGGAAGACATGGCCGCATCTCAGGCCGTCGCAGCCGACGCCCTGGGTGCCGTGGTGCCAACCGGGGGATTGATCGTGACCATCCTCATTGCGGTATCAACCTTTGGGACCATTGGAATTTTTACGATGTCAGCACCCCGTATCTATTACACGATGGCTCGCGATGGCAGGTTTTTCCAGCTGATTTCCAGATTGCATCCCAAACACGCAACGCCGGTCTTTGCCATTCTGCTGCAATCTGGCTGGGCTTTGATCCTGCTCATTTTCTGGGGTACGTTTGAAAGCCTGATCGCCTACGTCGTGTTTATGGATTGGGTGTTTATGATCCTGGCAGCTTTCAGCCTCTTTGTGTTCAGGAGAAAGCTCGGAAGCGCCACATCATTCCGGGTTCCGGGTTACCCGGTGGTACCACTCATCTTCATCATCATCTCGATCTGGTTTGTCATTTATACGTCGATCGGGCAGCCTCAGCAGGCGTTATGGGGAACAGGTTTGCTGGTACTGGGATTGCCGGTCTACTGGCTGAGCCAGAAGCGGGAGTGAGTCGTGATCAACGGTGACATTTTCATACGTCGCAACACTGTTATATATTAAAGGTGTTGCCGGGACCGATTGCCTGCAAGCAGACAGGTAGTGCAGCACCCGGGAATACTGTAAACGCATCGCATGGCACTTAACACCCCTTTCGACTACAATCAATACCTGATTGGTGAGGAGATCATTTTCCGCGCACTCACGCAGCAGCGTAGTTTCGCCGGTCAGGGCAAATACGGCATGAAATGGACGCAAGCGGACGAAGCGGATCGCACAGCTTATGAACAGGCATTTGGCACTGCGCGCGGACACTTTGTAAACGTACCGTCACATTGCGTTCCGTACCCGCCCTGCCCGTGGGACAAGAACAACGACCGGGTGACACACGGACAGTTCAAGGACATCATCATGCTTGCCGATGGCAACCTGTCCTATCAGTTCAAAGTGCAGATGCGCACGGATCAGGGGACCTCGTCATTCACGCTGGGACAGCAGGTCATCGACTATACGCCCGATCAGGATGCACTGGACCCCTCAATACAGGCTCAGTTCAGATTTTTCAAGAAAGAAACCAACTCGGCATCAACAGGTACTGCCGCCATTGTCATCGAAAAGTACTCCGGCGGCACCCTGACCAAGACATTTTACTATCTGTTCGACCTTGAGCAGTAATGTGAAGACTAGGGTGGCTCACTGGCGATATCTGATGCTTTGTTATTCCCCCCAGACAAAGAAGTCCGGTGTTGTTGGCTGGGTCGCCCTTTTTTACCGCACCGATTCGGTGAGATAGATCTCGATACGGCGATTGGCGGCCATGCCCTGTTCCGAACTGTTGCTGGCCACGGGTTTGGTTTGACCCCGGCCGATGGCCCGGATGCGGCTGCGATCAATACCGCGGGCGCTCAGGTACGTCTTGATGGCTTCAGCTTGCCGGGTAGACAGCTCCAGGTTGTTGCGGGCGTTGCCGCTGTTGTCGGTGTGTCCCTCCAGCCGTATCTGCACATGGGGAAATGCGCGGAGCAATGCAAGCAGCTGATCGATTTCGGACAATGACGCGGTATTCAGTGCTGCTGAGCCGGGAGCAAAGGTCACGCTATCCAGTGTAAACGGGGTGGTCAGGTGCACGCCGGGCTGCCGCATCGCTTCGAACAACTGGGCAATACAGGAGCCGGAAGGGGTGGCAATCTCTTCTCCGTCAGGCAGATCCAGATTCACCATTCGGACCGATGAGATCTGTTGATCGTCCGATGCCGCAGGAGAAGACGAACACCCTCGTCCGACGAAATAGAGCAGCGCCAGGGAGGTAAGCAGCAGTACGATCCATGGCAAGAGTTTGCTCGCCAACGGTTGCTCTTCAGGCATGTAATCGAGCGTGATACGCGCATCGCCCTCGTTCTGATCAGACCCGGCAACCTCAGACGCAGGCAAGATCAGGCCTGCGGTCGCAGAGTACTGGTCAACAAGGTCTTGATCCAGCGCATTGCATTCGCCCAGAAGGAATGCCTTGATCTGTGACGGAGGTCCCGAGGTGAGGTCTACCTCGCTGTGCAACATGCTGATCAGCAAGGGTGCCGAGATCTTGAGCAATCCCGATCCCGCGGCTGGGGAGATGCTGAGACGCTTGGCGAGCAGGTCCGTCAGAGCAGCAAGTTGATCCCCCGCCAGATATCTCATCCATTCAGCTCCTGCCAGTTGGAGTTGGTCAGCACTTCCCGCCGAAAAGGATGCGCCGGCCGGATCGTCGACATCCGCGAGCTGATGCTCGTGCGCCACTGTAAAGTCCATCAGCCCGCGAGCTCCCGCCTCCGTGCTTGCTTTGCCGGAGGCGAGGAGCAAGGTGGCAGCCAGTGCCTCCTGCAGCCTCTGCCCAATCGATGATGGCTCAACATCCAGCTGCCGGGCGAGCGATGCAAGTCGTTCCGATCCCAGTCCTTCAGTTATGCGTTTGATGAGTGGTGACGCCATGTCATGGTTGTCTTTCTGATATTGTGCTCAGGGGAGTTTGAGTGCTGGAGGCCTTGCGGTTCCAGTACACTGCCAGCGCAAAACTTGATACGAGGTCCCAGACGCCCCAAAATGCGGCAACGAGCATCATGCCGCCCAAATTTCCGAAAAAATTGAAAATGAGGATGAGCCCCAAACCTGCATTCTGGATGCCGGTCTCCATGGATATTGCCTTGCAATCGCCGACCGGCAGTCGAGCGCCTTTCGCAAAGTAGTATCCGATCGCCAGAGCTCCCAGGTTGTGCACGATGACGAGCAAGAATACGAGGTGCAGGTACTTGACGATATTGTCGAGATTCGACACGATCGCGAAGATGATGAACGCCATAAACAACACGATCGACAGACTGCGCACAGTACGCCGTATGCGGCGGGTCAGCGCAGGAAAACGGTAGTTGGTCAACATGCCGATCACCAGCGGGATCAGGATCAGCTGCACAATGATGCGCACCATGCTCAGGGCGTCAACCGAGATCTCCCGTAACAAGGGCCGGGTTTCCGGCACCAGGCGGGACCACAACGCGAAACTGAGTGGTGTCAGCACGATGGCTCCAAGAGTCACGACGGAGGTCATGGTCACCGAAAGCGCGGCATTGCCACGCCCCAGATGGACCGCAAAGTTGGAAATATTCCCACCCGGGCAGGCTGCGATCATGATCAGACCCAGTGCAATGCTCGGATAAGGTCCCCACACCTTGATCAAAGCGACGGTAAACAAGGGGAGCAGAAGCAACTGTGACGTTAGCCCGATCGCTACCGCCCGCGGATACTCGGCGATGCGCTTGAAATCCGAGATGCGCATGTCGAGCGCCACGCCAAACATGATAAACGCCAGGCACAGATTGAGGATGGAGAGGTTGTCTTGCGAAAGATGGATGCGAATCGCGTCGATGTTCTCCATATATATGTTAGAAAGAATGTATGCGTTGTAGAGGGAATATACGACGATTCAGTTTTGAGGGTGAGGGAGAGTCCTTATTTTGACCAGCCACCCAAACTTGTTCCTGATGACCGCTGCGGAACTCTTTGCAATTGTCCAGAAGACAGTGACGGATCTGGTGCATCGCGAGGACACTGAGCGTTCCAAAGTGGTGGAGGTGTACCGTTTACTGTCACACTTCCTGATCTCGCTGGGAGAGCGCGAGCAATTGCATTTCTCCACGTTGTTTGCGCGGATCAGTTACCTCACGTCAAAGTACGCTGTTGATCACCGTTTGACACGTCTGCTCCACCATTTCCGGCTGGTGTCGGAGGGCTATCTGCGGAAGGGTACGATGCCTGACGATTGGACAGCGCGTGAGATCTGGCAAAACGGCGCCTACACGCTCTTGCGGGTGGCGTCGGACGTGCTGCATACGCCTCTCAGTGCAGAGGCTGCGGCACTCTTCCCTGCCGAGATCCCGCGTCAGCCTCCCGAACGCGAGCGCGTGGAGTTCTTTCGCGAGGCACGTATCACGGCGACCGAAATCGACGCCCCGCGCGGTATCCTGCACGGACATGTTGAAGGTACGGGTGAACAGGTGCAAGTCGATTATCGGGACCCCGGGAGATCAGAATTGTATGCTGGCAATGTCACAAACGCCGCTGACCTGCTCGGATTGCCGATGACCCTGAGTATTGTCGATTGCGAGCGCGACGCGCGTGGCGTGGTGTCGCCAAGGATCATCGTCATCGAACCTGATTATCTGGTTGATGTCACCGCTGTCGCCGAGTGTTTTAGTGATACGGGGTCCGATAGCCGGTTGTACCTGCTCAGCAAGTTCCTGCCACGTGAAGTCACGGTGCCCATCCTGATCGGCAACATGGTCAACTACTTTCTGGACCAGCTCGTTCAGGACCCGGCCGTCTCCTTTCGGCAGTTGATCAGCAAGACCTTCAACCTCAACCCGATCGCCTTCAGTGCTCTGGATGATGACGAAGTGCACATGATGGTCAAGAAGGCTCAGTCACATTTCGAAAACCTGCAACGGGCGGTAAACAGGGATTTTCGCGAGTTGAAGATCAGACCGGAAGAGAGTTTCATCGAGCCGTCTTTCTATGCGCCGACCTTCGGTATCCAGGGGCGTCTCGACCTCTATCATCCGGCAGGCGAGGGGCGTGCCGATATCATCGAACTGAAAAGCGCTCGCCCTTACAAACAGAATACCTATGGTCTGAGCAGTTCGCATTATGCCCAAACGCTGCTGTATGATCTGATGATCCGGGCCGTGCATGCGTTCAGGGTGACCCCGGCGAGCTATATCCTGTACTCCAGCCAGGTCACGAACCCCACGCGATATGCCCCGCCGGTCCAGTCCCTGCAAAGAGAGGTGATCAAGTTGCGCAACGAGATCTTCCTGCTCGAGCGCAGGATCAAGTTGGACCCTGATATGTCATTCATCCGCAGGATCATACCAGCCAATTTTCCGGGCAAACGGGGATTTGTGGCCACCAATGTGGAGCGATTTGGCCGTGTGATCCAAGGGCTGAACAGCACGGAATTTGCGTATTTCCGACTTTTTGCCGGGTTTGTAGCCGGAGAGCATTATCTCTCCAAAGTCGGTGTGCACGGTTCGGACCGGGTCAACGGGCTCGCTTCCATGTGGCTGGATACCCTGAGCGAGAAGGAGGAACGCTTTAGCATATTCAACGATCTGCAGGTCCGTGAGATCCGTGACGACCAGGACGACGCTCTGGTGGTGCTTGCCAAGGGGCAGGAAACCAACGTTCTGGCAAATTTTAGGGTTGGAGATATTGGCGTACTCTATCCCGATACCGGGGAGCGTGCTGCTGTACTCGGCAGCCAGATCTACAAGTGTTCGGTGGTGGGTTTGACGGCCTCGGAGATCACGATCCGTCTGCGCAACAAGCAGGTCAATTATCGTCATATCGAGTCGCATGAGCGATGGGTCATTGAACACGACCTGATCGACAGCAGCTTCAATACGATGCACCAAGGCTTGTTTTTTCTGTCGGAATGCGATGCCCGCCGGCGTGGCCTGTTCCTTGGGCTGCAGGCACCGCGAAAGCCGGCGCCTGCCACAGACCAGGCACATCATCCGACAGATCGCGTGATCTCGGAGATCCTTGAGCGTATCACTGCCGCACCTGATTATTTCCTGTTATGGGGGCCGCCAGGTACGGGCAAGACCAGTGTCGTGCTCCATCATTTGGCCAGGCACTATCTGGACCATACGCGGGAGCGGTTACTCTTGCTCGCCTATACCAATCGGGCCGTCGATGAGATCTGCCAGGCTCTTGATGCGATCGGAGGTGATATCCGTGACCGGTATTTACGCATTGGCAGCCGGTATGCGACTGGCGAGAAATACCGCGCTCAACTTTTGTCGATGCGCATTCGCTCGATCACCAAAAGGCAGGATCTGCGCACCTTGCTGACCCGCCAACGTGTGATCGTCGCCACGGTATCGTCCATTGCCGGCAAGCCGGAGATCCTCAAATTGTGCCGGATAGAAACTGTGATCGTCGACGAGGCATCTCAGATCCTCGAACCGATGCTCGCAGGCTTGCTGCCGCGATTCAGGAAGTGGGTTCTGATCGGAGATCATAAACAGCTGCCGGCAGTGGTCATGCAGGATGCCCGTGAGACCGTCGTCCCGTCTGAGACCTGTGAAGCGATCTCCTTGACAGACACCCGCGTGTCGTATTTCGAGAGGATGTACAGTCATTGCATGCGCAAGGGATGGAGTTGGGCCCTGGGGGCGTTGTACCGGCAGGGCAGGATGCATCACGAGATCATGCGCTTCGCCAGCGAGGTGTTTTACGATGGCAAACTTCGTGCACTGCCGACTGGCGACACCTTCGTTCGTGACCTGGAGGCCCCGATGGCCACAGACCCCGGATTAGTTGCCCAGTTGCGCAGACCTGAGCTTGCTTCCCGGCGTTTGTTGTTTGTGCCCAGCGCGGGAGAAGTGGTGCCGGGATGGACCAAAACCCAGGATCATGAAGCCCGGATCGTTGCAGAACTGCTCCAGGACTTGCAGGTGCTCCATGCACCTCATCCAGATGTCGGGATCATCACGCCGTTCCGGGCCCAGATCGCCAACATTCGCGATCATCTGCTCCAGGCCGGATTGGACCCGGAACGCTACACCATCGATACGGTCGAACGCTATCAGGGCAGCGCCCGCGACATAGTTATTATGTCTCTGTGTATCAGTCATCCGACGCAATTCAGTCAGATCGTATCGCTGGCGCCGGATGGGACCGACCGCAAACTCAATGTGGCGCTCACCCGCGCACGGGAACAGTTCGTTTTAGTGGGCAATCCGGAGATGATCGCGCACAACCCCTTGTATACGAGATTGGTAGAAGCTAGTCAATTGACAGGTGCCACACTGTAGCCGTGATTCGTGCGGACTGGTAGCGACGGATGTCAACGGTGGTAGTGTGAAAAATCACGGGCCACCGTGTCCAGGAACGCGTAAGGATCAGAAGGAACGTCGACCTTCATGATGGCAGCGATCTTCTCCGCCAGCAGATCTACGTGGGCCGAGATATCGATGACGTGCCGATTGGCCAGCGTCTCTCTGATGATCTCAATGTGCTGTGCAGTGAGTGCCGTGACCTGCGGGTAGGTTGGGTCGTATGGCTCATCATCTGTCTCATCCACAAAGGCCAGGTGCTCCAGCCTGACTTCAGACCGCTGCTTGACGACGGTTGTGCCAGCGACGCGATCGCCGATCCGTTGCCCGCGATCACTGACTGCGATGGAAATGATCGCACCAAGGCCGGTGGTGAGATCGATGTCAACGAGGCGCATCAGCCAACGGAGGAGGTAGCTTCCCAGGGTGACCGGGGTGCCATCCAGACTGACGACCCGGAGGCGCATGGCCCGTTTACCAGGCGACTGCCCGTTGTTGAGGACCTCAAACAGCAGGTGATAGAGCAGGTAAGGCAACAACCACAACAGGTAGACAAACACATTGCCGACAAACTCCCCAAACGTGTTGAAGACAGAGTCCAGAAGGAAGATCATCACCAAAAACAGGTAGACACCCTTGATGACAATATCGATGAGGTAGGCGACCAGTCGATCGCCCAACGAAGCTGCTTCGTACCCAAGGTCGACATTCTGAGTGGTACTGATATGAAACTCCTGCTGCATACCGGTCAGTCACCCAAACTACGAATGTCTCTGATCTTTTCTATTTTGATATTTCCATGAAAGAGCCGCGATTTATCCGGAGAAACAAGGACAAGTGGGAGGAATTCGAGAGATCACTGACGTCGCAGCACGATCTGACCCCGGACCGTCTTTCCGACCTTTATCTGCAGCTCATGGACGACCTTTCCTACGCCAGGACGCACTATCCGAAATCAAAGGTTGTGCGCTATCTCAATCAGCTTGCCGTGCGTGCACACCGGACGATCTACGGGACACGTCGCGAGAGCAGTCGCCGCTTGATCACCTTTTTTACACAGGAGGTACCCCGGACGTTTCTTGCCTACCGGCGCTATATGCTCTGGTCTGCTCTGGTTTTTTCCGGAGCTATCCTGATCGGGATTCTGAGCACCCTGTTGGAACCGGAGTTTACCCGAACGATCCTGGGAGACGCGTACGTCAACATGACGATAGAAAATATCGAGAAAGGAGATCCGATGGCTGTGTACAAGTCGATGGAGTCTGGTGAGATGTTCCGGCTGATCGCGATCAACAATATCAGGGTGGCGATTTTGATGTATGTGGTCGGGATCTTTGCGGGGGTCCCGACTATCCTGCTCCTGTTGACCAACGGGGTGATGGTCGGTACCTTTATGCAATATTTTGTAGCCCGCGGATTGGGATGGACGGCATTCAGCACGGTGTTTCTGCACGGAGCGCTGGAGTTGACGGCGATTGTGATCGTAGGAGGATGTGGCTTGCTTCTCGGCAGCTGCGCCTTGTTCCCAGGTACATTTTCACGTGCTCATGCGCTGGTAGGGGGAGCCAGGGACAGTCTCAAACTTGTGCTGGGGATCATTCCGTTTATTGTTCTCGCCGCTCTGATCGAGGGGTATGTCACGCGGATGTACCAGCACCTGTCTGGTGGCGTTCGACTGGCTATCATTCTGGGATCGCTGGCTGCGCTGATCTGGTATTGCTTTATCTATCCACTAAAATTTAAGACCCATGCAGCAAGAACAGTTTGAGTTTGCCCGGCGACGCGATTTTGGGGAAGTCGTCGGCGACGGTTTGCAATTCATCATCCGGAACTTCAAGTCGTTGTTTACCGGCTTTCTGATGTACGTCGGTCCTTTGGTACTCCTGTCGGTTTTCACGCAAAGGGGATTCGCAGACATGTTGAATTTCGACCCCTATGGTGAAGTGATGCCGTCGTTCCGCTTTTCGACCAATCTGCTGGTGTATCTCCTCGCCATGCTTGGCTCGTGGGTCATGTTGGTGACATTCGCCTATAGCGCAATTCAAAAATCGCAGGAGCAGCCCGACGAGACGTTGCTTGACAATTTGTGGCCGTACATCAAACGGAATATTTGGCGCGTGGTGCTGGTGGTGATCGTGGTGACCGCCCTGTTCTTCTTTCTCGCGTTCTTCTTTTTCTCGATGATGATGATGTCAGGGTTGGGAGGGATCTTTCTGATGTTCTTTGTCTTTATACCGGTTGCGATCTATCTGTGGGTTCCGCTGAGTTTATTGACGTTTGTGTATCTGGTGGAAGAAGGGGATCTGACCGATGCCTTCCGCCGGTCGTTCTATCTGGTGAAAGGCAACTGGTGGAACACCTTCGCCGTACTGCTGGTCATCGCGATCGTTGCGGTGATCGCCTCCTCAATCTTCTCGATTCCGGCGCTCGCCGTCGGCTTTGCTGAGACCTGGGGCACAGGGGCTGATCCGCTCAATCCGTCCACCTCGCCACTCGCCTATGCATTGGGTGCCTTGGGTAGCCTGGGGTCCATGTTTGCGGCGATCTACCAATTGACCGGAGTCGCATTGCAGTACTACAACCTGCGCGAGCTGAAAGATGGTGTCTCCCTGATGGATCGGATCGAGCAAATCGACGAATCTGATGACATGGTTTAGATCGTGTCTGTTGATCTGTGTTCTGTGTCATGCCGGATTCATTTCCGGGCAGACCACCATGTTGCTACCGGATTCTTCGGAGTTGGTCGTGCGGATGATGGACGAAGCAGCGATACAGTCCTACAAGGCGGATGATGCCTTCGATTATGGTCCTCGCCTGCAGGGCGAGACGGCCCTGGGCAGGTGGTGGCGGCATCTCAGGCAAAAGATCACTGACTGGCTGTTTGGTGAAGGGGGGCGCACCGGTGAGTTCTTCCTGATCACTCTTGGGGTAGCTTTCCTCATCTTTTTGGGGGTCTTCTTCAGAAAATCGCGGTTGCGAGGACTGTTCGCACGGCCGGCAGAAGACAACGCCGTGGTCAGACAGGTGCTCGAAGAAGATGTGGAAGTGGCGTCGCTGTCTGAGCGCATCTCGCACAGCGAGCGAACGGGTGATTTCCGGATGGCTTTGCGCTGGACCTATATCGCCTTGTTGATCGCGCTCGATGAAGATGCAGTGCTCGAAGTCCGGGGCTGGAAAACCAATCGTGACTACCGGGAGGAGATGCGGTCAGATGCAGGGGCGGACGCTTTCAATGCCCTGTCCGAGGCATTTGACTATTACTGGTATGGTGGACACGATCTGGACGCATCGACGTACCGCAACCTGCTTGAACTTGTCCGGCATCTGCAGAGCAAACCTGTTTCGGCATGACCCGGAGACTCGTCACC
>JAWWBX010000028.1:0-24322 GCA_033720735.1 Saprospiraceae bacterium
ACGGACTGCATCGCTCGCTCCATCTCCTCATAGGTGGCACCGGGGTGTGCTACGTGGTGCTTCATCCACGCATGCTCGATACCGGCACCATTGATACACAGCAGCATTCCGATACGAGGGTCGGTCACCGTATGCGTGACGTGGGCAAAACTGTTGACCCTGCTTTCCGGATCCGAAATCAATCGGTCTGCCACCCCGTAGATCACACCTGATGTCCCGCCGGTGGCGGCCACCTCGCCGGCGTGCACAACGCCGAGTGACATCGCATTGTTGGGCTGATCACCCGCGCGGTAGGTAAGCGGCGTACCGGCCATCAGCCCCGTCGCCTCGGCGCCTTGGCGGCTCAGGACACCTTGCTGGCCGAAGGTGTCTGTCAACGGCGGCACCTTCTGTGGATCGATACCAAAGTAGTCAAGAGCGCGCTGAGCCACCCGATGCCCCGCGAAATCCCACAAGATGGCTTCGGACAGTCCGCTGATCGTGGTGCATGCCGTCCCCGTGAGACGGAGCGCCAGGAAGTCGCCGGGCAGGAGCAGATACTGTGCCTGTTGGTAGATTTCCGGCTCGTGGTCAATGACCCATTTCAGCCTGGCGGCAGTAAAATTTCCGGGGCTGTTGAGCAGATGACCAAAACAGTATTCCGCGCCCATCGCGCGCAAGGCCTGGTCACCGGTCTCCACGGCACGGCTGTCGCACCAAATGATCGCGGGACGGACTGGCTTGCCATCCGTATCGACCAACACGAGACCGTGCATCTGGTAGGCCAATCCGATGCTTGCGATCTGCCTGGGTGCTACCCCACTCCTCTCGAGCAATTGGTGCGTTGCCGCGCACAGCGCTTGCCACCAGTCTTCCGGGTCCTGCTCCGCCCACCCCGGCTGCGGCGAGGTGATGCGCATCTCGGTTTCAGGATACTGAACGACGATCATCGTAGCGCCATCGTCGACCCGCACCAGTGCCGCTTTGACAGACGAACTGCCAACGTCATACCCGATCGCATAACTGGCCATGACATCAAGGTATGGAATCCCGATCTGACTCCCACCCGGTATTCAGTATCTTAAGCGATGGTCGCCTGGTTGAGCCCGGACCACCCGCTATTCTGACCGAAGCAGGCGTGCGCCTCATCTACAACGGAAGCAATGCGGCCAACTTTCGTGATCCGTCCTTGCCCGTCTTCACCTACGCGGCCGGGCAGCCCTGTTTGATGCCAACGCGCCCTACCGCCTCATCGACCGGTCGGACGGCTATTATATCCATCCCGACAAGGAGTACGAGCGCGTGGGAGAGGTCAATGAGGTCTGCTTTGTGGAGGGCCTGGTCTGGCTGAAAGGAACATGGTTCCTGTACTACGGCACTGCCGACTCGAAGGTTGCAGTGGCCGTACACCCCGGGTTGACTGGTGGCTCAAAGATTTTGGCCATTAGCATGGCAAGCGATGAGCGGACGACATCCTTTCAGTATCTTGATGCTGCGACTGTCTTGACCAGTTGGCAATGGTCAGCAGATCCAATCCTTTCATCAACAAAACTCCAACCAATGAGAAACCGACTCCTTTTTTTCGACAGCCTGATCACGCCCAGTGTCATCACCATCGTGTACTGGCTCCTGCTGGCCGCCAATCTGCTCTATGGCTTGTTCTTCGTCATGTTTGGCGGGTTCGGTGGCTTCACATTCACCACGTTCCTGTTGGGCCTCGTCTATATTGTGGTGGGCGCGGTGGTCATCAGGATCTGGTGCGAACTGCTGATCGTGATCTTCAAGATCAATGATAACATTGCCAAACTCAATCAGAACCTGGGCGGCAAGGCACGTGAGGAGACGTAGCCTGCTCTGACAACTTGCACTTTCTCGATCAGATATACTGTAGCGCCAGCACCGAAGTGCTCATGGCAGGAGCCGAATTCGAAGGCTGCACCTTCGAGCAATGTACCTGGGCCGGGGTTGACCTCACCGGGGTGCGGTTTGTCGATTGCGTGTTCAGCGCCTGTGACCTCAGCAACGCCACCGTTGTTGACACGGCTTTCCGGTCTGTACGCTTTGTGGAATGCAAACTGATCGGGATCCCCTGGCGCGCATGCAATGCGTTTCTGCTCGACCTGTCCTTTCAGCGTTGTCGGCTCGATCTTTCCGTGTTTCAGGATCTGGCCTGCCAACGCCTCCAATTCGAAGCGTGCAGTCTGGTTGAAACAGACTTCAGCGGAGCGGATGTGCAGGGTTGCCAGTTTGCTGATTGCAACCTCGACCGGGCTACCTTTGACCGCACCAACCTGGAGGGCTGCGACTTCCGCACCGCCCGGAACTACCGCATCGATCCGGCGAAAAACCGCGTGCGTGGTGCCCGTTTCAGCGTGCCGGAAGTGCTTGGTCTGCTAGCGCATCACGATCTGGACATTGAATATTAGCACCCGTGCCACCCTCTCCCCAGTGAGGCGCTGTGAATTGTATCTTTAGACCATCGATTTCATACCAACGCATCCGGCTGATCGGAGTCGCATTGAGTTGGGTGTGAGACAAAAGGCATCATCATGCACAACAAGCATTTAGTGGTCGTGATCCTGGTGATCCTCAGCACTGTGTTAACGACTGCGCAGACCAGACAACTGGAAGTTGAGCCCAATCACAGTACCGTGGGCTTCTCACTGGATATTGCGGGAGGCATCACCAGGATCACCGGAAAGTTTACCGACTACACGATCGAACTGGACCTGGTCGACGACGACCTGTCCAAATCCAGCGTCCGGGTTGAAATCCAGGCTGCAAGTATCAACACCGGGATTCCCGATCGCGACGCACACCTGCGTACGGCAGACTTTTTCGACGTGGAAAATCATCCGCTGATCACCTTTACCAGTACGGAGATCCACAAAAACGGAGAGGGCTATGTGGCACGGGGGCCCTTCTCGATGCACGGGATCACCAAGACCCTGGATATCCCGGTGATGGTGACGGGTCAGGACGGCAATACATGGGGTTTCGCCATCACGATGCCGGTCAACCGCATCGACTTCGGGGTTGGGGCCGATTTCGTGCATACTGCAATTGAGAATTTCCTCGCTGACGAGGTTGACGTCCACGTCTATTTCTGGACGCGCAAGAAGCGCCAGCCAAAGCAATAGCCCAACGATGCGCGCCGACGATATTCAACATGCACTGCGTTTAACACACAACCCGGACCCCAGGGTCAGACGTACAGCGTTGCTGACCCTTTGCCCCTGCCACGTCCGTAACAATGTCCCGGAAGTGTGGAAGCGCATTATTGCCTTGCAGCATGACCCCGACCCGACAGTCCGCAGCATAGTATTACACAACTTGTGCGACGGGTCACCCAAATTATTGCGGGAACAAATCGTGCGTGCTCTGGAACAACTGGCCCAGGACCCTGACCGGAAACTTCGCCGTCGTGCACGGCGCTCCCTCTCCATCTATCGGCGCACGGGCAGGATCGTCGAGACCTGATTGTGCACAAATCGGACTGGTTTTCAATGAGATAAATGTCGGATATCCCGATAATCGGTCTACCTTTGCGCCTTTTATCGCCAGAATATGTCGAAGAGAGAATTGGGGATCATCGATCCGATCAAGAAAGCATTGCGCCAGGCCGGTTATACCAAACCCACGCCGATCCAGCAACAGGCCATCCCGATCCTGTTGCGCGGCAAAGACTTGTTGGGATGTGCACAAACCGGCACCGGCAAAACTGCGGCGTTTGCCATTCCTATCCTGCAACATCTGTATCTGGCCCGCCACCAGGGACCGCGCAAGATCAGGGCACTGATCGTCACGCCAACACGTGAGCTGGCCATTCAGATCGACGACAGTTTCACCAAGTATGGGAAACACACGGACGTCCGCAACACGGTCATCTTTGGTGGCGTGAAGCAGGGCGCACAGACCAACCGCCTGCGCAAAGGTGTCGACGTGCTGGTCGCCACGCCAGGGCGCCTGCTCGACCTGATGGGCCAGGGATTCGTCAGTCTGGAGAATATCGAATATTTCGTACTGGATGAGGCCGACCGCATGCTCGATATGGGCTTCATCCATGATATCAAACGGATCATTGCAGAACTGCCCAAACAACGTCAGTCGTTGTTCTTTTCGGCAACCATGCCACCGGAGATCGTCAAGCTGTCGCGCAAGATCCTCGGCGACTTTGAGTCAGTCACCATCAAACCCGAGCAACCGACGGCGGAGCGCGTGGATCAGGTCCTTTATTTCGTGAGCAAGCAAAACAAGATCAAGTTGCTCATCCATTTGCTCAAGAACGAAAAGATCGAATCTGCTCTGGTCTTCTCCCGGACCAAGCACGGGGCCAACAAGATCGTCAGGCTGCTCGTCAAGAACGGCGTCAACGCCGAAGCGATCCACGGCAACAAATCCCAAGGTGCGCGTCAACGTGCGCTCGGTAGCTTCAAGGATGGCGGGACCCGCGTCCTCGTCGCGACGGATATAGCGGCACGGGGTATTGATATCAAAGAGCTGTCGCACGTGATCAATTACGACCTGCCCAATATCGCCGAAACCTATGTGCACCGGATCGGGCGCACCGGCCGTGCAGAGGCCAGCGGAATCGCCATTTCGTTTTGCAACATGGAAGAGCGCGCATATCTGAAAGATATCCAGGCGCTGATCAAACAGCAGATCCCGATCATTGCGGGCCATCCTTTCGAAGACGACCAGGCACCGCAGACCAAGGCAACCCGCGAAAGCACGCGTCAGAACCAGCCGCGGCCAGCACGCCGGAAAAGCCAACGGCGGAGAAGCAAGCGCAACGATGACCGGAAGCCAAAGGAATCATCCGCACAAGGCCGGGAACCCCGCCGGGAAAGCGACCAAAAGGGCGGTGACGGCCAACGCAAGCGGCGAAGGGGGAATGATATCGCCTCGACCAGCCGTTCGATATGGCCCCTGGGATGATCGTCCGTTGCTCGTCGATGCCATGGCGTGACTGATCGTTCATTCTGACCCTCCCCTCTCGGCTTGCTTATCTTCAGGGCATGACGCAGATCGCACACGATTCGGTCGGTTGGATACATGTACTGGCCTCTGTCATCGCGATGATCTCGGGAGCCGTGGTCATCACCTCTGCCAAAGGCACCAGACGCCACAAGCTGCTTGGGTATGTCTTTGTCGGCAGTATGCTGTGCGTGTTGGTAACCGCCATGCTCATCTACCGGTTGTTTGGCCGCGTTGGCCCGTTCCACGTTTTTGCTTTGATCGGGTTTGTGTATCTGGCGATCGGTATCATCCCCGCCTTGCGGCGCAGTCCCAACTGGCTCAACCTGCATATCCGCTTTATGTACTGGTCGGTAGTCGGGTTGTATGCGGCATTTGTTGCGGAGATCGGGGTGCGCATTCCGAACACGCCTTTCTGGGGTGCGGTGATCGTTGCCGTATTGATCGTGACGGTGACCGGGGCGGTCTTTTACGGAAAGTATCGCGCATCGTGGCGTAAAGTCCTTGACCAGACGTGATGGTCGTCACGCGGGGCAAGTTCGCCTGCAAGTCCAACACCACTTGGCAACCTTTTCCTATTTTACCCAGACCAAATCACGCGGGATGGATCGACACGTTTACTGGCACCTGGAGGTCAACATCAATCCGGGCAAGTTTGAAACGCTCAAAGCTCTCATGCACGAAATGGTAACCCGTGTCCAGCAGCACGAACCCGGGACGCTCCAGTATGCCTGGTCAATCAATAAAGACCGGACAGAATGCCATTTGAACGAACGCTACGCGGATTCGGACGCCGCCCTGGCGCATATGAAGAATTTCCAGGAGCACTTTTCCGAGCGCTTCATGGCGTGTGTCACGCCGACCCGTTTTCTTGTGTATGGCCACGTCACTGACCGGCTCAGGTCGGCCTGGCCTCCCGGGGCGGTTCAGATCTTTGAACCCCTCGGCGGGTTCTAGCTTCGTGTCCGGACCGATCAGAGGATCAGGGCCAGCACGATGATCGCGCCGACAACATCGATCACACCAAGGATGACCCCGGTCCGTCCGCGCCGTTTGGAGTCGGCGGCATTCGGGCAATCCGGATTGCTGTCAGCCAGTCGCTGAGCACGGCTCCCGGCAGAGATGGCCAGGATCCCGAGAATGATCCCGGCCAGGAACAGCCCGATCACCCCAAAGACAATCGCATTCGACGCCTTGCGCTCCATTTCACGGCACGCATCGTCGGTCAGAGTGAGGCCGAGTTTGTCGACGCGTGTCACGTGTTTTCTGAGCACTTTAAGGACCTGGCGCTCCCTGAGTTTGAGCTTGCGATCCAGTGCCATCTCTACCTCCTTGCGCTTCATGTCCTTCAACTCGAATAGTGTGAGTGGGGCAAACAAGGTGGAAGTGCAACTGGCCTTCTGGTCGACCGTGGCAATCGATGTTGGTGAAATGGCCATGCTCTGGTGCGGCACGAGTACGGATACCACCAGAACGACAGCGAGCGGGATACATCGGAGCTTCTTCATCATGATTTAATTGAAATTGGGTTCAGTCCGAAAATAGTCATTTTGCCATGGCAATCGGCCAGATATCAGGTGTAAAAACGAAGTATCAGCATGCCCCACAGCCACATTCATTCTTAGTGTGACGCATTAAGCCAGCCCTCATCAGTGTTGCATCAGACATGGCCAATCTAGGCACCGAAATTGCCGGTGTCGATCCATTCCGCGGAGATCATGCACCAGAAATCACTGGCCAGCTGCTGCTTGACATATTCATATGGAATGGCCCCATAGCCGCCATCCCCCCAATCGGTTCCCCAGGAGTTGCGCACGATCAAGGCCCCTCGTTTGCGTTTGTTGTCCAGGGGGTTGACCACGACGTTGTTGTCGTCATACCCTACGATCAATACGGCATGTCCGCCGATCACCGATTCCTTGAGTCCGGGAAACGGGATCTCGCCAGAACCCTGTGTTTTGGCATGATTCAGTGATGTGTAGCAGGTAAACCCCATCATCACCGGGAGGCCGGCGTTGACCTGGCGCTTGATATGCTCGAGCGTAGCGGGTCCGCTGGTACCCAGGGGATCGAGGCGGTAGTAGGTGAGCGCCTGAAAGCTCTGACCATAGGCGTAGACGAATGCCGGTGGTTCTTCGTCATACCGTGCAGGATCGTAAGGGTAGTTGGCCGATGGCGGAATGCCAAACAGGGCCATCGCTCCCATCGCCGTTCGGATATAGGCTCCCGTGTCTCCGGTCCAGTTGAGCATGTTCCGCTCTGCCTTGTAAAGAAAGAGTTCGGATCCGTCGATATATTTTCCGAAGGCGCGCTTCTGGTAGTATTCATACATGCCTACCGCCGCAAATGCGGTACAGGCACCAATATCCCGTTGGTTTTTGATCGGGCTGCACCACTCGCGATTATCCACTTTGTCCGGGAGCTGCTCGGGCGCCGCTTCTTCCACCGCACCCACTTTCTTCAGCAGCTGCTTCACCGTATACTTCCTGCCTTGCTTCACCGCCTGTTTGCTCGGCTGTGTGGTGTTGACATCAAAGTCACGGATGTCGGGATAGTCCTTGATCCATCCGAGGTTCTTCAGTACTTGTTTCATGGAGTCTGAGTTTAATGAGAGCTGTCACAGGAAGATACGGAGAATCAGAACAGACCACAAGAAGGTGAGTCCCGGCGCATGTACTCAGTAAAGGCTCGACAACAATTGCTTTTCACGCTCGCTGAACCGTGCTTTGAGTGATTCGATGCGTTCCTGTTTTTCCTCAGCGGAGAGATCCTCAGCTGACCGGATGCGGCGGATGCGGCTGCTGAGGTCGGCGCGCAGATGGGCCAGGTGGTCGCGCATGCCTCCGTAATGGAATCTGAGGTCTTTCATGGCAGGGGTCGAAGCTGTTGCTCTTTCCAACGCGTTGCATGGCTGCTATGTTCCCCATGAAGTCCGTGAATACGCGCACTCTGCGATTTGTGTAACTTGACGTGCCTCCAATCACAGCAAAGAAATGAACAGAAGAACCTTTCTCCGGCAGACTGGCGTGACACTTGGATCAGCGTCATTGGCGCCTGCCCTGCTTCATACCTTGCCAGCAGCAGCGGCAACACCCCACTCCACATCACTGGCCACCTGGGCGGACGTCCGCAGTCAGTTTATCCTCGATCACCGCAATATCCAGATGTCGCAAATGCTGCTGGCAGCACACCCGAGATCCGTCCGCGACGCGATCAAGCGCCATCAGCAGGCACTGGACACCGACCCCGCTGTCACCTGGGAAGAGCACTGGATCGATTACGAAGAGGCCGTGCTGGAAGCTGCGGCAAGCTACATGGGCTGCGATCGCGGTGAAGTGGGACTCACCGGGAGCACGACCGAGGGCATGGCCCTCCTGCTGAATGGATTCAGGTTGCAGGCTGGTGACGAGGTCCTTTCGACAACACACGACCACTACATCACCGACAAGAGTGTGGACTATGCCTGTGCGAAACGCGGTGCCACCGTACACCGGATCGCGGAGTATGATGATCCGCGCACGGTCTCAACCGATGAGGTCGTATCCCGTATCATCAGTGCGATCAGCGACCGCACGCGGCTGGTGGTTGTCACCTGGGTGCACTCCTGCACCGGGGTGAAGCTACCGGTGCGTGCCATTGCCGATGCGCTGCAAGAAATGAATGCGCGCCGCAGTGAACGGGACCGCATTTATCTGCTGGTAGACGGGGTCCATGGCTTCGGCAATCAGGCTGAGACCGTCGGGTCGCTCGGCTGCGACTTCTTTGCGGCGGGCACCCACAAGTGGATCTTCGGCCCCCGTGGAACGGGTGTAGTGTTCGGTAGCAAGCAGGCCTGGCATATGATCGAACCGACCGTGCCGACCTTCAGGATGCACCCTTACCAGGCATGGATGCAAGATCCCATGGACGGTGAACCCACGTTTACCGATCTCATGACACCAGGCGGATTCCATTCCTTTGCCTACCGCTGGGCGCTCAAGGAGGCCTTCGAATTCCAGTTGGAACTGGGCCGTGACCGCGTACATGCCCGCACCACTCAACTCAATACGCGTCTCAAGGAAGGGCTGGAAGATATGTCGCATGTGCATTTGCACACGCCGCTGGACCCGACGCTGTCTGCCGGGATCAATTGCTTTCAGATCGGGCAGCACAGTGCCATGGACCTCGTCGCAGCCTTCCACGCACGGCGCATCATCGCCAGCGCATCGCCGTACCGGGTGAGCTATGCACGTCTCACCCCGTGCATCATCAATACTGAAGAGGAAGTCGACAGGTGCCTCCAGGCAGTTGCGGGGATCAAAGCCTGAACCGTCAGTCAATCCTGCCGGACGTACGGACCTCACGGCCGGTGACTCCGGTCAACCGATCGCCCAGCCTGGCGCGGATGGAATCGGCCAATGCAGTCATCCGTTGTACGACCTCCGGATGATCTCCTGCGACATCCTGCGTTTCTGACGGATCTGCCAGCACGTCGTACAATTCGATATCGGTCACCGCGAGTTGTTCGTAGGGGGCTGGCAAGCCGTCACGCCCTCCGGGCCGGCCGTTGAGTGAACGGTAGGTGTGCGGGAAATACATTTTCCACCTGCCGCTGCGTACACCATGTAGTTCGTTGACCCGGTAGTAGAAGAAATAGGCCTCCTGCGGACTTTCAGAATGCTCACCCGTCAGGACCTCGAGCACATTCTTGCCATCGATGGTGCGATCCGGCAAAGACGCACCAGTGATCGACGCAATGGTCGGCAGCAGGTCGATGGCCATGACCGGAACATCGGTGACAGTCCCCGCAGGAATGGTGCCGGGCCAGCGCATGATGCATGGCTCGCGATGCCCCCCTTCCCAGGCGGTACCCTTGCCTTCCCGGAACGGAAAAGCACTGCCGGCATGGGTGCCGTACGAAAGCCAGGGGCCGTTGTCTGAGGTGAAAATGACCAGGGTGTTGTCGTCAAGGTCGTTTTCAGCGAGGGCAGTAAGGATCTCCCCGACTGACCAGTCGATCTCCATGATCACATCTCCGTAGAGACCCCGGTCAGACTTGCTGCTGAATTTGTCAGAAACAAAGAGCGGTACGTGCGGCTGCGGGTGCGGGACGTAGAGGAAGAATGGCTCGTCGGCATGCTCGTGAATGAATTGTACACTCCGCTCGGTGATCCAGGTGGTCAGCATGGTCTGATCCTCAAGGGTGTCGATGATCTGATCATCCTCGTACAACGGCAGCGGTCCGAAGTTGAACACCGGTCCCTGCTGGGGATGGTAGGGCCACATGTCGTTGGAATACGGAATACCGAAGTAGGTCTCGAACCCGTGTCGCAACGGCAGGAAGTCGGGGTGATCTCCCAGATGCCATTTTCCGAAAATACCCGTGCGATATCCTTTCTCTCTGAGCATTTCGGCGAGTGTGGTTTCGTCGGGATGCAGCCCTACTCGTGCATCCGGCATCAGCGCCTGATGGATGCCAATGCGATTCGGATAGCAGCCCGTGAGCAGGGCAGCACGGGATGCAGAACAGACGGCCTGCGCGGCGTAGTAGCTCGTCAGGCGCACGCCCTCGCTCGCCATCCTGTCGAGGTTGGGTGTCTCGATATCCGGCGAGCCGAAACAGCCTACGTCCTGGTACCCCTGGTCGTCGGTGAAGATGATGACGATGTTGGGTGGACGCTCCGGTGTGGTATCCGGGGACTGACATGACCAGACCGCCAGGCATATCACCAGGAAGATTTGGAGAACATCAGGATGAATAAAATTGACGGCTGCCATTCAGCGAATTTAGCGAACAGTATCGCCAACGCTGGCTCGCAGCGCGGCAAGCTGCTGTGTCATTTGCTCGATGACCTCACGATACGAACTATCCTGATAGGCATTGCGGTCCTCATGCGGATCCTTCTCCAGATCATAGAACTCCCATGCCGGAGTTGTATTGACCCGATGCGCACCCGGCATGCCGAGGTGCTCACCGTAGAAGTACGTGAGCTTGTAGCGATCGGTGCGGATCCCGTAGTGTGCCGGGCGGTTGGTCTGGTGCAGCCAGTACCGGTAGTACATGGAGGTCCGCCAGTCATCGGGCGTGTGCCCGCGGAGATTTGCACGGAAGCTGCGCCCGGCTCCGAAGGACGGCTCGGCGACCCCGGCATAATCGAGGAACAGCGAAGCAAAATCCGTATTGAGAATGATATCGTCGACGCGCGATCCCGCCGGAATCTCGCCCGGGTAGCGGATCACGAAGGGCATGCGGATCGCCTCTTCGTAAAACATGCGTTTGTCAAAAAACCCATGTTCGCCCAGGAAGTATCCCTGGTCCGAGGTGTAGATGACCACAGTCTGCTCTGTCAGACCTTGTTCGTCCAGCCAGGCCAGCAGCCTGCCGATATTGTCATCGATCGCCGATCCACAGCGCAGGAAGTCACCTACAAACTTTTGATAGATGGCTTGTCTCGCCTGCACGCTATCCAGACCATCCAGGCTGAAGGGCAAACCCGGGTACAGCGTTGAGCCACTGGCCGTTGCTGACACCCAGCGTTGGCCCAGCCGTTCCAGGTTCTGACCGGAAAAGGTGCGGCCGTTGTCCTGTGAGAAATCCAGCAGGTTATGTGGTTCCGGAAATACGACGTCACGGTACATGCTGTCCTTGCGGGCCGGATAATCAAAGGGCTCATGGGTCGCCTTGAAGTGGGTCATCAGCATGAAGGGCCGGTCCTGCGGCCGGCGCTCCAGCCAGGCGATGGTCTCATCGGTGATCACATCCGCCGAAAATCCGGGATAGACCTGTCCCTCGTCCCAGTTGTCTTCATTGCGCAGCACGGGATCGTGATACCGCCCCTGGCCCGGCAGTACGTTGAAGTAGTCAAATCCGGCTGGCGACTCCTTGAGGTGCCATTTCCCGACGATGGCGGTCGCATAGCCCTGCCGCTGAAGTGCTTTCGCGACATTGTGACGATCCGGGCTAAGCGCTTCCGACAACGTATAAACGCCGTGCTGATGGCTGTACAACCCGGTCAGGATGCTTGCACGGCTGGGGGTGCAAATGGCGTTGGTACAAAAGACATTCTTCAGCAATGCCCCCTCCCTGACAAGACGGGCGATGTGCGGAGATTGCACATACTCGCTCAGGATCCCGCCATACACGCCCCAGGCCTGGCTGGTATGGTCGTCGGACATGATAAAAAGGATATTGGGCGGTGCCGGCTGCTCCTTGCATGCCATGAATAAGAGCGCTGGCCATACAAGACATTTCATCAGGAAGCGTCTGATCACCATTGATTGATGAGGTGGAGATGCGTGCGATTTCCTGGTCAATATCATGAGGATGTTGTGTGACGGAGTTCCTGCACGAAATTCACTACGCGATTGACTTCCCGAAAACGATTGGCAAGGTGGAAATGGAGTGATGCGGTATTGTGCAACTCCGCATCAGAAGCGTAGTAGCGGCAGCCCATTTGCACACCCCACTGCCGTCCCGCATTCACCAGGGCGCGCCCGACGCCCATTCTGCGGTATTCCGGTTTGACGTACACCCCTTCAAGATACGCCACTGGTCCCCCGGTGGTCCCCTCAACGTGCTCGTGGCGCACCGAGAGATAAATGAACCCAGCCATCACCTCTTTCACACGGGCAAGGAAGCAGGCTTCATGTGTGGAGTTCAGGACGCGCATATAATTCCTACGCTCCTCGGCCGCATCACATTCCGGCCACAGGGCGCAAACCATTTCGGCCAGCAGATCCAGTTCGCTTTCTTCAAGTGGTTTGATGGTGATGGCCATTGCCGGGTGTCAGGTTTAGATGGTGGTACTCCGCAGTATTTTTTTCAATAGAGCAATTTGTCCCATGTGGTAATGGCTATGCTCGATGATACCGTGAAGATTCTGATACCAGCTGCCGTAACGCGGGTCGGCCATATCCTGCCACAGTCTTTCATCCGACAGTTGCTCCACTTCAGCTGCGAAGGCTGCGGCATCGGTCCACACCTGGTGGCGCAGAGCGTCCCAATCTGCTTGTCCGCCGAGTGGCGGTAGATCAAAACTGTACTTGTCACGGATCGTCAAGGGTCCACCACGCAGGACATCCAGGATACCATGCACATAGTAGTGGATATGGAAGGTCAACACCGCGATCGTGTTACAATCATGCACCCGCGCGGTCGCCTCTGCGCAGGTGACATCGGACAGCAGGGCCTGCAGGTGGACGCCGGTCGCATTACCCCCGAAAAAGAGGCCGCGAACGTGCCGGGCGATGTGCTGGCTGACTGTCAATGGACGATGCGTGTTTTCATCGGATATCAATCGCCGCTACAATTCCCTTACGACCCGAAAGCCCAGATAGATCAGCCGGAAATCCTCTTCGAGGTACCCGCGATAGGTGGGGGTGGCAAACGCTGCCATGGTATTATAGGCGCCACCTCTGCCGACCCGGTACTTGAGGCCGCCCTCTTCCCAGGCGGAACCGTCGGTGGGCGCTCCCTCATAGGAAAGATGCAACTTGTCCTGTACCATTTCAAACACATTACCCATCATCTCGTAGACACCCCATGGATTTGGCGCAATCCCATCCCGTTGTACCGGGGCAATATTGGCATGGCCGTCGTAGCAATTGAAATATACGATTTGCCGGTGTATCGGACTCCCGCCACCCCGCATCCGGTCATCGCGAAAGGTGAGATCAAGGACATTGCCGTAATCGCAAATCGCATCCCGGTCATTTCCGAAGAAGCGGCGGGTAGTGGTACCGGCCTTTGCCACATATTCCCATTCTGCTTCGGATGGCAGGCGATAGGTGTGGCCCGTCATGTCGGAAAGCCATTGGAGATAGCCCTTTACATCCCGCCATGAGACACAGACGACCGGGTGCAGGTCGCTGGTGGCAAAGAAGGGGGTCTGCCAATTGACACTATCCACAACCACAAAGTCGCCTTCGGCAAGGATCGAGCAACTGTTGATCTCAACACCCGTTTCCCGGATGTATTGCTCAAATTGCGCCTTCGTGATGACGTACCTGCCGATGGCAAATGATCTTCCGATGTGAACCGTGTGCTTCGGCTCCTCGTCGTACATATCGTCGGGCACGACCGACGTATCGCGGATCTGGTGCAGGTCGATGCCAAGCGATTCGTCCAGCTCAATTTCTGCCTGGCGTTCTGCATACGTCGACCCCATTTCGAATGTTCCGGAAGGAATGACGACCATCTCGGGGCAATCCGGGCAATCCCTGAACACCGAGAAGGGTGCCATTTCATCTGATGGTGAACAACTACCAAGCACCATGACAGTCAGGATCAGGGCGACGCTTTTGTAATACACTTGCTGGATTTTACATCATCTAAAATAAGATTTCCGCTCGGCCGGTGGCCAACAAGTTTCGATGTCCATCTGGCCTATCTGGTGTGCCCTGTGTTTTGAGACAGATCCATGATTTGATAAGTCTAAATTTAGACTTAGATTTGTCAAAAAATAATTCAGTGCCATGGCGAATCTTCTCCGGAATCTACTGGGGATCAGCATGCTAGCGTGCATAGCGGCCTGCGAACTCACGATGCCGTCGGCGCCGGCAGAGAATGAACTGCTCGACGGACCCATGGAGGGGTTGTCGACATCAGAGCAACAGCGCTTTCTGGCAGGGGACATTGCTTTCAATGATGAGATCTTCACTGTCGAAAAGGGGCTTGGACCGGTCTTCGTGGGGACCAGCTGCGGCAGCTGCCACGCCGGAGATGGCAAAGGACACCCGTTTATTCGCTTCACCCGCTTTGGTCAAAGTGACAGCACGGGCAACCCCTACGCGACATTTGGCGACGGGCGCAATCAGCTCCAGCACCGTGCCATCCCGGGCTTTCAGCCCGAAGTGCTGCCTGTCGGCGCGCCGTTTACTGAACTCCTGGCACCGGCCGTGACAGGGCTGGGATTGCTCGATGCCGTGCCGGACGCGACACTGCTGGCCCTGGCCGATCCCGAAGATGCGGATGGTGATGGCATCAGCGGCAGACCTCACTACAACGTCCCGCCTCCCTTCGTGGAGCTGCGGGAGGCGAGCGTACAACGCAATGGCCGGTATATCCACCGTTTTGGCAAGAAAGCCTCGGCCTACGATCTGTTGCACCAGACGGCCGATGCCTACAATCAGGATATTGGGATCACCTCACTCTTTGAGCCGGTCGATCCGTTCAGCGGCCTCGAGGAGGACCCTGAAGTAAGCACCCAGACCATCCATGACGTCGTCTTCTATCTGAAGACCCTGAAAGCGCCCATCCCCCGTAATGTGGACGATCCCGATGTGCAGGCTGGCCGACAGGTCTTTCTCGATATCCAGTGCGGCGCCTGTCACACCCCGGCACTGATAACCGGCCCGTCACCGATCGATGCACTCTCGCACGTCGAATTCTATCCTTACACCGATCTGCTGCTGCACGACATGGGCCCCGGCCTTGACGACGGGTATACTGAAGGCTTCGCACACACCTCCGAGTGGCGGACACCACCGTTGTGGGGTCTGGGGCTTTCCGCAAACTCCCAGGGCGGACAGATCTTCCTGCTGCACGATGGGCGTGCGCGCAGCATTGATGAAGCCATCCGATGGCACGGTGGCGAAGCAGAACAGTCGCGGCAGAACTATGAACAGCTGCCTGAAGGGCAGCGTCAACAACTGATCAAATTCCTCGAATCCCTTTGATCATGGAGCGTCGCAGGTTTGTCAGACAGTGTGGTATTTGTACGGTAGCGATCCCGCTCGGTGCGGTGCTGCTCCCGTCCTGCGGATCGATCCATTACGCGACAGCAGCCCGGAAAGGGAACAGGTTGTCGGTGGCCAGGTCGGAATTTGTCGAGGTCACCAAGAACCGCCAACGCATGCGGGAGTTTGTCCTGATCGATTTCCCCGAGGCCGGATTCCCCATCTGCCTGTACCGGCAATCAGAAGACGATTACCTGGCTGCCCTGATGAAGTGCACTCACCGAGGCTGTGAACTCAACGTAGGCGCCGGTATCTATGCATGCCCGTGCCATGGCAGTGAATTTTCCATCAACGGGACGGTATTGAATGGACCCGCAGAGCACGATCTCCAGGTTTACCAAACTCTAACCGACGACACACATGTGTACATCCAGCTGGTTTAACACGGTTGTTTGCATCGTCCTGATAGCCCTCTCCGGAACGGCCACCGCTCAGGAAACGCGATCAGATACGGCGGAGATGAACATGGACGCCGTGTACGAACGACCATTTCTTACACAAACCGGAGCACCGGTCGCCCTGGGCGGGTACCTCGAAGTGAATTCGCTCTACCGGGGAGAAGACGGTGTGAACGAAGGCTTGTCATTCCAGGCCCGCAGGTTGACCATGTTCATGTCCGCATCGATCAGCAAGCGCATCAAGTTTCTTTCGGAGCTGGAACTTGAAGAGGGTGGCCGTGAGATCAATATTGAATTTGCTGCCGTTGACGTGGTCTTTCACCCGGCGCTCAACCTTCGTGCAGGGATCGTGATGAATCCAATCGGTGCATTTAACCAAAACCATGATGGCCCCAAATGGGAATTCGTAGAGCGGCCCGATGTTGCCGTCAACCTGCTCCCCGCCACCTGGTCCAACCCAGGATTCGGCTTGTATGGGAAGGTGCACCGCAAGCAATGGACCTTCGGCTATGAAGCGTACCTCACCAACGGCTTCGACGATCGCATCATTGACAATGAGGAGAACCGGACATTTCTGCCGGCCGCCAAGGAAAACATTGAGCGGTTTGAAGAGAGTCATAACGGGCATCCACTGATGACCGCCAAAATCGGAATTCGCCATCGCAAGGTTGGAGAGGTGGGCCTTTCTTATATGGGTGGCATTTACAACACCTTCGAGGAAGACGGACTGGTATTGGCAGACCGGAGCAGGCTGGATGTGTTGGCCCTCGATTTCAACACGACGATCGGGAAAACCGGAACGCGGATCATCGGCGAAGCGGCATGGATGCGAATCGATGTCCCGGAGACGTACACCCAGCAGTATGGGAACAAACAACTTGGAGCATTCCTGGATATCGTTCAGCCGGTGTATACCGGACGCATACTGGATTGGCCGGCGGCAACGATCAATGTCGCCTGCCGGGTCGACTACGTCGACTGGAATCGGGAACAGTTCAGGGAAACCGGCGAGGATATCGGGGACAAGATCTGGGCCGTCACACCTGCGGTCAGTTTGCGTCCCACGCCACAGACAGTCCTGCGTCTCAATTACCGCTATCAGTGGCAAACCGACCTGTTCAACAACCCCGCCGCCTTGTCCGCGGCCTGGCTATTCGGGATTAGTACTTACTTCTGACGCTGCGCGCTGACCGGTGAACATGACATGCATTGTTGCACTTCCTTCTGTCGCGAGCAGGTGGTGATTTACTTCTGGTTGCCTGTGAACATCCCGGACCCCGGATGGCCATCTGATCACGATTGAATCGATCGACGCGGCTTTTCCCAACCCAAAATGGATCACCTGGTCGTTCTGGCTGCCATAGCCGGTGACCGGGTACTGCCACCTGGTGAGCGTGCGGGGCACACCCTCAACCTCACAATAAAGTTGCACCCGTGCCCCGATGGCGAACGCATTGGGAGGCGATCCCGACAAGCGGAGCATGAGCCAGTTACGACCTTCTGTGGTGTTCTGGTAAAGCCGGTTGACCTGATCCCGGCTACCCCAATTGGCCACATAGATGTCAAGGTCGCCGTCCAGATCATAGTCGGCATGTGCCAATCCTGCTGAAGTATCAGCATGCAGATGTATAACCCCAGCCGTGTCACGGACAAACGTTCCGTCGCCCTGATTGACACACAGGACATTGCGCATATCCGGCCCATGTGTGCCGTTGGCGATAAAGAGGTCCAGATAGCCGTCATTGTTGAAGTCACCCCAGGCGTGCCCTTTGGAGGCGCCGGCCGAGACAAGTGCCTCTACCCCGGCGGTCACCGACTCGAACCTGCCTGCCCCGTCGTTGCGGAAAAGCATATTCTCCCGGTCGAAGTGGGCAACGAACAGATCGGGATCCCCGTCGTCATCGTAGTCAGCCCACGACAGGCCGTATCCGTAACCCGTATCCCGTGCCACTGGTGAATGTTCGTCTGGAACAAACCACCAGTTCCCGCGATTCACAAAATACAAGTTGGGCTGGCGGGCATAGGCAAACACCACTTCCGGCAGTCCGTCTCCATCGGCATCGGCACATGCGCAGGCGCGTGCACTCCCGTCACCACGGGAGGTCAGAGCAGTCGTATCGATGCGCACATACTCACCTTCCCCGTCGTTGCGGAACGCCATATTGGGGGCCCCGTAGCCGGCCAGGACGACATCCAGGTCGCCATCAGCGTCGTAATCGGCCCAGCATGCCATCGAAACGCTTATCCCACGGGCAACCAATGGGCTGTCGGTAATCCGCGTCATCACATGATTGCCATCGTTGCGGAACAACTCGCACGGCTCGTCACCACGGCTCGCGACGAAGAGATCGAGATCGGCATCCCCATCGTAGTCGATCCAGCTCACTCCCTCCGAATTGCCACCATGGACGACCGTCTCAGCCAGGGGGTCACCAAATGCCGTGCGTTTACGAAACTGCCCGTTCCCCTCATTCGTGTACAGGAAATTCCATTGCCCGCCGGAGTTGGCGACATACAGATCAGGATCGCCGTCGGCATCGAAATCTGCCCAGGCGACACCCCGTGAAAAGCCGCGATCTGTGGCAATCTGCCCTTCCTGAACCGACACGAACAGAGCCTCACTCTCACCAGCCACGTGACCGGATGGAGGTGCACAGGCCAGGGCCATACAGATCACCGCAACACCGGATGCCAGATGGAACCGGATGAAAAAAAGATCGCAAAGGCAGCTGAAAAACGTCAATGGACAGTCAGGTTGCAGTCTCGGTATTCTGGGAAAATACAGAATGTCCTGCGCATATGCGGACGGGATACCCCTTATGCCGACAGGCCCGGATCAGGAAAGGGTGATCTCGGGAAGCATGCAGCGGAATGCGTGCCCTAGATCACGAAAGTCAGTGAGCACATGCTGTACCCCGGCTTGCTGCAGCCGCCGGTTCGCGTGCACGTCCACGCCGACGAACCGGATCCCGAGATCATGCGCTGTCCTGGCATCCCAGAGTCCATCGCCGACATAGGTCACCGTGACAAAGTCGCGCACTGTGTGCAGGGCCCGGGCTCGCTCGATGGCCACCCGTGTGATCTCCCGGCGGTCGGCATGATCATCTGAAGTGACGATGGGCACATCTTTGAGATCGAATCCGGCTGCGGACAGCTTCAACGAAGCGGTATGCCGCCAGCCACCAGTAGCCACCGCGAGGGCTACTTCCGGGAGCTGGCTGATGCGTGCAACCATCTTGCGCGCTCCAGGGACTTCGCGGAACGTCTCGGAGTGACCTTGCAGCAATGCGTGGAAACGCTGTTTGAGACTTGCCAGTTCTTCCTTCCGGGGCTGTCGTCCTTTACGAGTCATGAACACTTCTTCGGCAATGCCCTGGTCCGTCACATGCCGGAAGGCATTCCAGTCTACGGCTCCCAGGTCCATTGCATGCATCTCCCGCATCGCCTGCACGTAACACGCGTCATCGATTCCGACCGAATCGATCAGCGTGCCATCAATATCGAAGATCAGCAGGTGCATACTGCTTATGCATCCGGACGCTCAAGCTCCCGCTCCTCACGAATTTCACCGATGTGGTAGTAAGCGATGATCTCACCGATCAGTCCGTCACGCAAATAGTGCCATTCGCTCACATCCAGACGGAAATCACCCTGTACAGCAGTGTAGCGGACACAGGCACGATCTTCCTCAAATATGGAATCATGGATCTCGAAATGATAGCCAAGAAACTTGTCTTCATTGGCCTTGACCAGATCCAGATACGCTTGCTTGCCCTCGATGGTTCCGAAAGGGCTCGTATGACGAAAATCCTCTGAAATGGGCAGATTGTGATAGTCACCCTCCCCCCATCTGGAGAACCAGTCACTGATGATCGCTCTGGTCTGCCTGGATTTCAACACTTTCACGTTTGATTAGTCAGTGGCTTCCACCTCCTGTACGATATCGGCCATCACCTCTGTCGCAGACTTCACCCTTTGGATATCATCGATGCCCTGCCCGCAGTACAGAGCATTGTATTCCGGGCGCTGCTGCGTCTCCGCTGCCCGTACAATATCGATTGTCGCCGCATATTGTCTGCCGGGAGGCAGCACCGGCGTGTTGGACCGTACATATGACTCGGTAAACGTGTTGCGCAACACGCGTGCATACATCCCGGTAAACACATCGGTGACCATCGTTTCGTCGCTGCTGCTGTCGAGGATCCTCTGCTTGTAACTTTCAGAGGCTGTAGATTCGCTCGTAAGGAGAAAACGTGTTCCCATAAGTACTCCCTGGGCACCCAATGCCAACGCCGCCCGTATTCCACGCCCGTTGACAATACCGCCGGCGGCCACAACAGGTACCCTGGCTTCAGAAACCACTGCTGATGTGAGGGCAAGGGTTCCAATCGCAGCATGCTGCGACGTTGGTGGTTTTCGCCAGGTAGACCGATGACCTCCTGCCTCGCTGCCCTGCGCTACGATGATGTCCACGCCGTTGGCCTGCACGGCGAGGGCGTCTTCGAGGGTGGAGACCATGGCCATCACCAGTATTCCATTGTCGTGACATTCCTCCACCATCGAAACAGTCGGATTGCCAAGGCCAATACTGAAAACCGGGACCCGCTCCCGCACAATCACTTCGTAAGCCATTTGTATTAGCGGCGGTAGTTTGCCGGGGGTGGCATGGGACTCGGGAATTCCCAGTTCACGTCTGAAATCATTCAACTTCCCTTGCACAGATTGCACTACGGCTGGATCCATTGCGAAGTCGGCCGGTGGAGACAAGTCCTGATGCAGAAGTAAGTTTACTCCAAAGGGCTTGTCCGTACGCCGACGCATGGCGTGGATGCTTTCTTTTACCACCTCCGGCGCAACCATTGTTGCGGTAAGGATGCCCAACCCACCGGCATTGCTGACTGCCGCTGCGAGTTCAATACCGGCGGCATTACCCATACCCGCCTGAACGATCGGATAACGGATGCCGAGAAGCTTGCAGAGTGGCGTGTCAAGGACCGACGGCCCGGATGCTTGAGCTGCTTGCATGAAAATGGATTGAAGTGTTCGATGGATTGCCGCGGAAACCGTCCCTGCGACACCGATTTGAAAGAACCTCCTGCGTTCCACCGACCCTGGATTGACTGATGAGGATTGATAAACTCTTTTTCTGCCATCTCCCAACCTGCGGCGACAACGCCTAGGAAAAGGCAGAATTGCTCCAAGTTATTGGAAATCTAAACCGGTGTCAAGATGAAGCATGGACTGTGATGCTGACGGACAGGATACATGCTTTTGACCGACATCATTCCTTTGCGAAGCCTCGTATGTGGCATCAAGAAAAACGCCTCCTGAGCAACCGGTGGTCAGACTGCCTTTGGCCGGCAGTTCCTCGCCAGATACTGACTGGTCAGTCCATTTTGCAGGGTAAACGCCACGACCAGAATGCCAAGCGCAAATTCCCAGTTGGGACTGTCTTTGAACAGAAAAGAGATCGAAAGAATGACAGCAGCCCAGATGAGGGCATTGAATATGAGGACTTTTTTCATGGTCGTTATCGGTTATTGCCTACCAGGTAAACTGTTTTCATTCCCTCCCCGGTTCCCGAGCATTGGTCATCGAGACCACACGGCATAGCGCTTTCGCCGTAACTCCCGTGCCAGTTGTGCCTCCAGTTTCAGACCTTCCGCACGCGTGCTGACCGGGTTAAGATGCCCGTAAAGGCTGGGCCGCAGGTACATCCCGTACTTTTGCACCAGCCTGGAGGCGAGTTGATGTCCCTTCTTCGATTTCAATCCCTTCTTATGTTGTGCAAAGCGCTGTTTCGGCGACTTGCTCGTCATCCCCACATACAGGCATTCAAGGACGCCATTGTATTGGGGATTGGCTTCGCGAAAACGCCTGTTCTCAGTAAACACGCGCCTGGATAACTCGACCACGTAGACCTGATAGGGCATTGAGGAGGATTGTCGATTGCTGATTGTTGATTGCTCATTGTATTTTCCCCATATGTTGAACTGGTTGATCTCATTTGGTATTGTGATACTGTCTTTGCTGGTGGGCATGGGGTGTCAGGTTGATCGTCTGCCTCCTCAGTCGGACGCTGCTGCAGAATTTTATCCGTCTTCCAAGCCTGGCACACGCTGGTGGTGGTTTGCCACCGAGATCAAGAAGCCGGACATCAAGCATCAGCTGGATTGGGCCAAAGCGCACAATTTCGGGGGCGTGGAGATCGCCTGGGTGTACCCGCTCTATCGCTACCAGCGCATGTACGCACGCAACTACAACCGGCACTATCCCAAGGACACCACGGCACAGGAGTGGCTCAGTCCGGAATGGTCCGAGGTCGTCACCTACACCAAGCGGTACGCGGATTCGATCGGCCTGGCCTGTGACTTCACTTTCGGGAGTGCCTGGCCGGTGGCGGGTCATAACATCGGGGTGGAACACACGTCAAAGATCTACGGGGATACCACCTTCAGGCAGACGCTGACATTTGCCTGGTCATGGCCGGATACGCTGCTGGTGATCAACCACCTGGACAGTAATGCCTTCAAGCGGTTTGCAGAGCCCATCGGCCGCGCCCTCGAAGATGCGCTCGATGGATCGAAGTCTGCCCTGTTTACCGACTCCTGGGAGATCAAGCTCAACAGCACCAACAAGATCTGGACTCCGGGATTCGACACAACGTTCCAGTCTGCCTTTGGTTACGATCTCATCCCATACATGGACGCCGGCATCGATTCGTTTCCCGACGTGCGATACGACTACATGATGCACCTGCACGACTATGTGGTCGACGGGTTTTACAAGCCCTATGTCAGGACCTGCCGTGCGTTGGGTGCCTGGTCGCGTGTGCAGTGCCTCGCCTCACCGACCGATGTAATGACCACCTACTCCCTGGTTGATATCCCGGAAACGGAAGCCATGCTCAACAATCCCAATTACAGCAGGATCGTGAGTTCATCGGCCACGCTTGCATCAAAACCTCTGGTTTCCTGTGAGTCATTTACCTGCACATACGGCTTCCCGGCGACCTATCTCCGTGAGGAGCAGACGGCCGATCAGAAAATGGTGGCCGATGCCTTGTTTGCCCAGGGCGTCAATCACCATATCTATCACGGCATGCCGTACAATCCGAGAGGATCGGACTCCATTGATTTCTTTGCCACGACCTATTTCGGCCCAAACGGCAGCCTCACGCCCGAACTGCCGGCGTTCAATGCCTACATTGAACGGGTGTCGGGGATCATGCGGAAAGGACGCACCTATTCGGATGTTGCAGTCTACATTCCTTTCGAAGACGGCGTGATGCAAGGTGCCTACCCGCCAGAACGCCAGCGCGTCTGGGTATGGGGCGAATATGAATTGCGGTATGTCTTCCCGCCGGAAGAGACAACGGGTTATCACCCGCTCTGGATCAACCGGCATTTCCTCGAGCAGGCGCAATGGGACGAAAACAAGCTCCGGATTGGGGATGCCGCCTTTTCTTCGCTCTACATCGATGTCGCCTATCTGGACGTCCGGGCTTTGCGGCGGGTGTTTGAGCTCGCCCGTCAGGGGCTTCCTGTCTGCCTGAAGCAGACACCGGATCAACCCGGCCATGTCAAATCGCCGGACTATCCGGCCCTGCTTGACAGCCTGGCTGCCCTGGCCAACGTCTCTGCCGATTTCGCCCAGATCGTCACGCATCCACCGTTGATCCAGGGAGACAGTATCCCCGACTACTGGTGCCGGGTGAAAAGCGATGGCACGCACTACCTGTTCCTCGCGCAGTGGCCGGCCAAAGATCTCGCCTATCCGGTGTATTCCGGACAGTCGTTGATGGATACCTCACAGTTTGCGGAGCTGTCTCTGCACGTCAACGGCCATTCGATCCAGCACAGGTTTGAATGGCAGCCCTATCAATCCCTGTTGTTGAAGATCGCCCCCGACGGCACCTGGGAGCAGATGGACATTACATTCGTGCCCAAAGATCCGGTGGTAAGACCACGGGAGCAGCAACGGATGTATTTCTAGTCTGTGTTCACGTGTTCATGTGTTCACGTGTTCATGGTGCTTGCCCTGAAGTCGCAGCGTCATGTGAAGTACTTCAGGGCCTGCCCTGAAGTCGTAGCGCAGCGGAGTACTTCAGGGTTCATGGTGGCTGCCCTGAATGCGCAGCGTAGCGGAGTTGTACAGGGTTCATATTATCTTGATCGCATGAAGCAATTTCTGGCCATGGTCCTGCTGACTGTATCGTGTCACGTATTTTCCCAGGACTACAACATTCTGGA
>JAWWBX010000029.1:0-24046 GCA_033720735.1 Saprospiraceae bacterium
AGCCATCCCGAGGCACCACGGGTGGTCATCACCAACGGGATGATGATCCCCAACTATTCAAGCAAGGCCGACTGGAACCGATACAACGCACTGGGCGTGACCCAGTATGGTCAGATGACCGCGGGATCGTTTATGTACATCGGCCCGCAGGGCATCGTGCATGGTACCACCATCACCCTGCTCAACGCCGGCCGCCTCAACCAACTGGGCAGTGACAGTCTGAGGGGGAAACTCTTCGTCTCGTCCGGCTTGGGTGGCATGTCTGGCGCCCAGTCGATCGCCGCGGTGATCACGGGTGCAACCTGTATTCTGGCAGAGGTCGACGCCGATGCAATCCGGCAGCGCATCAACGACGGCTATATCGACGCCAGCAATGTCATCACCGATGTTGATGCCGTCATTGACCGGGCGCAGGAGGCCCGCGCGCTGCAAGAGGCTGTTACCATTGTGTATCACGGCAATATTGTGGAACTGTGGGAGCGGCTGGCGCAACGTAAGATCGCGGTCGAGCTGGGTTCCGACCAGACCTCATTGCACAATATTGACGACCTAGGGTATTGTCCTGCCGGTTTCACATTTGATGCAGCGAAATCTCTGCTTCTGCGCGACAAGCAACGCTTTGTCGAAGAAGTGCGCGCCTCGCTGCGCCGCCATGTTGCCGCGATCAATCAGCTGTGTGAGGGTGGCATGTATTTCTGGGACTATGGCAACGCCTTTCTCAAGGAGGCTGGAGAGGCGGGTGCCGACATCTGGCGGGATCAATCCAAAGGCACCTATCGCTATCCCAGTTATGTCGAGGACATCATGGGCCCCATGTGCTTTGATTACGGATTCGGCCCGTTTCGCTGGGTGTGTACGTCGGGTGAGCAGGCCGACCTCGACCTGACCGACGCCATCGCCCATGCCGTTTTGGAAGAGGAGTATGCTTCGGCGCCAGAAGATATCCGTGAACAGCTGCGCGACAATATCAGCTGGATCAGATCAGCCGCCGACAATATTCCCAATGTCGGGTCAAAGTCGCGGATCCTGTATGCCGATGCCAACGGGAGAATACGGATCGCCAAGGCATTTAACCGGGCGATCAAGGAGGGGCGATTGCATGGGCCGGTGGTCCTCGGCCGGGATCATCACGATGTGTCCGGAACCGATTCCCCGTTTCGCGAAACGGCCAATATCCATGATGGCTCCAGATTTACGGCCGACATGGCCGTGCACAACGTGATCGGGGACGCCTTTCGCGGAGCGACCTGGGTGAGCCTGCACAACGGCGGCGGCGTCGGGTGGGGCGAGGTGATCAATGGCGGATTTGGCCTGGTGCTCGACGGCACCCCTGAAGCGGACCGGCGCCTGGCTTCCATGTTGCACTGGGACGTCAACAACGGCATTGCCCGCCGCAGCTGGGCCCGCAACAGTGGTGCGATGCGCAGCGCACAGAGGGCAATGGAAACTGAACCGAAATTGCAGATCACGGTGCCTTACCTTGCCGACCCGGAACTGATCAGACAAGTCATCGGATGATGCTCATGCGCACAGTGACTTTACAATCTGGATGGTGATGGAACTCTCATTACTGGCATACGGTGCCGCCGGCGTGGCATTCCTGACCGCTCTTTTTCAATTAATAAATCAGAAACCACTCGAAAAGTATGCGGTGGGACAAGGCATGCTCAGCGCCGACCGCTCCACCAAGCTGAGCACCTTCTTCCTGCTGGTGTGCGGAGCGGCCTGTCTGTTTGCCGAGGTGCAGGTGTACGGCATGTACGCTCTGGCCGGGTTCATGCTGCTCAGCGCATTCCTGATCCACAAGTTTTGGGATGAGCCGGACAAAGCCACCCGTTTCACCGAAGGACTCCAATTTGTCAAAAACCTGATGATCGCCGGACTGCTGATTTGCATGGCGATCATCGTCGAACAAGCTTAGTATGTACAGATACATGTTCAGGATCCTCCTGCTTGCAGCCCTTTCAATTCTTTCGTTGACTCTGAGCGAGGCCCAAGAGAGCCATGCCCTGACGATCAACGTCAGGATCGCTGAAAGTGTCACGGAGTCGTTCCACCACGACGGTCGTCTGCTCGTCTTTATCGGCAATAGCAGGCGGCCAGAGCCCAGAACACGCACCTGGCCCAACGGCGCGAACCACATCCTGGCGACGAATATTACCGGCTGGCGACCCAGCATGATCATTACGGCACATGAGGGAGGTCGTTGGCTCACTACGACGGATCATTCGCTCGACGCCTTCCCCCGCGGGACCTACTATGTCCAGGCACTCTGGGATCAGGACACGCTGGAATCGCGGATCGATGCCCCTGGCAATCTTTACTCGGAGGTGGTGGAGGTACACTTGAACAGAGATCGCGGTGTGGACCTCGTGATTGACCAGCAAATCGGCAAACGTGCGCTGATCTCCCATCCGCTTGTCGCATATGTTGAGATGCGCAGCGACATCCTCTCCGCGTGGTGGGGCAAGGAGATGCGGATCAAGGCTGCTGTACTCCTGCCGCACGGCTTTCAAGAGAACACAAGTGAGCGCTACCCTTTGCGTGTGAACATTGCAGGTTACGGGGGACGTTACAACCGGATCAACCGGGTAATGCGCAACCAGGAATTTGCCGGGTGGTGGGACTCTGAACAAGCACCACAGATGGTCAATCTGTTTCTGGACGGAGAAGGGCCGTTTGGGGACTGCTACCAGCTGGACTCGGACAACAGCGGTCCGTATGGACGCGCCCTAACGGAAGAGTTGATCCCCTATGTTGAGGAGACGTATCGCTGCATTGGTACACCGGCTGCCCGTTTCCTCGACGGCTGCTCGACCGGTGGCTGGGTCTCACTGGCTCTGCAGTTGTTCTATCCGGACTACTTCAACGGAACGTGGTCGTACAGCCCTGACCCTGTGGACTTTACGCACAATCAACTCATCAATATCTACAAGGATGAAAATGCCTTTTACAATGAATACGGCTATCTGCGGCCGGTCGCGCGTGATGTGACGGGCGACCCGCGGATCTCACTGCAGGATTTCATTCAATATGAGAACGTCCTCGGACGCAGCAACACCTACGTCACATCCGGCGGGCAGTTCAGCGCATTTACCGCGCTCTACAGTCCAAAAGGCGATGACGGATTGCCCGTACCCCTGTTTGATCCGGTCACCGGCAAGATCGACCGGGCAGTCGCCGAACACTGGAAGAAGTACGATCTGGCCCATCACACCGAGACCAACTGGGCAACGCTTGGCCCCAGGATCAACGGCAAGATCTGGATCTGGATGGGTGACATGGACAATTTCTATCTGAATCCCGCCGTCCACAGCTTCAAGGCAATGCTGGAAAAACAGAAGAAGCCGTCGTCTGATGCACAGGTTCACATCACTCCGATGGAAGGCCACTGCTGGCAATTTGACCACAGGGAAGTGCTGGAGATGATGTGGGACAAATGGTTACAGATTCGGACGGATGATCAGTAGTTCTGAAAGATAGTGCAAGATTGCGGGTCTCTTGAGATGCCATGGTCGGCTTTGAGATATGAGCCTGACGCTTCGCTTCAAATACATCATCCAGATCTCCCCCAACCTCTCAGGATCTTTGTCAATCTTTCTAAATCTCGCCTGATCCCTCGTAACTCTCTCAATCTCTTTGTATCTTAATTACACACCTGAAAATGACTGCCAACATGATGAATGAACCCCTCTCCTCGATCATGACGACCGATCTGGTCACCGTGCATCCGAAGGACAAGCTCTCGAAAGTGCGTGATATTTTCCTGAACACGCGCATCCATCATCTGCCCGTGGTTGACGATGCAGGAGACCTGGTCGGATTGCTCACCACGTACGATCTGTTTCGCCTCGAGCGCACCCTCGATGAATATCATGCCATCCCGGTCGATCATGTGATGACGCGGCGGTTGGCCAAACTGGAACCACATCAGAAGATTGGTGTGGCTGCCGAGATCTTTCTTGAAAATCTGTTCCATGCGGTACCGATCGTTGAGGGCAACAAGCTGGTAGGGATCGTCACCACGTTTGACGTCCTCAAGTACGAGTTTGACAAGGCCTATCCGGCACACGCGATGGTCCATGTCAGATGATCTGAGATCATTTGTCATCAGGGAGATCCGCATTTACTTCCGGGGCGAATACCGGACCAGTCTGTTGTTCTTGCTGATCGGCATTGTGTCGGTCGCGGGTGGTGTTGCGGCGATTGTGACCCAGTATCTCGTCCTGCTCGGGGCTGCCCTGCCGCTGCTGCTGTTTGGCGGGCTCTATATTGCCATGGCCGTTCAGATCCTCAAGCGGATACCCGTACGCATGCGTCTGCTCTGTGAGCGATTACCGCAAGACCCGGCACTCGCACGGGAAGAATGCGACCGGATCGACCGCCTGTCAGCCAAATGGCATCGCATGCATCAGATTGTGATCTTCTTGTTTGCCGCCGGATTGCTGGCGCTGGTGGGTTGTGTGATCTTCAAGTCTCAGGGATTTGTGTACGGCCTGGCCCTCGCCCTGGTGGGGCATTCGGCCATTGACATTGTGGTCCTGCTGGTGTCCCGGTTCCGCACCCAGCTGTACAAGCACGCGATTGAGAAAATGCTGATCTAGACGGCGAGTGAAACACCGTTTTGGGGCACACGTCGGTTGTAGATCCGCTCGACAAAGGGCCCGGCCATGAAACTCTGGGGTTCGATCTGGCTTTGCAACACGATCCCTTTCCACTTGCCGTCGAGCAGCAGGCGCGCGCATTCGGCCATGGGTGCTGCCGTGGTGGACTGGATGGCCCGCAACCGCTTGCCACTGATCTGTGTCGGACCGAGAAAGTACGACTTCTCGATCTGCTGCAGCATACCTTCCTCATCGCGACCGGCCACGGCCGCGTAGATCACGATCACATCCTCCTGCACGGCCGGTATTTGTTTGAGCATTTCACGTTCAAGCGCGTCGATGGGATGCTCCTCCCCTTTCACCTGTTCAATGATCGATTGTACCCATGCGTAATGGCCCGGATAGCGCAGTGTTTTGTAGTCAAGCGAGGTCGCGATCCCTTCAAAGGCCTGAGGCAGGTCTGCAGCCCCGCCACTCGTCAGGTCCGCTTCGTACAAGCGACCATCGATGATCAGGGTTTCGCGATCTGACAGGGATTTGAGCCAGCGCTGCTGATTGTCACGGAGCACCAACGACTCCTTCATGTACTCGGTGGCCACACCGATCGGACTCCAGGTAAAGCCGTAATAATGCGGAGCTGCTGTGTGCCTGGTGAGCGCACCGACCCGCATGATAATGCGATCTACGCGTTCCTGCCCGGTCTGGTCGACGAAGTGCTCGTACAGACTGCGCGCCAGGATATTGACGAAGCCAGGCGCGAGCCCGGTTTGCAGGACAAACCCGGTCTGGGCGTCCCGCGCCATTTGCTTGATCTCCTTCGTTTCTGCCACATACTCCGTCAGGTTGACGTAGTGCATGTTGTTTTTCAGGGCCAGGCGCGCCATGCGCGGCGCTTCGCTCCCTGGCAGACAATCCAGCACCACTCCCCCCGGTGAGCAAAAAGCGTCCAGCCCCTCAATGCCTGATTCCGGCATGCGGAAGCCGTGCACGTCGATGGGATGTGTCTTGCCCTCGGCGATCCAGCGCGCAGCATTCTGCGCAGAGTTCTCGTCCCGGTCTCCAATGTGGATGCGTCCGCGAATCTCCGGATAGTTCGCCAGGAGCAGGCCAACGGCCATTCCGATCCCGCCGGCACCAGCAATAATGATATCACTCGGTCGATGCATTTGCCATAGTTTGAAGCGGCGGCTAAGATAGCTGAAAATACCTTTTCGCATCGCCCCGTCGTTATGTCCATATCCCCCCTGTTGACGCAAAGCATTGCGGTGACTTATTAGATTTTTTTGTCATGTATAATCTGTTATATTTGTGTGGTTAAGGTCCAACACAGGGATCATTTGCTGTTGGCTGCCACCGGTGGCCGTCAGATCAGAAGTCTCACAGGCATGAAACGCAAACAGAACAGAACGAAGTCCGGCTCGAGGCAGCGCAGGAAAAAGACCATACGCCCGCGCAAACGCGATGATCGCTGGCCAAAACTGGCCGGTGCCGCCAGCCTCCTGATCAGTTGCTATCTCGCCATCGCCTTCGTCTCCTACCTCTTCACCTGGCAGATCGACCAGGACAAAGTGCTGCAGTTTTCATGGAGTATCCTCGCACAGGGTGACCTGCAAGTCGAGAACTGGCTGGGTCGGCTCGGCGCAGTAGTGTCCAATTTCTTCTTCTACTGGGGCTTCGGTGTCGCGTCGTTCATCTTTGTACTGCTGTTTGGCAAGCTGGGGATCACCTGGCTGTTTGGTCAGCCCATGAAATCCTTTTGGCGGTCGGCACGCATGGGTGTGTTGGGCCTCGTTTTCACCTCACTCATTCTCGAGTTTGTCCTCGGCCGGATGGCATTTCCCTGGGGCGGGGCATTCGGTGAAAGCACGTCGGTCTGGTTGAGCAACTTCCTTGGCAATGCCGGGCTCTTCCTGTTCCTGGTGTTCGCGTTCGCAGTATATCTCATCTGGATGTTTAACCCAAATCTCGGGCAACCGGCCTCCTGGCTTGCCTTGCGGTTCAATCTGCCAAACTGGAAGCGGACGCCCAAGAAAGCAGCCTTCGCAGGTATTGATTCCGTCACCGATGCCGACGAGACCCCACCACTGCAACCCACCTTCCTCGAACAATTCAGGGAAAGGCAGCAGGATACGAAAGCCGCGCCAGCCGATACACCGGCAGCCGACGGCATCGAATTCGATCTGGACGAATCGAAACCGCAGAAAGCCGCTGCTCCCACCAGGCCCGAAACGGATACCGAGCTTGAGATTGCCGCACCGGAGGAAGAGAACGGCAATCCGGTCAACCCGTCGTCGACGATCGAAGAACATCTGCATCATGATCCGCGCGTCTCCATCGTCGAAAAGGAAAACATGGATCACTCCGAGCCCTACGATCCAAAAGCTGATCTCTCGCGCTATGAGCCCCCGGAGCTGGAACTGCTCATGGACTACAGCGACCAGAAGGTGCAGATCGACCGCGCCGAACTGGAAGCAAACAAGGATCAGATCATTGAGACGTTGCTCAATTACAAGATCGAGATCACCAAGATCCGGGCGACCATCGGTCCCACGGTCACGCTATACGAGATCGTACCGGCCCCAGGCGTACGCATCTCCCGGATCAAGAACCTGGAAGACGATATCGCCCTGAGCCTGTCAGCCCTGGGAATCCGCATCATCGCGCCCATGCCGGGTAAGGGAACCATCGGCATCGAGGTTCCCAACAAGAAGAAACAGATCGTTGCGCTGAAGGAGGTATTGAAATCAGAAAAATATGCCTCCGCCAAGATGGATCTGCCGGTGGTATTGGGCAAGACCATTTCCAACGAGGTGTTTGTCGCCGACCTGGCCAAGATGCCGCACCTCCTGGTGGCTGGCGCCACGGGTCAGGGGAAGTCGGTCGGGATCAACACGATCCTGATGTCGCTCCTCTACAAAAAGCACCCTTCTCAGATCAAGTTTGTGCTCATTGACCCCAAGAAGGTCGAACTCTTCCCCTACAGCCGCCTGGAAAAACACTTCCTGGCCTACATGCCGGACCAGGAAGAGCCGATCATCACCGAGACCAAGCGCGTGATCCATGTGCTCAACTCCCTCTGTATTGAAATGGATCAGCGCTATGATCTGTTGAAGAAAGCCCGGGCGCGCAACATCCGCGAATACAATGACAAGTTTGTCAACCGAAAGATCAATCCGAAGAACGGCCATCGTTTTCTCCCGTTCATTATCCTGGTGATCGACGAATTTGCCGACCTCATTATGACGGCCGGCAAGGAAGTCGAGCTGCCGATCGGCCGGTTGGCACAGCTGGCCCGCGCCGTGGGCATCCACCTCATCATCGCCACGCAGCGTCCGTCGGTCAATATCATCACCGGGGTGATCAAAGCCAACTTCCCTGCGCGGCTTGCCTACAAGGTGACCTCTAAAGTGGACTCGCGCACCATTCTGGACGTGGGCGGTGCCGAACAACTCATCGGCCGTGGAGATATGCTGTTGTCGATCGGAAGCAACCTCATCCGCCTGCAATGCGCCTTCGTCGATACGCCGGAGGTCGAAGCCGTTATCAACGCGATCGGAGACCAGCAGGGCTATCCTGAGCCGTTCTACCTCCCTGAATACAAGGACGACAACGAGCCGATCAATGGCGCCGACGGGCTGACCTTCTCGGAACTCGACGAAATGTTCGAGGATGCGGCACGGTTGGTGGTCCAAAACCAGCACGGGTCGACCTCGATGATCCAGCGCCGGCTCAAACTTGGCTACAACCGCGCCGGCCGAATCATGGATCAACTGGAAGCCGTCGGTGTGGTAGGCCCCAACGAGGGCAGCAAGGCGCGCGAGGTGCTGATCTACAACGAGATGGAACTCGACGAGTTTCTTGAGTCGCTGCGGTCCTGAGCGCCTTAACTCGTTCTTAACGGCGACCGCATCCGCAAATGGTAACAGGGTGACTACCTTTGCCGTTATTGATGATGATGCGACAACGTTGTATTACAATCCTGGTCTTTCTCCTTTCGGCAACACTGGCTGCCCAGGAAGGACAATTCCTGTCGACGACCGAGTCGGACCCGGCCGCCACTGCGTTGCTGGACCGGATGGAGCAATACCTGTCGGCGTATGACGCTGCCCACGTCACGTTCTCGATGAGCATAGACCATCCCGGCCAGGAGCGCATCATCTACGAGGGCACTGTTGACCAACAGGGTGCGCGATTTCGCATTGATGTCGGCACCTACCTCATCTGTAGCGACGGCGTCACCCGCTGGGTCTTTGTTGAAGAGATCAATGAGGTGAGCATCTACAATGCCGATCCCGAGGATGGCCCGCAGACGCCGCTTGACCACTTGCGGCTGTACCAGACCGAGGCATTTATCTATGCGATCACCGGGGAGGACACGGTGGACGGGGAGCAGGCCCAGGTCATCGAATTCAAACCGGTCGACAAATATTCCGATTTCTCCAAAGTGCGGCTGACCGTGCGCGGGCGGGATGCCAGGCCGCTGTCGATGCATGTCTTTGACAAGGGCGGGAGCCGCATCCATTTGCAGATCCACCAAATCTCGGCAGCGAGGCCCTTTCCTGACAACCACTTCCGCTTCGTAATTGCCGACCACCCCGGTGTACGTGTCGAGGATCTGCGTATCGATTGACATGTAGCTCAGTGACTCGGTGACTCGGTGACTCGGTGACTCGGTTTTGCGGTTTCTCGGTTTCTCGGTTTCTCGGTTTTTCGGTTCTGCGCTTGCCTGCCGAATGGCAGGGTTTTTCGGTTCTTGAGGCTTCCTCGCGCGGATGTATGTACCTTTGCCCCAAACGCAGGTCGGAGTGAAATCCTATCATGTCATCATTTGGTTAGCCGTGTTCGCTGTGGGCTTTTTTGCCGGAACGGCCTGGAAATCGACAGACGGTAAGGAGCAATCCCCAGGCGTAGTCGACCAGGAAGTGTCCGACACAATCCCGGAGCAATCACTGCGCATTCTGACACAAGAGGAGAGCGCCACGATCCGCCTTTTTGAGGAAGCGGCCCCGTCTGTCGTGTTTATCACCGCCATTAGCGTGCGACGTGACTACTGGTCTCGCAACGTACTTGAAGTGCCGCGCGGTTCGGGTTCCGGCTTTATTTGGGACAAGGAAGGGCACATCGTGACCAACTTTCATGTCATCCGCGGCGGACAGCGCTTCCAGGCAACCCTGGCCGACCAGAGTGTGTGGGACGCCGAGGTGATTGGTGTGGCACCGGACAAAGACCTCGCGGTACTCAGGATCGCCGCCCCTGCAGATGTTCTGCCACCCATGGCCATCGGCACTTCCAATGATCTCCAGGTCGGACAATTTGTGTACGCCATCGGCAACCCGTTTGGGTTGGACCAAACACTCACAACCGGGGTGATCAGTGCGCTGGGACGCGAAATAGAATCCCTGACACGCCGCCCGATCCGCGATGTGATCCAGACCGACGCTGCCATCAATCCCGGCAACTCGGGCGGGCCGCTGCTCGACTCGTCGGGCAAACTGATCGGCGTCAACACGCAAATCTACAGCCCATCGGGCGCCAGCGCAGGGATCGGATTTGCCATTCCGGCTGATGCTGTGCGATGGGTCGTGCCCGACCTGATCGAATTTGGCGAGCTGCGCCGCCCTGTTCTCGGAGTCGAACTGGTGGCCAGCAGCACCACACGACGGCTCGGCATGGAAGGCGCGCTGATCTGGCATGTCGCACCGGGCAGCCCGGCAGAACAGGCAGGACTGATCTCTACGAACCAAAGCCAGCGGGGCAAGGGACTCGGTGATCTCATCGTGCAGTTTGGCGATGAGAAGATCTCGTCCAATATTGACCTGATCCTGGCGTTGGAGAAATACGAACCCGGCGACCAGGTGCCGGTCAAAGTGAAGCGCAAGACCAGAACAGTCGACGTCCTGGTCACCCTGGGCGAATCGGACAATCAATAACTGAACATATCTATGGCAAGACTGATCGCTTTCTCTCTTCTGTGTGCGGCCATGCTCGGGGCATGTAACAGCAAGCCCCAGGCATTCGACGTATCCGGAAGTGACGTGTACGATCCGACTGCGGTAAGTACACCCACCACTCAAACAGAAAATCAGCCAACAGCAGAACAGCCGGCCACGCAGCGTGCAGCGGAAGTCGTTGATCAGGCAGATGCCCCGGCACGAAAAGATGCCGCAGCATCTCCCTCTCTGATCGCAACAGATCTGCGTGGCGATGTGAAGAACAAATTCTGGTCACGTCGCAACATCTACTTTTTTGACAATGTCGGTGGGACCGGTGACCTCGTGTATGAAGCCATCAAGGGGCAGCCGTATTATACCAATACCGTAGTGCTGGTCTACGCCACCGATGAGGCGATGGAAGGGACGGGAGAGTACACCCGAGTGGAGCAAACCCTGGAATCCACCCGCCTCGATGACCGGATCTTTATTTGGGTGCACTTCGATGCCGACAGGAAGGTCAAGTTCGTCCGCAAGCTGATCTCCGACAATATCAAAGGCGATATGGCGGACGCCAATTACCGACTCTGATATGGAGAAGCAAACATCCATCACCTGGGCGATCATCCTCGCCTTCGGCATGCTGGGAAGTGCATGGCTGTTGGGCCGTCACTGGGTCGAAGCCCGTACGGCGCAACGCTATGTCACCGTCAAGGGGCTGTCCGAACGCGAAGTACGCGCCGACCATGCCAGTTGGAGCCTGATCGGCACCTACAGTGTGCCTTCAACCGATGCGGCGCAGCGGCAGATCACCTTTCACGAGCAAGCCGTGCGCAATTTTCTTGGCGAACGGGGCTTTGCACCCAACGAGATCAAGACCAACTCCATCAACATTTTCCAGAACAACTACGAACGCGCTGCCGCCCCGTACAACGTGGAGGTGCAGGTGACCGTCGAAACCGACAAGGTGGACGCGGTTGAAGCCGCCTCGTACGAGATCTCCGAGCTGATCGCCCGTGGTGTCTTGCTGTCCGGCAACAAATGGCAAACAGGTCCGCGCTACTTCTTCACCGAGTTTCAGTCGATCAAGACCGACATGCTCGCCGAAGCCACCCAAAATGCCCGCGCCTCGGCCGAGGAGTTTGCCATCAATTCCGGATCGGCGGTCGGCAAGATCCGCTATGCCAACCAGGGTGTGTTTCAGGTGTTGCCCGCGAGCCGCAACAATGAAGAGGCAGAGTTTCATGCCGACAAGCTGATCCGCGTGGTGACGACGGTAGACTACATCCTCCGCTAGCGGAGGCGAACAAATGAGAACACCTGGAATCATCTGCATGCTGGCACTTGGACCATTGATGGTGTCTTCCGCATGCCATGAACCACAATTCAAGGACATCAGAGAGGAAGTCGCAGACACCGTCGGGCTTATGCGCAATACCTATGTCGCGGAGGAGCCACGGACCCGGCGGGCCAATCAGGAGCGGATGCATGCCCAGTGGGTGCGGCAAAACTGGCTGGCGGAGCATGCGACGAACGATGAACTGTGGCAGCTCAGAACGTCTCCTGCCGCCAGTGTCAAAGTCATCGCCGTCATGGAATTGATGCGCCGGGATACCAGCCGGCATTTCGTACTGCTCGAAGACGTTCTCCAACCGGGTGGAAAGCATGACTTGCTGGTCACCGATGGTCATTCCGGCTACCGATTTCACGTCGGTGTGTACCTTTTTGACTACATCTATTGTCTGAATCCTGCAATTACCTGTCAGAGCCCTTCGCCGGCAGACCTGAATCTGGATGAAAAAGAACGGGTGCACCTACTGGAACTGAGAAAACAGATCGTTGTGGATGACCAATAACTCCGCACTGCAACGAAAGGTGTAGCAGACAAACGACGAGTCAATAAAAGATGGAAATCAGACGGGTGAGCGTCACTGACCTGCAACAATTGCAGATAATTGCCAGGTCAACATTCGCAGAGTCATTCGCCTACGGCAACAGCGAAGACAACATGTCGAAATACCTGGAAACGGAGTTTTCCACGGACAAACTGCGGACTGAAATCGAAAACAAGCATTCGGAATTCTATTTTGCCGTGACCGACGGCAACATCGTCGGGTATCTCAAGATCAATACGGGACCAGCACAAACTGAAGTACAAAAGGCACCGACTCTGGAGATCGAGCGGATCTACGTGCTCAAAGCGTATCACGGAAAGCAGGTCGGTCGGCGCCTGTTTGAAACAGCTCTTGAAAGAGGACGGGCACTTGGTGTCGACTACCTTTGGCTTGGCGTCTGGGAGCACAATCCGCGCGCCATCCGATTTTATGAGAAAAACGGGTTTGTGGTCTTTGATAAACACGTGTTCAAGCTCGGAGAAGAAGAGCAAACCGATCTGATGATGAAACTGGAACTGGAGAAGGACCCTGCGCGGGAGGTGTAACGCAAGTGAAGACAAAACAACAGTTGTCAAAGCGGACGACTCCAACATTCCCGGGGCGACTGCCGCTCGAATTGGCAAGTAGATCTTTCTTTCTAACTTCCAGATCATAACATCCAGATTGTTCCATGCATCGACCTCTCCTCCTGATTGCGGCTATTCACATCAGATGGGCATTGCAAGTATGGGATGTCGAAAATCCGCTCTGACCATCGCACATTCCGGCATATGAGCAAGACCGCTACCGTTATATGCATGATCCTGTGCTGCGCAGTCAGCGTACATGCACAGAATTTCTACGATTCATTTATCGCCAGCCAGAACGTCGAGATCATTCAAGGTAAAGTACCTGCTTACTTTACCCCGACCAACGAGGACATTGCCCGAGAACTGCAGCACACGGTTACGAAAGCAGTGGATTACTATGAAGCACTGACCAAAAGCGACTTCAGGGTAAAGCTGGCTGTGCTCGACTCTGTCCAATGGCCCCATGAGCGGGTTCCTTTTGGCTATGTGTTTTACAGCTCCGGGTGGATCTTCATGAATACGGGCATGTCGTATGACAACTTCAAGAAGATCTACGGCCTTGAGGATCTGTACATGCAAATGGATCAGGAACTGGCCCACGCGGGCATTACGAGTGCAGAAATGATCTCATCGTTCTACGAGGTGTATGCGATCCATGAGCTCGGTCACTACTTCATCTCTCAAATTTCGAATGCCCGGTCACCTGACAAATGGACCAACGAGTTTATCGCCACGTACTTCGCTTTCAATTTCTTCATGGATGACGATGAATCGGCGCTCACGGCATTTGAACTGTTCCATCGGGTGCACATGAACCTGTATCAGCCGGTCCATGCGACAATTGAGGACTTTAACAGCATCTATATGCGGATGGGCGTTGAAAATTACTTGTGGTACCACAGCAATTTCTACTTCCTGGTTGAAGCGTTGTACGACTGCTACGGACCGAAGTTCCTGTTCGAATATGAACAGAAGTTCCCAAAGCAGTCTGATGATCAACACAGTACGGCTCAAATCATCCAGTGGCTCGACCGCGGATGCAACGAGGCCGTCGCATCCTGGGTCAACGCTCTGGAGAGCAGGACAAAAAACTGAGACTTGCACAACTTGCAGACCCTATTGGTGAAGTTGAAACGACAAACCTTGCTTCTGCTCGCCATCACCCCGCTGCTGGGACAAGCACAAATCTACGACTCCGACACACTCGTGACCATTGCCTACTGGCAGGAGGGCGAAACGTACCATTACAAGCTGGACAAATACCGCTACAAAGAGAAAAATGATGAGGTGACTGAAGCGTCCACAACTTCGTTTGTCCGTTTTTTCATCGCTGCAGAAACCGACAGCAACTATCTCATCGAATACGCGATCGACTCTATCATGTTTGACGGGCCCTACGAAGACAATCCTGTGCTGCGCACATTCGCGTCCGAGATCTCCACGAGACTCGTTTATCAATTCGAGACAGACCCGTATGGCTCCTTTTTGCAGGTCGTGAACTGGCGAGAGGTCAGGGAGCGGATCATCGGTCTGTGGTCGGATCTGGAGGTGGTACGCAGCGCTGCTCCGGATGAAAGGCGGCAGATGGATCAGGCGATTCGGCTGATGACGGATTCACAGGAGAAAATTGAGGCCATGCTCTCACGAGAGTTTGCTGTTTTGTTTGAGAATTACGGATATGCGTTTGACACCCGTGATACGACAGAGTATGAACAAACCCTGCCCAACCCGTATGGTGAAACGCCCTTTCCGAAGGCCGGCAAGATCTATTTCGACACAGATTCGGTCGTTACCCGCAACAGTGTGACGCTCTACGACATCAGTGCCATCGATCCGGGCGCCGGCAAGCAGGCGATCATCCAGGCATTGAAGCAAATTTCATCAGACTCGGGCTCCCTCGACGCAGAAATGGAACACGTCCGGTTTTCCGTCGAAGACCGCATGACCCAGGAGTTTAGTATCACAAATGGAGCCCTGCTGCGGGCCGAAATGCAACGAGAGATCATCGCCAATGATCTGAATGAGCGCAATTTGCGCATCGACAGGCAGACCTGGGAGTTGGTGCGCATCACCATGGAGTAGTCGCTCATTTTCACAACCTCCCGGCTTTTTGCATGTTTGTAATCACATGTCCGAGCAGCCACATCCCGGTGCCGTGCGCGGTGTTGTCATACTGGGCAGCGCACGCAGCGATGGCAACACACGGATCGTCGTGGATGCGTTTGTCGCGCGCACCGGGTTTGACATCATCGATCTCAACGACTACCGGATCGGGTTCTTCGATTATAACCTCCCCGACCGCCAGGACGATTTCATACCGCTGGTTCAACAATTGCTCGCCTACGATGTGCTGGTCTTCGCCACGCCCGTTTACTGGTATGCGATGAGTGCCATCATGAAAAACTTTTTCGATCGTATCACCGACTTGTTGAAGTGGCACAAACCACTGGGGCGCCAGTTGCGCTGCAAAGCCACGGCGTTGATCAGTTGTGGTTCGGATGACGACACCGATGTGGCGTTTACCATCCCGTTTGTCAATTCTGCCGCCTACCTGGGCATGCGTTATCAGGGCTATGTGCACACCTGGGTTGAAGCCGGCGCCGTACCCGAATTGGTGCACGAACGCCTCGCCAACTTCGCGCGTGAGGTTGTTAAACTCTCCTGATCTGTCCGTCAGAGAGCACGACGTATGCCGGTGATTCGTTATTTTTCTAGAGAAATGATCCGTTCTGCATTGATCATCGCCCTGCTTCTTCTCTGCTCCATCGCCCTGGCACAGGATGCCGGGCCGCAGTACGAGACCAAGAGCATCTTCTTTGGCGGTGGCAACTGGTATGTGGACCCACAGCAGAAACAGGAGTTGCTCGACTGGATCGATGCAGTGCCCAACCTCGAGGAATACGAGATCGTGATCCAGAGCCATACCGACAACATCGGCAGCCTCGAATACAATCAGTGGTTGTCACAGATGCGCAGCGAATCCGTGTTCCAGATCCTCAACGCCCACGAGATCCCGGCCGAATGGCTGTTTATCCGCGATTACGGCGAACTCAACCCTGACTTCGACAACAACACCTACCAGGGGCGCTTGCACAACCGTCGGGTGGATGTCATTTTGATCCCACCCGCGTCGTAAGCGACCTGCTTATCGTTCAGGATCCCAGATTGGATGTGGCGGAGTTTGGCGTACCGGGTTGCGTACGGCCACACCGCTTATGCGGCATGTACCATTTCCTTGGTGCGCTCGATCCGGCGAAGCACATCCTCGAGTTTGTCAACCCGGCGGATGCCGATCAGCACCACCTGATCGTCTTTGAGGGTGAGCTTGATCACAGCCTTGCCGCTGATGTTGTACCATTTGTTCCCTGAGCTGTAGTGCACATTCCAACCGCGCCACTTGTAAAATCGCGGCAAGCGGATCAGCTCAATGTCTTTGACGTGCTTCCATTTGATCTTCCGCTTTTCGAATTCGATGGGAAGATATTTCAGCTTCAAATTCTTTTCATTGACCCTGACCTGCATGCGCAGGCGATTGAGATACCAGCCTGCCCCGGCCGCTGCCAGCGCAACCGTGACGACCAACAAACCTTCCGCAGTCGACATCGGCCGGCCGGAGATCAATCCGATCAGGGCCATGACGATCAGGAGACCAAAAAGGCCGGTCAGGAACCAGCTGTCTGCCGTGGGATATCTTTGTTCTTCCCGATATACAACTCTACTCATCACACCGATATTTACAACAAAGATAATATGTTTACACTAATTTTACATTCAATTAACAACACGTTAAACAACTCCGTTCCCGGAATCAACTTTTTTACGTGAAAATCAAGGAGTTAGAGCATACAAGTGCATTCGCTTATGGTGCATGTTCAGTGTAGAGGTCGGTGTTGCGCCGCATGCAGCTCCAGCTGCCGTCCGGCATCTGACTTCTGGCATCTGAAATCTGGCGTCTGCCATCTGACGTCTGATGATATCTCAGCCTGTCCGCAACGTCTGCCGCAGCAGATGGATCTCGTGCCCGATCCAGTCGCGCGCCTGTTCCGCTAATGCCAACGGGTCTGCACTCACGATCGGAGTGCCGATACTGACGGCCGCCCGCGTTCTCTTTTTGGAGAATTTGCGCAGAAAGAACGGCAGCATGGGCATTTCAAACCAGTAGTTGCCCGGATCGGCGTAATCAACGGCTACCGGCACCACCGGAACGCCCAACTCAGCGGCGACCTGAAAGGACCCCAACCGGAAGGCCTGGGTGGTCTCTGCCTTGCTGGTCGTGCCTTCGGGATAGATGAGGACCGATTTCCCATCCGACAAGGCCCGTCGGATCGCCAGCCTGGCGGCGGCACGGCTGCTGGTCTTCTGCCTCTGCACAAAGATCACCCCGGTCTCCCGCGCCCCGCGCCCCACCAGCGGGTACCCGGATACTTCGGCTTTGGACACGACGAACGCATCGATCAGCGACAACTCAATGAGCGGGTCAACCAGAGAGCGATGATTGCTGACGTACAGCGCCGTTTCAGTCGCGGGCGTACCGCGCACGATCAGCCGAACACCCAGAATGCGCAATGCCGCATTGGCAAACTTGCGGCGAAATCTGAACCCGCGCTCGTCCTTTCTGCCAAACATGACTGACAACAGCATCAACCGGCCGAGGTAGAACGCCAGTGCCAGGAGCACGCCGACAATCCGCATCACGGCGAGGATCTTCCCAAACATTCGAGGTTTATCACTGTTCATCTTCAAGCGATGCACAATATGAGATATTCAGCGGGGGATCAAAAGCCCGGTGCGGAGGCATGGGGAGTGCATCCGCATTGCATGGTCTCACCATTATTAACCTTAATTAACCTGTCAGAAGTCGCTTGTCATGCCTGAAGAGACGAACTTTGCCCATCAATTACACTTGAAGGACAGATACCATATGATCAGATTGATTTTCTCCTTTCTCTGCGTGTTCAGCCTGTTCAACATAACAGCTCAACCCGCTGATCTGAGCAACCTTGATGCCAGCGATATCAAACGGATGATCAAGGGCATCGTACAGGACGTCGAAACCGGTCAGGCGCTTGAATTTGCCGCAGTTTCCGTGTACGTTCAGGGCAGTGAGACACTTACCGGAGGTACGGTGACCGATATCAACGGTGTCTTCGCGATCGAGGTGGATCAGGGCACTTACGATGTCAAGATCGAATACATTTCTTTCGACCCGCTGTGGATCCGCGAAGTGGTGGTAAGCAGGGACGAGCCGGTTGCCGACCTCGGCACCATCACCCTCTCACCTTCAGCCCAGATGCTTGAAGAGGTGGAGGTCACCGGTGAGAAAAGCCAGTTTCAGCTCGGTCTCGACAAGAAGGTATTCAACGTCGGAAAAGACCTGGTCACCCGCAGTGGCAGTGCAGCCGATATCCTGGACAATATTCCCTCCGTCAGCGTCGATATTGAGGGCAATGTGTCCCTGCGTGGCAGCCAGAATGTACGGATCCTGGTCGACGGCCGTCCGTCAGGACTGGTTGGATTGAGTGGCAATGATGCCTTGCGTGCTCTGCAGGGAGATCTGATCGAACGCGTCGAGGTGGTCACCAACCCTTCAGCGCGATACGATGCGGAGGGAATGGCCGGTATCATCAACATCGTTTTGAAAAAGGAACAGCGCAAGGGTGTCAACGGATCGTTTACGCTCAATGGCGGCTATCCCACCAACTTCGGTGCCAGCTCCAATGTGAACTTCCGCCGCAAGGATGTGAATTTCTTCCTGAATTACGGCGCGCGCTACCGCAACAGCCCCGGCGACGGGTTTCTGTATCAGGAATACTACCAGGATGACATCACCACTTATCTCGAGCAGGATCGCGACCGCACCCGCGCCGGATGGTCGCACAACGTGCGCTTGGGAACCGATATCTTCTTCAGCGAAAACAGCGTCCTGACCGGTGCCTTCATGTACCGGATCAGTGATGAAAGCAACGAGTCATCTTTGGTCTACCGGGACTTCGATCAGTTCAGGGAACTGCAGACGATCACCACGCGCGACGAGACGCAAACTGGCGACGAGCCCTCACTCGAATACAACCTGAACTACAAGCGCACCTTTGGCAAGGACCACGAACTCACCATGGCCGTTCAGTACGACGAGAGCACCGAGACCGAGTCTTCGGAATATGTCGAACGCGTACTCAACCCGGACCTCTCCCCTGCCGGCATTCCCGACCTCAACCAGCGCTCGGTCAACGACGAGCGTCAGACGAGCTGGCTCGGACAGATTGACTATGTTCGTCCGATCGGAGAGAACGGCAAGTTCGAAGCTGGCTACAAGGCGAGCATTCGTCATATCGGCAACGATTACCTCGTCGAGGAGTTTGCCGACAACGACTGGATCCGGCTCGACAATCTGAGCAATGACTTCAACTACGACGAGGATATCCACGCGGGCTATCTCATCTATGGCAACAAGATCAACAGGTTTTCATACCAGTTTGGCGTACGTGCCGAGTATTCACATGTGATCACCGAGCTCGTCGAGACGGGTGAGGTCAACGACCGGGACTACACCAATTTGTTCCCCTCGGTACATTTCGGTTATGAACTGGCCGGCGAAAACACCTTGCAGCTGAGCTACTCGCGCCGCGTCCAAAGGCCGCGTTTCTGGTACCTTAATCCGTTTTTCACCTTCAGTGACTCGCGCAATTTCTGGGGTGGCAATCCGAACCTGGACCCGGAATTCACCAACTCGATGGAGATCGGCCATGTCAAATATTGGGATAATGCCTCGTTGAGTTCGAGCATCTACTACCGCCATTCCACCGGAGTCATTCAGCGGATCCGTACCATTGATGACGAGGGTATCACGCGGACCATGCCCCAGAATCTTGCAACGCGCGATGCGTTCGGATTTGAATTCACGTTCTCCAAGGACATTCTTGACACCTGGAAAGTCGACGGAAATCTGAACCTGTTCAGATCGATCACGGACGGTGGTGAATTTGGGGATGCCGACACGTACAGCTGGCAGACGCGCATGAACTCACGTGTGACGCTGTTCAACAAACTGGAAACACAACTGCGCCTCAACTACCGCGGCCCTCAGGAGACTACGCAAGGGCGCTCACAGGGCACCTTTCACGCGGATCTCGGCATGAGCATGGATGTGCTCAAGCGCAACGGGACGCTGACTTTGAATGTCAGTGACGTGTTTAACACGCGCAAACGGCGGTATGTCACCGAAGGCGTCGGCTTTTATGCCGAGGGAGAATTTCGCTGGCGCCCCCGCTCGACCACGCTCACCTTCACCTACCGGCTCAATCAGAAGAAGCAACGCCAGCGCGGCAACCGCGGCGACTGGGAAGGTGGCGAAGAGATGATGGGCGAATTCTAGGATCAGTTGCTGCGGTACAGCGTGACCCGTAGATCGGTGTAGTTGATCCGTACGCCGGATTCATTCCACAGATAGCATTTCATGACGAGCCCTCCCGGCATGTCTGCCGGAGGTGTGATCAGGCAGGCATACGGCGTCCAGCCTGGTGATCCATGCAGTTCAACCGGGAAAGCACGGTAGAAAGCCTTGGCGTCATCCGGTGCTTCTACACTGCCCACCACTTGAACCGTGACTGCCTCCTCGGAACGGAGTGATCCCTCCAGCAACAAACGATCAAATTGCTGCGGCTGAAACGGGATGGCAAACGTCGGACCGAACTCTTCACCTGCCCGCATCACACCCATCCACCCCGTAGTCTGAGCGGTATCAGCGACAGTTACATTGCTCCAATACGACAGTGAATCCTGACCTGTTCCGGACACGTGGCTCACCAGCCAGGGGGTAGAAATACCCAGTGCCGCAGGAATGCCGGGCGTCCCGTTTTCTGATGGCGCAAACACAGAGATGCGTCCGTTGCCACCGATCCGCTCAATCTGATCAAGCAGCGGCGGATATGCCAGGATGACCTGTGCCAGATAGGTATCCTGCACGACGATATAATCAAAGTCGAGTGCAAGCGCCCGTTCGATGTTGTCTGGCGTCGTGTTCAGGATCGTATATCCCTTGCGGCCCATGAGGAGCAATGGTGCATTGGTCGAATATGCCTCAAACACCAGCATGCGCGCATCACCCGCAACACCGAGACTGTCGAGCAACTGATCCGATCCCAGGAAGTTCTTGCGGGTGATCTCGCCCCGGTCCCACAGGGTCTCCGCATACTTTTCATTTTGCACGGCATTGGCGTGCTGTACGGCGCCGATCAAAGAACCCGCGAAAAGGGCCGGCCAGATCAAAGCGCCCACATACCCTTCCACCCGCACTGCCCTCAGTCCTGCCATCAGCATGAGCACCAGAGCGGGATACAGGCTGTCGAGGAAGTAGTATTCGTGCGCCACAAACTGACGGGCCATCGCCACGAAAAAGATGACGGACCCCGCCATGAGCAGCCCTGCCAGCTGCAAGACCTCCTGTGTGAGCCGGTCCATGCGACCCTTGCTGGCCTGCCAGACCAGCCAGCCCACAAGGACCGCAAACACCAGGTAATGGTGCCACGACATGAGTTGGTACGTCCAGCGCATGACCACTTCCCGCACGATATCCAGCAGCTGTCCCGTGTCGGATGCCGGCATCAATACAGCGAGAAAGCGTGAACCGTACTCCGCGTTCAGATATCCCTTGTACAGGCCTGAGATCACTATCAGCGCATACGCGATGACGAACGCCATCAGCTCCCTGCGCACGACACGCCCCTGCCGGAAGTAATGGAAGCACCGCTGCATCAGCACTGCGAAGAGCAGGATGTTGCAAGACATGCGCGGCAGGGCAGCCAGTGTCAACATGCCCACCGCCCAGTAAAATGAGCGCATCCGTTGATCTTGCAGGTAGGCCAGGTAGCACGAGAAACCGATGACAGCGCTGGCAAAGCTCGTTGCAGACGGCACCATACCCACCTGGTAGTAAACCACGATCGGAAAGGTGAAGGTGAACAGGACCGCCAGCATCGCCTTCCAGCCAGCGCGCGTGAAGCCTAACACGCAACGGAACAAGAAGAGATACGCAATCAGGCTATAGACGAGGGTATATGTGCGAAAGACGATGGGCTCTTTGGTCCCGAAAAGCTTCATCAGGAGGGCGACCACATACTCATGGATGGGGAAGTCGACCCCTGTCACTCCGCCCTCGGTGAAGATGTTGTACGTCTGCGGTCGGAACAAATTGAATCCATTATCCAGAAAGCCTAAGGCGAGCGCATAACGATCGGACTGGGTCCAGGCATGGATATGCGATGGAAAAGCATCGAGGACATCGTGATAGAAATAAAGGCACAATCCGGTGAGTGACACCATTGTCAGCAGCAACCAGGGGAATGCCTCGCGATACCAGCGCCGGGAATGGTCCATGAACGGCTAAGGTAGGTCGGTTTGTCGGTTTGCCGGAGAACCCTGCAGCTGGTTAATCTTTTGGTAAAATCCTGCCAGGGCACAACCCGCAGCCCCTAAACTTGTTGATCGGGGTAGATTGCTATCGACAGGATATGCATTTTTGTAGTATGATGAAATCACTGACTCTGTTCATTGGTGCCATGGGATTGCTCAGCTGCAATTCAATGGCACAAAATCAACAACCCGATATGGAGATCCCGGATGGTATCAAAACCGAAGTCGCAACCCTGGGCGCCGGATGTTTCTGGTGCGTCGAAGCTGTCTTTCAGGACCTGAAGGGCGTGTATCTCGTCGAGTCCGGCTACAGCAACGGCCATGTCGACAATCCCACCTATCGCGAAGTCTGCAGCGGTACGACCGGCCATGCAGAAGTGGCGCGGATCACCTTCGACCCGGCCGTGATCTCGTTTGAAACATTGCTGAAGGTGTTCTGGACGACGCACGACCCGACCACCCTCAACCGTCAGGGCAACGATGTGGGAACCCAGTACCGGTCAGGTATTTACTATCATTCGGATGCGCAAAGACGGATCGCCGAAAAGTCTAAAGCGGAGTTTGCGCCGACCTTGTGGAGTGACCCCATTGTCACGGAGATCGTGCCGGCGGCCAGGTTCTACAAGGCGGAAGACTACCATCAGAATTATTACAACGAGAATCCGAACGCGGGCTACTGCCGGATCATCATCAATCCTAAAGTGCGGAAGGTGCGAGAGAAATTCGGGCACTTGCTGAAAGAAGAAGTACAATGAACCGGACAGCGATCTTCCTGATCAGTATCCTGTTTGCCACAATAGCCGGCGCATGCCAGGCACAGGACCGTCATGCTTCAGATGAAGCGGCGTTCTTTGTCAATGAGCGCGGTGACACGATCCAGCGGATTTTCAAATCACCCGATGAGTGGGCCAGCGAGTTGGACGAGTTTGCTTACTATGTCCTGCGGGAGCAGGGTACTGAGCGTGCATTCTCGGGAGCGCTCTGGGATAACAAGGAAAAGGGCACCTATCTCTGCGCCGCCTGCGGTCTGGCGCTGTTTGCCTCCGAGACCAAGTTCCGTTCAGGCACGGGGTGGCCAAGCTTCTACGCACCTCTCGATGCGACGCATGTGGATCGTGAACGTGACGTGTCGCACGGAATGATCCGCACCGAAGTGCACTGCAACCGCTGCGGCGGACATCTTGGCCATGTCTTTAACGACGGCCCACAGCCCACCGGGTTGCGCTACTGTATCAATTCTGTATCGCTGAAATTCGAGCCCGGATCATAGAGCCTGGCATGTCCATGGCCTTGTGCTCTGCCGGCGAGCGCTCCGTCGCCTGACCTGACGGGACTTTCATCCAAAAAAGCCGGCATACCATCGGCACTTTTGTAAATTTGAACCTTCACAAGAGACACGCATGAAGGTCCGTTTCGTCGCATCCCAGATACTCACTGACGCCAAAGTCTACCTCGACCAGATCTCCGCGGAAGCGTATCAGCGCCAATTGGACTTGCTCTTCGGCGCGTCGATCGGACAGCATACACGCCATTTTCTCGAGTTCTTTCAGTGCCTGCTCGACCAGATCGACGACACAGCGCCTGAAGTGAATTATGCGGCCCGGGCGCGCCACCTGGCAATCGAGACCGATCCGGCTTAC